>NZ_JACJQW010000063.1:0-26725 GCF_014696905.1 Nostoc sp. FACHB-190
CCTTTAATCCAATCACGAATTGGTTTTGGGAGCTTTATGCAAGCAGGTTTAGGATGTAAACTGTCGGGTTGGGGTATAAATCTTCCGTCCTCGCCTCGCATAATCTCAAAGAATGTCAAAGAAATACTAAGTAATACGCAAAAGTATGACAGTAAAAATCACAGCTAACAAGTCTAATCTTTCAATAATTTACGAATAAACACTGAGTAAGTGTAAAAATCATTAAGTCCACCGTATACTGTGGTAGACTATCGATAACAACCGTATACTAAGGTAAAAAAGCGAAAAATTTGATGTTGTTTTCAGTATTTTTTAAAAAAATGGAGTAATAAAAAAGACATTTTGAGAGAAAGGAATTATCTAACAATCAATATATATGCAGTAGGAACAAGTTTTTAAACTTTATAAATAACAACTATTGATTTCTATCTATGCAATTATTTTATTAGCTAACAAATTCATAATTAATATTTAACTCTCAACTATCAAAAGTTAGATATCCGAATAAGACCTGATAATTTAATAAATAGCAATTTGCAATGTTTCTGCTGTATACTTCAATTTATAATATTCATATTAAAGTTGTTTTGTTGCTTGCACATTAGCTAATAGTGCAAAAGCCTGTCAAAATTTTCACTTAGCAAAGAAAGCACTTTCCAGTAAATACCACTCTGGTTGGAGAATCTATGCTGAATAAAAACAGAGCTTCAAAAAGTAGATTTCAGTGGTTGTTTAAAGTACGTTGGCAATTAGTATCAGTTGCAACAACAATTCTAATAGCATTGGAATCAAAACCCGCAAAAGCCCAATTGTTTACTAATGCCCGAACAGCGATGGAGTGTATGATTCGTGGTGCTTCAGTTGGTGGTGGAATTAATAGCGTAGTGCTGAATAACTTGCCAATGATTTTATTTACAGCACTAACAATAGTTTTGTTTGGTTACTTCTGCTTCTCGGTTTTCCAAGGAGTAGCAGCTTATGGACGAGGAGAAGAAGTAAGCAATGTCATACAGCAGCCGATATTTACTTTCATAGCTGTGGTACTCATCGTATTATTCCAATCTTTATTGTTTGGTAACGGCATTTGTAACTAATTGGAAATAGTTAAGCCTGAGATAAGTTTTGCATAATTCCCTGATTGATCAGGGGATATGGATATATGTGCATTTTGAATAACTGCTGAAAGCTCTATGAGAGAAGAAATTAGGACAGTCAATCAGAGCTTAGGCGAAAGCCCAAAGTTTGGCCCATTTACGGGCCGACAGTTTGTAATTTTTGCTGGTACATTCTGTGTGGTCTTCGGACTACTATATTTAATTATTGGGATAAATATTTTTTGGGGACTTGGCTGCTCTATATGGGTGAGCTTATCAGTTGCATTACTATCAGGTGATAGACCACACATTTACTGGTCAAAGATGTATCCAGTTGTCCCAAGATGGACAAGAGGATATGCAACCTATACATCGCCGCAGTTAAAAAAGAAAGTAGGCACGAAAAGAGTAAAACTAACACGTTCATCTAAACCAAAAGTTCTCAATCCTTTTGAAGATTGGCTAGATTTAACAACAATAGTCAGACTAAAAAAAGATTCGTATCTGATTGGGGCTTATTTATTAAGTAAAAAAAATCTGGCTGAAAGTAGCAATACTTTACAGTTAATATTTGGTTTTTCATGCACTGGGATTCATCCCATATTCAACTCAGAACAAGAAATAGAAGCATTAGCCAAAGCTTTTGAAAGTAGTTGTAAAGAAATTCCTCAAGGCGAAAAACTTACTTTTAGGTGGAGTTCTTTTTGTGATGATAGCGATGCTGAACAGTATTTAATGCAGCGAATTGAGAATCCATCTTCTCTAGAGTGCGAATTTTTAGATTGGGGAAGATTGGCAAGAACTCAACAGCTTACAAAGTCTAAAGCTAGAAAGAATATTAAATTAAATGTTTATTGGTCGTTTACTGTAACTTCAGAAGCATTAGAAACCGCCGACCCAGTAGATAAATTTTTAGTCAAACTTGCAAATTTTTTACAAAGAAGATTTACAGATTCAGGAGTAAATCAATTAACGAAAAAACGGCTAACCCAAATTTTAACTAAGGGCTTAGAAGCTTCACTAAGATATCAGCAGATTTTAATTCAAATGGGCTTGAAACCACAGCCTAAAACAGACAAAGATTTATGGAAAGAACTATGCCAGAATATCGGAGCTAAAGAGGTAATTATCCCGCATACATTGGTATTTGATGAGCAAGGGTTAAGAGAAGAAATTGATGAAAATGCTGGATTTGACAAGCCCATTGAAATTATCAATCAGCCGCACTTAACCTCAACAGTTTTAAATAAAGGTGTACCGTTTGCTGATAAACGATGGGTATGTTTACCAAAAGGAGAAAGTAATAAGTATGTAGGCGTAATGGTACTGACTCGAAAACCGGAAATTTTTGCTTCTACGAGACATCAAATTCGTTTTTTGTGGGATATATTCTCGCGGAACAATATTTTTGATGTGGAAGTAATCACGGAATTTTCTCCGGCTGATAAAGGCATAACACGCGCTACTCAGCAGATGATAACAAAACGCTCTAGAGCGTTGGATATAAATGTACAGCAGAGAAAATCAATTGATGTTTCTGCTCAAATAAATGTGGAACGCTCGGTAGAAGCCCAAAGACAGTTATATACGGGAGATGTACCATTAAATTTAAGCTTAATAGTTCTGGTTTATCGAGATACACCAGAAGAAATTGATGATGCTTGCCGATTGATTTCAGGGTATGTCACACAACCGACAGAGCTAACCCGTGAAGTTGAATATGCTTGGCTAATATGGTTGCAAACCTTATTAGTGAGATTAGAGCCGATATTGTTGCGACCATATAATAGAAGATTAGCTTTTTTCGCCAGTGAAATTTTAGGACTAACTAATATAGTTCAAAATAGCGCAGCAGATGAGAAAGGATTTGAGTTAATTGCTGATGAAAGTGATTCGCCAGTCAAAATTGACCTATCAACAACCAAAAATATATTAATACTAGGTACAACAGGTTCAGGCAAGTCAGTTTTAGTATCGTCAATCATTGCCGAATGTCAAGCTCAAGATATGAGTGTGCTAATGATTGATCTGCCGAACGATGACGGAACAGGGACATTTGGGGACTATACACCGTATCACAATGGCTTTTATTTTGATATCTCCAAAGAATCTAATAATCTAGTGCAACCATTGGACTTATCAAAAGTCCCGGTTAAAGAATGGAAAGATAGACTTCAAGCTCACAGAAATGATGTGAACTTAATTGTGCTTCAATTAGTTCTGGGAACTCAAGATTTTGATGGATTTTTATCACAGACAATCGAGTCACTTATCCCATTGGGAACAAAAGCCTTTTACGATGATCTCGATATTCAAAGACGCTTTGCTGAAGCAAAGAAAGCAGGATTGGGTTCTGCGGCCTGGGATAACACCCCAACACTTGCAGACATGGAATACTTTTTTACGAAAGAGCATATTAAATTGGGCTATGAAGATGAAAATGTTGACCGAGCATTGAATTACATCCGTTTACGGTTCCAATATTGGAAAAATAGCAGTATTGGGAAAGCAATCTGTCGCCCCTCTACATTTGATACAGAGGCCAAGCTGATTACCTTTGCATTGACTAACTTGCAGTTAAGCAAAGATGCGGAAGTTTTAGGGATGAGCGCGTATATCGCTGCTTCTCGCCAATCTCTATCAGCACCCAATAGCGTTTTCTTTATGGATGAAGCCAGCGTACTACTACGCTTTTCGGCATTATCACGGCTAGTAGGGCGTAAGTGCGCTACTGCTCGTAAAGGAGGCTGTCGTGTCATGTTAGCAGCTCAAGATATTCTGTCGATTGCTAATTCAGAAGCAGGAGAGCAAATATTACAGAATATGCCTTGCCGTTTAATTGGACGTATAGTTCCAGGGGCGGCTAGAAGTTTCACAGAATATTTAGGAATACCAAAAGAGATTATTAGTAAAAATGAAAGTTTTTCTTCCAACTTCAAACAACTATATACGTTGTGGTTATTGGATTATAAAGAAAAATATGTGCGCTGTCGTTACTATCCTTCTTATCCAATGTTGGCATTAGTAGCCAATAGTCGAGAAGAACAAGCAGCCCGTGACAAATTTAAAGCAATGTACCCGGATAAATTTAAATGGGTAGCCGAGTTTGCTAATTACTATGTGGAATGTATTAAGCAAGGTAAACCATTATGAAAAAAATAGAAATAGTAACTGGATTTGCTAACTATAAAGTCTTGTTAGCTATTTTAGGAGTTGTAGCATCAGGTTTATCTTTTACAGCTTGGAAATGGAATAAAGAACAACATCAAAAATATATTTTCAGAAAGGAGCAAGCTTGTCAGCAAAGTTTGAAAATAGCTGAGAAATATGTACAGAATAATCAATTTCTGAGAGCAGCCTATTATGCAAGTACAACCCAAGAGAAATTAAGAATTAAATTAAATCAACCTGGAATAACTACTGAGTTTAAGCCTGATAAAGAATATGTATTAATACATGATAAGGCAGTAGCTTTAATACCTAATAATCCAAGATATGAAGGCAAGCTTTTTGAAAGATTATCAAAGCAACCTGAAAAATATCCGCCAGAACCATTAATGGTAACTGGCAACAAAGTTTTAGGAAATAAAGTAGAAGTCATATCTACTTGCTCTCCCCAACCTTTTACTGTTTCTTTGGAGAATTTATATGAAATTGCTCAACCAATCGATATTAATCCATATCTGCCGCCGTTCAGTATTTTTTAGTAGTTTTGTGGTTGTATTCATTGTTGCTTCGATTTTACCAGTTGCAGCGAAATCTTCATTCTTGCAACAATTACAGCAAGTAATGATAAGTTTGCAATCGTACATTGATTTATATAAACAAGAATTTGCTAATAAACCAGAAGACTCTAATGATAAAGATAAAGAAGGTAATGAAGATGAAGATTTAGATATAGCTATCACTTCTACGAATGGAGTAATAGGCATACCAGATCCATTAGCAGCAGGTAAAAACATTAAGGCTGTAATTCAAAAAAAAGATACTGATTTAGTTCAAACTGATTCTCAGAGCGAAGGTGAAAATGCTCAGAGAAGATGGCATCAAGCCTATACTTATGGGCTATCTGGATCTGTTTTAGGTAAAGATGGACAACTAACTCAAGCACAAGAAGCTGAAATGAGTAATTACGCTGTAGAAACTTCATCGGCATTATCAGATGAATCACAAAATGATGTGATTACTCAAGATATTTTGAAAAAAATGGCTATGCAAAATTTACAAACAGCCATTATGACGAAATCAATTCATAGTGAAGAACAAAAACAGACGAGAGCTTTATCAGCAGCAAATATTAATTTGAGTGATATCTCCAGTAGGCTAGACGAGAATTCTAGAAAAGAACAAACTGAAGCTAATTCCAGTGCCAAACAAATCTTAAATACAGCCGCATTTGCTGATGCTTTTTGGGAATTGAACAATGCTAATCACTAAATTAACTTTGTACTGGCTGCAAGTAACTGGAGATACGAATGCAGAAGATATTGTAGATGGAGCTATTAATGGCTCTCGTATTGTTGTCTCTGCCTTTAACCAAGACTGGTTAGATTTAGCTAATGGCCAAAGTGCAGTTTATGAAGCAGTGGTAAAAGTTTCTGCTTTATTTGGTGTAATTTTGGTTTCTTTCTGGTCTGTTAGTTGGTATTTTCGGTTAACTCAGGAAGGATTAAATAATGAAATTATTACTGAGATGATTTACCCATTAATAGTTTGTTTAATGTTGACACTTAATAATGGGCAATTATTAGCTAATACATCTTTAATGTTTCGCAATATAGCAGTTAGCTTAAATGATAGGGTATTAAGTATAACCAGAAATGGAGTAACTTTAAGAGATGCTATCCGTACAACAAATATGGATCAGGCATTTGCACTTTCAGTTCAAGCGCAATTGCAAGAATGTGAAAAACGACCGGAGACTGGAGTAAATGACCAAGGGGAAGCAATTAACCCTAGAGAGATATGTAAAGAAGAAAAGATCAATCAAGCTAAAGAAAATGCTCAAAAGTATAAAGAAAAATATGGCTTATCATCATATTCAAATAGTTGGAATCCAAAAGACATTGCCGGACAGTTTGTTAACTCAGCCGTTCAAACTTTGGTATGGATAATATTTAGTGGTTTGCAAGCAGGGTTTCAATATGTTGTGCAAGTATCATTTTTGATGAATGCCTACATAGCGCCTATATTTCTGGTGCTTTCACTTTTACCTTTGGGAGCTAAACCTATTTATGCGTGGATGTCAGGATGGTTGGCATTAACTTTAGTATTGATATCGTACTCTATAGTTTGTGGAATTGCTGCTAGTTCCATTGTCAATGCTAGTAATAGTAATCCTCTATTTTTGCAGTTAGTACAAGCAATTCTCTCGCCAATTTTGGCTGTAGCGATGGGTGCGGGAGCAGGTATGGCGACCTTTTCCGGTTTTTCTAGCAGTGGCAGGTTAATCTCAGGGAGAGTATTCAGATGAGATTACTTGATAAAAAAGAAATAAACTTTACGCCTTTACTATCTCTAGGGCAAACAGTAATTTTAATATTTGTGTTTTTTATCTGCCTAACTATTTCAAATAGGCTAGGGCAAATTGCTAATAATAAACCAACTTTAGTAGAACTACAAGATGGAACACCGATTAGAGCTATTCCAATTGGAGCAAAAGAGCGTACCAACCAAGCAATTATGAATTTTGTTGGTCGCACTATGATGAATTTGATGAGTTGGAATGCTGTACCAAAATCAGATGAAAACTTAGACCCAAGAAATTTAAAACTAGACTCTGGAGTGCAAATAGGAGATAAAAAACTAACTACAAATACATGGGGTGCAGGATTCGCATTATCAGAAGATTTTCGCGCTAGTTTTTTACGAGAAATAGCAGGACTAACACCATCTGATGTATTTACTGGAGAAACACAATCGGCTTTGTTAGTTCGTTATATATCTCCACCAGAAAAAATATCAGAAGGTCAATGGCGAACAGATATGGTAGCTAATTTAGTAATTTTCAAAGGTAAAGACCAAGCAGGCAAGGCAATTTCATTTAATAAAACTGTGTTTGTGAGAGCTATTGATACTCTACCATTACCAAATAATCCTTCAGCCCAGATGTTAGCAGCTTATAACGCACGAAAAGCAGGGATGGAGATTTACCGAATTCAAGACTTAGATTTAGGAAGGTAGCTTTATGCCAAACCAAATTGTAGAGCAAGAGCAATCTAACCCAGCAATGACAGCTACTAACAGCAATGGCAATCGTAGCGAAGAATTTGCACGGATGAATGGGGTAGAAATTAAAGAAGCTACAACAACTGATTTAACATCAGCCGAGTCAACGAATAATGTACCACCAAATGAGCTAGAAGAAATTGTCACTACTCGTCCTGTAGCGTCACATCCAATTTTAAAAGGATTAACCATATCTGGAGGAGTGTTACTAATAGTCATTGTTTTTGGGGCAATGATTAGCTCACTGACAGATGCTCTCAATTCCCCTAGTAATCAACCTGCTAGTGGGATTGCAAAAACCCAACCTACTAAAGCAAGCAGTGAGGAAGACGAAAAAGGAGAGTTAAAAACAGCGATCGCAATTACATCCCAGAAAAGCGAATTGCAGGCGATCGTGAAAAAAGATAATGCGGTACCAGCAACCCCATTACCAATAGCAAAGCCAACAACTACGGCAGCTGTAACAGTAAGAGCGCAGCCAGTAACCCCAAGACAGCCCCAAGTTTACCAAGCACCTAGTAAAAGTTATCAGACTGCGGATAATGTGTCACCTAGAAGGGTATTTTCTCCTGCCCCTTCTACTCCCCAACCTCAAGCGGCAGTGAACAATTCTCGACCATTACCAGTAAAGTCTACTCCTACTGCGAAAGACCCGATGCAGGAATGGATAGCAGCTTCAAATGTGGGGATTTATTCTTCTAATAATGATGAAAGCAACTATGATCAACCAGATTTAAAGAATCTTCAGGTAGAAGGAGGTATAGGAGTAAAACCAGTCAATGGCTCTTACCCAAATCAGAATCAAAATGTGTCTTTTTCAATACCAGCTAATCATGGAGGCAAGCAAGTATTAGTAGGGACTCGTGCCACCGGAGTGATGGAAACGCCGATCGCATGGGTAAGTAGTAATAGTAATCAGGAACAACAAAATAGCTTGATTCGATTAACTCAACCATTAAAAGGATTTGATGGTTCTGAAGTTTTACCCAAGGGTAGTTATGTTGTAGCGACTATCAGCACGACTAATTCGGAAGTTGTACAAATGAAAGCGACATCGGCACTAATAAATAGTAATGGAGGAACCCTAGAAAAACAATTGCCGACAAATTCTATTTTGATATTAGGTAAAGATGGCAATTTATTAAAAGCCAAATCTCGTAAAGGTGGAAATAATTTAGGTGCGTCACTGATGGCATCCTTATTATCTGGATTATCGAAAGCAGCAGAGATACAAAATCGAGCTAATACACAAACAACAATTAGCTCATTAGGTACAACAACGACAATTGATAACCCAGATAAAGACTTAGTGGCTGGCTTTGCTCAAGGGAGTATTAATGAAGTTTTAGAGAGAATGAAAACTGCCAACGAGCAGCAATTACGAGGGCTAGAACAGCAACAACAAGTTTTTGTAATTGAAGCTGGTAAGCAAGTACAAATTTTTGTTAATAAATCTATTTCAATATGAAAACTTTAGCTGTGCTACTGGCGACTACTTTAGTTTGTAATGCTGGTATATCTGTAGCATTACCAGCAGCGAGAAACGTCTATTCACAAGATGCTCAAGCAAGCAGTAGTAGAGGAATTGATTTAAAAGTTTGGAAAGGATACGGACTAACGATTAACTTCATACCTACAGGAGAAAAAATCAAGCAAGTCTGGCTAGGAGATCCATCAAGATTTGCGTTAACTTCCAATGGGAATTTATGTCAACGCAGTACATCAAATAATGATGAAAGCTGCGGAACAGGAGTAGCTACAGTCTTATTTATAAGACAAATAAAGCCAATTAATTTTCCTTCATTAACAACCTCTCTAGATGGGAGTACAATAATTACAATTATTACGGCCAGTGCAGAAGGAGATAAACATTATCAATTTCAGCTAACTCCAGCTAGTGGTAAACCATCTTATACAAGTCTAATCATTCACCCTGAATCTGAAAAACCGTCACCACTTAGGCGACAACCAATATTAAATACAAGTAGAAAAACACCTCAGTTAGTAACAACAAATCCACCTGTTCAACAGCCAAAAAAACCTGTAACCGTCAAAAAACCTGTAATAATAGCCAAGCCAGTTACCCATCAAAGAACAGAAACGAGAAGTAACAGCTTGCCTCCTAGTTCTACAAATATTGCAAATAATTCAACGACTAACCCAGCCTTACCTAAGTTAGTAACTGAGAGAAATTCAATTCCTAGAAATGATGCTAATGCTTTAGCTTATGGACTAACACAAGCTGTCACTAATAAAGAAATTAAGCCTTATTCAAGGACTTGGCGAAAACTGCAAGATGCTATTCGATTATTACGTAGAGGCAAGAGTCAACAAGAAGCGATTTCTTTATCTGGTGTCCCAGCCAAATTATTTGAAAGCTTAATAAATAGAGGAAGATAAATGCTGAATTTTCCAAAAATATTATTAGGAATTTCAACAATATTAATGGCTAATACGCCAATACAAACCCAAGCCCAAATACCAATTGAAACTCGCACGTTACATCAATATGAAGCAAAAATACCTGATTGGTCAAAGATAACCTGGGATAATTTAGCACCAGTTGGGCAGCCTGGATATCTAAATATTGCACCAGAGTTAGTGAGTAAAATCGGTTATAATCCTTCGCGTTCTTGGTCGGCGGGACAAAAAATAGATTCGATAGTCATGTTAGGAGATGTAGAAGATGCTTTCAAGATGAGTGCTTTCAGTTTAGAAAGTATATCAGCAATAGCACCAATTGATTTTTCTCAATTGACGCTGAAAGACTTAGGATTGCTACAATGGCAAACCCCGAACACTTTAGTTAAAGCAATTCCAGGACTAGGAAACCTTGATATCAGCCAAGTAGCACCGATTTATGATTTATTTAATCAAGTTGCTGCTCAAAAAAGAATTATTAATTTAACAGTTGCAGATAATACAAAGTCAAAAATCAAAAACAAAAAGCCTTTAAAAATTGCTGTAAGTGGTAATTTATTACGAGTCTTACAGTCTAACCCTCAAGCAGCCAATACACCATTAAGTAAGCTGGATTTGAGCCGTTACCCAATTAATTCAGTACCAGGGCTAAGTAAAACTCAATTAGCTAAATTTCCAGGTTGGCAACAGAGTTTTATTAATCAAGTACCAGGATTAAACAAAATTCCATTTGATAAAATGCCTCAACCGATTGATGCAGAGTTTAATGTAGTTGGTATTGCATCGTTAGTTTTGGGAAAAGCGGAACAAGGAGATACAAAAGTCGGCTCAGACTACTTTATATCTGGCAGTGTTAACCGTAGTAGTGTAACCATTCCTGTCGCTTGCGAAAGTCGTCAAGAATGTGCGTATATGGAGTTAGGCGATTTAGCTGGGCAACAAGGGGAACTTTACGGGAAACGTTGGGCCTTTGGTTCTCAAATGGTTAAGGGTGGATTTGGGCTACTGGGTCGGGTGAATGGTAGCAAAGAACCTACAGGTAGACTTGTTTACGGATCTGCCTTTAAGGTTGTACTGACAGGAGTGAATGAATCACAAGGAACAGCAGACTTTGGCTTGTTTTTCAGGATTTGCGCCAATATTTCGTTTGTAGGCAAGACCTGTACCCCATACTTTATTGGGCCAGTACCTTGGATACCTGTAAGAGAAAATGAGTTAGTGGTTGTGGGGACAAGGTAATGAGTGCAACAACCCAGACCCAACAGGATATTAGTAACCAGATTCTTCCGAGCAACTTTGTCTCTACTTTCTATTCGCCAATGGGTTTAGCATTGCTGATATCTATAGTTGCATTAGTAGTAGCTAAATCTTTAGACGGCAGGGGTAGATCAAGCAAACTAGCAAGGGCAAGGTGGGCAGGAGCTAGAGAAAGAACAGCAGCCCGGAAGTTAGCCATGAAGTTAATTCAAAAACGCAAACATAACCGAGTAGCTCTTTATGTTGGTACTCCAAAAGGAGCTACTTTTGAGGAAGTAGGTAACAAACGCATTATTAATCTTCCAGAAGATAGCTCAATTTTGTATCTGCCGGAAGCCCAACGAGGCATCTTTGTTTGTGGCGGCCCTGGTGGGGGGAAGACGAAATCAATGATTAATCCTTTGCTTTGGTCTGCGATTGATCAAGGAATACCAATCATTCTTTATGATTTTAAGTTTGATCGACAAAAATCAGCAACAGAAGAGGCCAAAGGACAAGCCCCTCAAATAGCAGGTTACGCTGCGATGCGTGGATATGAGGTGTCGATTCTTGCCCCTGGATTTCAAGAGTCATGTGTAGCTAATCCACTAGATTTTCTGCGGAGCGAAACTGATGCAGAGATGGCCCGGCAATTGGCGATCGTCCTGAATAAAAACTTTAAACTCTCATCAGGTGGTGACTCTTCCGAAAGTGGATTTTTTGTGAATGCAGGGGATCAGTTAGCACAAGCAATCTTCATGCTGGCAAAGGGTACAAACTTCCCAGATATTATGATGTGCCATGCGATTCTGAGTTTACCTAAGTTGATTGAACGCATTCAACAAGCTGATTTAAACCCTTGGGTCAGAGTGGCTTTTGAGCAATTCTTATCTGTAGCAGGTAGCCCAGAAACAGCAGCGAGTATTGTGGGTACAGCAAGTGGTCTTTTTACTCGCTTCATGACTCCATCAACGCTTTCTGCATTTTGTGGCCAAACAAACATACCCTTGGATTTAAAAGGGCGAAAAATGGTGGTGTTTGGTATGGATAAGGAGAAAAGAGATGTAATTGCTCCTTTATTAGTGTCTATTCTGCACCTTCTATGTATCCGTAATTTAGCTGGTAAACGGACAGATCCTTTAGTTTTAGCATTGGATGAATTACCAACATTGTATCTTCCTGCTTTAGTAGATTGGCTCAATCAAAACCGTGAGGATGGCTTAATTTCTATATTAGGATTGCAAAATTTATCGCAACTTGAGAAAGCTTATTCTAAAGAAACTACTAATGCAATATTTGGTGGTTGTGCTACAAAAATAATCTTTAATCCACAAGATGATGTGGCAGCAGAACGATTTAGTAACTTTTTAGGTGACGAGCAAATTAGACATAAAGAACGCTCTCGTACCTTTGGCGGGAAAGGTGGTGCAAGCACTTCAATTTCTGAGCAAAATACTACCCGAAAACTATTTGAAATTAGTCAATTTAATTCTTTACCTCCTGGTAGAGCAGTAATTATCAGTCCTGGTTTTCGCTCTGGTAAAGATGTAGGGTTGCCTTTATTAGAGCAAATTCCTGAAAATATTTTACCAGTTAACTGCGTAGCTAAAAGTATTAAGAAATGGTACGAAGTGCAGCAAAAAATTATTTTACGTTCTACTTTACGCGAACCATCTGGAGAAGAGTTAGAAAAACGGCGTTTAGAAGCAGAAAGATTACTACCAATAGTTGATAATTATGTGGCAGCTAATGACAGAATGAAGAATATTTAAGAGGAAAATTTATGGGTAACTTTTCTGATTATGAATTGCAATTACTGAGCAAATTGCCGCTTGATATTGCATTATTAGCCAACAATTATCGTGCTGACATTCTGAATGCAGCTGAATTTTGGGATGAACCACCATTTCCTGAAAATTATGTACCAGAGCTTGTGGAAATTTATTATGGAGATGCTGATAGTCCTCATGTTTTTATAAGAAAAGGGAAATTAGAAGATTATAGTCTAATAGATTCAGACGCTAACGCTAAATCAATAGCAGTACAAATTGATCACCAATGGGCTTATATCCAGATTGAAGGACAAGAAATTCTTAATAGGCTTGGTGGGGTTGTTCTACCTGAAGTAATTATTGACCCAATTGCTTTGACTAATTCAGCTTTAGGAGTAAATTTTCATGGATGAAATTAAGTCTGAAGGAAAACAAGTACAACAAGACTATTTACAGATACTAGATGATATATTGCAAAAAATTTTAGAAAAAGGCCAATTCCAAGGCTTAGATTCTCAAAAAGATATATCAATTTTAGTTGGAAAAGAACTTAAATATAAAGGTAATCCTAATGGAGAAGTTGCTGTTAACTTAATGTCTGCTGAGATAGTAGAAAAATTAAATACAGCTATCAATGATGTTAAAAATTTGAAAGGCTCAGTTAGAATCATGATTGGCAAAAATATAGCCTTTCATGCCAAAAATGGAGAAATTCTAAGTGATAAGTTGGGTTTAGCTAATGAAATTAAGCAAAATCTAACTCAAGTAGCCGAGCCAGTACAAAAATCTTTGTCTATTGAGGATTTAAAAAAACAAGTAGAAGCTTTACAACAAAAAGTTCAAGACCAGCAGGCTGTGATTGATAGGTTTGTTCAGCAAGAGAACTCAAGTGTTGAATCTACTCAAAAGCTATCAACAGATTTAGCTAATCTTAAGCAAGCATTTGATACACAGCAAAAAACCATTGAGCAATTACAAAAAGGATTGGAGGCAATAAATAAACAGAATCTTCCTGTCGTTAAAAATGAAAGTCTAAGTAAGTGGCTTAACTCAATTGAGAGTAAGGCTAAGAATACTGCTAAAAATCTTTATGAACAAGTAAAAACTGCGCTGACACCAAAAGTTGATAAAGTCAAAGCTCAATTAGAGACTCAAATCACTGCTTTAAAAGAGCAGATTAATCAACAAATGGAATCTGTTAAGGCAGAGATGAAATCACAAATAGCTGCTATTAAAAGTGAGTTTGAATCACAAGTAGGTGTAGTAAAAGATGGGATTGCTGAAGTTAAGCAATTAGCCAGTAATGAAGTTCAGTATGGCATAGAACGTCATCAAGCTGCTACAAGTGCTATTCAAAGTAAAATTTCTGAGGAAGTAAATACAGTTCATAAGCAAGTAACTAAAGCAGTTGGTGATATACACTCAAGAGTCAATCATACTGTCAAAGAGAACGTAGAAAAAGTAACTAACAGTGTGATGGAAATTAAAGGTAAAGCTTTTTCTAAAAGTATAGATTCTATGCTGCGTCTGTTTGGAAATCAAAACTCTGATGGTTCCCGAAGTTATGAAAGTAAAAATTACAATTTTTACCAAAAAGGAGATAGCATTACTGTTACCGCTAAAGATGGTCGGGCAGTCATGGTAGATAATAGTTTGACTACTCAAGCTACAGAGAAAGATGTTGAATCTTTGGAGGAAGTAGGACAGGTAGTTTCTGATTATCTAAAAAGTAATCACACTCAATCACAATCACAATCAATCAAACCTAGAAGATAACGTTTTTTAAGAATTCAGGATTCAGAAGGGTTAAAGAATTAGAAGAAATATTTGATGAATCAATTTACTAATCTACTAAATAAGCAGGCAGGTACGAATAAACCCAACTATGTAACAGAATATAAATTTTTCAAAACCCTTACGATTGCTTGACTCCACTTTTTTTTGTTTGCAATGACGTAGTTATAAATTTTCGTGTCCACCTACTTACTTCTAAATTCTGAACCTTTGATAAGCTCAGGGTATCGCTTCTGACTCCTGGCTTCTAAATTCATATATATACAAAGATGTTTGTTATGATAAAACGCTTGACAATCAAAAGAGTTTTTATCTACTTAATTTTTTACTTAATGCTTTGGATACGTCCTATTTTTATCCGAATTGGAAAACTAATCGGGTTTTTTTTGATGCTAGTCTTTATTATGGGGCTAATACAATTATTTATATTGCCTAATAATATTGGCTGGACAAGAACAATTGGAATTGGAGTAACGAGCTTTATTGTATTTATGGTAACAGAATATTATGATAATATATTATTGAGATTGAATCCTACTAGTAATACTCTTTTTCTAGGGAAGTGAAAAAGCATTTTATCGCCTTAAGCCCCTAAATTGATTTGTGTTTTGGCTGTTTTGATATCTAATTGTTGATTGAGATTGTTGCTGCTGTTTTTGTCGCAATAATTCATTTTTAATAGTAGATAATTGCTCTTGCAATGGTGCTGATTGTAAAACAAGAGTAAGAACTTTCATATCAATTGTTTCTTGTTTTCTATCCCAAAATTGATAGTTTTGAGTCTGGATTTCCCAGTCTTTTATAGAGGCTTCTAATTGTTGTTTTTGAGTAAATAACTCTTTGATAGTGTTAATAGTTTGCAATTGTTGGTTAACCACTAAATTATATTTATTGCTTAATTGGTGGAATGGTAAACGCTCCAGAGATTTAATAATTTTTTCTTGTTGAGCGTGTTCTTCCCACAAACTATTAATTTGTTGCTGTAACTGGTTAATTTGATTCTCAATGGCTTGCCTGTCGATTGGCAGAGGCTTTTGAGCCACTGGTTGTGAGAAATATTCTTTAACAGCTTGCTCTAAATACAGTAGCTCTTGATTAGTGAGTGAATCGATAGATTTTTGAAATGCTTCAAATTCTGGCAATTGAGAATTTTCAGGAATAGCCTTGATTGTTTGGATTTGCCTTTTTTTATTTTTAACTGCCTCGATGACAGGCGGTAAAGTTTCAACTAGGGCTGATGATAATGTTTGTTCCTCCACAAAATCTGCGATCGCATTTAAAACCTTCCTTGTTGATGGTGGAGCGATCACTGTTTGTTTGAGAGGCATTGGCGGAGGCAACTGTTTCAATTGCTCAATAACTTCCTCAAGTTTTTGAACTAGAGCAGGTGATTCAACTACTGCCAAGTCAATGTGTTGCGCGATCGCCGTGATCGCCCTGTGTTGAGTTGCTTGGTCGATGTGTGCTGGCTTTGAGGGGTGCAAATCACGAATGAGAGATTGTAACCGTTCAATATCGATAGCTGATTCAATAGCGGCGTTGTCTAAAAATTCAGAGATAGCATTTATAGCGTATCCACTTGATTTAAAGCTGACATCAGTTTTTGGGTTGTTAAGACTTGCTGTATTGAGTTGTTGAGTGTCATCTGGGTGCTGCGCTGTTCTTTGACCTCGAAACTCATCTGATGCAAGGCTTCTGTTAAGTTCTCTAAGGTGTCCTTCAAGTTGCTCGACTTCTTCGAGTTCAAGGTGTCGGCTAATTGCTCCAAGAACGCGCTCAAATTTTGGGCTTGTGCTTGTTCTACGTTGTGGATTTCCTGTCTCAATTCGTGGTTCTGAGACTCTAACTGTTCGATTTTGGCATTCATCTGCGCTTGGTTGATCAACAGTTGATCCATTTTTTGAATTAGTAATGCGATCTCGGATGGTGGCTGAGTGCTGGGATTGCTGATGGTTGAGGTCATGATTTTGCTCCTTGATATGGTTTTGTGATGTAGCTAACCTTTGCTGACGTTCTTGCAGTGTGAGTTTACGAGGTGATTGATAAGGTGGTTTTCGTTGCTGTTGATTGCGCTGCTGCCAATCTCTTAAACTTATGGCCTCATGGTTGACCTTTTCATAAGCCAGTGGCCCTTGGGCTACTATCAAATCATCAACACCTTTATCTGGCCCTGGCAGAGTTACCACACTGACAAAGGCTCCTTGTTTCTCCAACAGTCGCCCAGTGCGAGAGATGGCAATCTCTATATTTTGTTTAGTTTCTGGTCGAGTTTCATAATCAAAGCAGAAAGTGATTTCGCGTTCTGGAGTGGCGAAAACAGCTAACTCATCCATGAGTTTAGCTTTCACCTTTTCCCCGAACTCGTCTTTACTACGATAACCAGCATAAATCCCAGGCAAACCGATAGCCGGATGACCTTGACTTAATAAGCTGGCAGCTTTCTTAGCCCCTTCAGTAATTGTGGTTGGGAGGTTATGTTTCCAGACACAATACCAAAAGCCACTAGTGCGATCTGCTTGGGTTGGCTCGACTCCATATTTTTTATAGATGCGGTCTGCTAAATCATCAGGCACATCTAACAGGAAGATACTTAAATCAGTTTTAGGTGGATGCTCATATTTAATGAATTTGCCGGGTTTATCAGGTTTCTCCCTGGGATTATTCGGCTTGTAGCATCCCCACAATGTTCTATCGGGTTGATCCCCTGGTTGCAAATTAGCGAAAGATTTGGGATTAACGCCAGCATCGCACCACCAACCACCGTCCTCGATATGAGAGTATTTGCTAATCATACCTGTAGAAAGCCTACCTGTATTGGTGCGTGGTAGCTGCTGACTGTACATTAAATGTTCCCATGCTTCATGTTCCCATTCAAAACCCTGATGCAGAGACTTGAAATTTAAAGCGGCGATCGCCGGATGAATAGCACTACCTTCTACAAGCTCTTGCCAATGTTGAAAGTCAAGTGTTTCTGGCGGTTCACTAGGACTGCTGGGAGTCCAAAATGCTATCTGTTGTAGTGTTTTAAGCGGTGATTGCTTAGGAACTGGTGGAATGAAATTAGGTTTAGATTCAGTTTTAGCTGGCTGATTTAGCAATATTGTGACTGGTGATGAAGTGGCTGCTGTCTGCTGTGATGCTTGCTGCTTCTCTAATTGTTTCTGGCGTAGTAAAGACAGTGCGTTTTCTTTGGCTTTGCTCGATTGTGCTAAGGAGAGTAAATCTTGTTTATCTTCGGTGTAGAGCTTCAAGGAATACCTAGCACGGCTAACAGCAACATAAAAGCTTTCTTGTCCAATAGTGTGATCTGCTGCGATGAGAACTCTATCAGCCGTTTTCCCTTGACTACTATAGGTTGTACTGACGAGGGCATAATCTAAATGTTGTGCTTGTTTTAAATCAATAAATTCAATTTGACCACTATCTAAATACTCGATTTGAGCGTTAGAACCAGCAATTGCTTTAACGACAAACTCCTGACCGTTGCGCCGTCCTAATTGACGGTCGTTTTTTGTCCAGCGTAGGCGATCGCCCACAGCGATTTCAATCTCTTGAGATTGGTAAACTGCTTTATCAAATCCTGTATCTACTTGAAAATGCTTACCATCACTATCTCTGACAGTGAGGCTGTCATTGTCTTTGCCCACAACCTTATAGAGCTTGCCTTTCTCTAGCCCCCGGCGTTTGTAATTGCGGGTGGGCATGACCATATCACCTTTGTCAAAGTTGTGGGTATAACGCTTTTGTACAAGAGTTAAATCTTTGGCTTGCAGTTGGGTGATGATAGCATTTGTTCCCAAACTGCCCTCAGCCTTGAGATGTTCTCGAATGGCTTGGGTGATAGCCAATCGCTCTTTATTTGTACCGGCTAATACTAGAGTTTTCGCCCGTTGTTCAGGTGTGGCTGTTATATATTCATTTGCGATCGCTGCAATTTTTGATTCTGGTGTTACAGTCTCAATGCAGCCGTTCTCATCCAGACGTTTAAAACCTTCCTCAATAGAGCCAGAGGCAATCAAATCTACAGCCAGTTTCAGTTTTGGCGCACGTTGCCTATTAGATTCGTTTAAGTAACTGGTCTTAATCCCCGCCTGTTGCAGCGATTTGAAGGGATTGCCAGCTTCTACAGCTGACAATTGCTTTGTATCGCCTACTAACAAAACCCTGGCTTGCTCTTTTTCTGCCCGTTCTAAAAGAGCGAGGGCATCTTTGGCACTGAGCAAACCTGCCTCATCCACCACCCAAATTTGATTAGGTTCAATTTCCTCTGGTGGTTCAGAGACTAGCAATCTGGCAACAGTTTCAGCTTGAATATCTAATTCCTGTCCTAAAACCTTAGCCGTCATTGAACTGGGAGCAAAACTTTTAATAGTGTAGCCACTGATGGCAGCGATCGCTTTCAGTTCCTTGAGTGCGAAAGTCTTACCAGCCCCGGCGACTCCCTGCCATGCTGTAAATTGGTCAGTTGTAGTTGCTGCGTCTAAGACGGCGCGACGCTGATCCCGGTTTAGAGCAGTTTTTTCTAAATAACTTTCGGCTATTTCTGGGTGTACCAGTGGGTTAACTTTTCCTTGCCCAGATTGCATCAACTTAATAGTTGCTATTTCTCTGTTGACTGCCGACAATGTAGTAAAATCGCGTCTTTGTTCGGACAAGCTGAGTAATTCAGTATTAGCCTGAATTAGTGGTTCAATCTGAGTTATGTCTGTAGCCAGCCCTTGCTCAAGGATGAATTTCTCTAAATCCTCCTGGGTAAAGGAGACATTTCGTTCTGAGCAGTGAGCGATCGCGGCTTCTAAATGCTCTTGAGTGATAGACCTCGGCTGGAAATCAGGCTGTGGAGCTTCCCAGTTTACAAATTGAATGCCAAAGAAAAGTGCTTCTTCTTGCCACTTGGCTTTTAGTTCATCTGGGGCAATCTTCTGCTTGGCTGCACGAGTAATAGACCAAGCTCCCTCTCGCTCTGCCCAGGTTGAATTTTTTCCTACTACCTTTAATATCTGCTGTCTGCGTTTAGAAAATTCCTCTAAGTCTTCTTCGCGGAAACCTTTAATCTCAAACTGTCCGTGTTTCCTTGGTTCTACTTTATAACCTAGTCTCTGAACTTCAGATGCTAAGTGATGCTGATAGACCATACCGAGGAATTTCTTGTTTTTAAAAATTTCTCTGTTTGAGAGGCTTTGCCATTTACCATCATCAAGCTGAGTCATATTCATGATCAGCGTATGAGTATGTAAATGGGGATCTAGCTCTCTGCTTTCAATGTGGTCAAATTCAGCGATTACTAAATTCCCTGTTCTGGTAGGTTCTCGTCCTGTATCTGTTGTAATTCTGGTAAAGCTATAGCGAGATTCAATCAACTCCAATGTTTTCTGCACTGCCAAAGAGTGAGCTTTAATTAGCCTTTCATCTCCACCTACTAACGCTTGTAGGCTTACACTCTTTGGTGCAGAGAAGGTGAAATCAGTAGCTGCTAATCTTTCGGAGCTTGTCTTTTTAGCGTAGAGGGTTTGGCTGCCATCTGGCGATCGCCCATTCACGATATTGGTAAAAATTTCTTTATCGTTAATGGCTCCTGACAGTCCAAGCTTTTCAGCACCTTTGCCAAACCAGCGAGAGTTTTTGACTTCATGGCTATATTCTTCCATGAAGTAGTTTACTGCTTGCTGTGGTTTAGTATTCTTGCCCGTTAGCATTCAGCTAAATGTTACTTTTGTAGTATTTGATAATACAAATACCAATAAAAATTTTTTTGCTTATTTTAATTCTAAAACTAACCCGTATTTCTTGCCAAATTTTTTAGGCATAATGTGCGAAAAAGGGGTTTTTAAAAGTGTCATAAATCTACCATAAAAATGCCAGAAAAAAGCCATAAAAATACCAGAGGTTTACCATAAGTTTTCCATAGCTTAATTTTTATAAAATTAGAGTTACCATAAAACTGACATGGTTTTAACATAAAAGTGCCATGATATTGCCATGCAAATACCATAGTTTTACCATAAAACTTCCCTTATATACTGATACGTTTTGCTACTAATTTTTGGTGTACTGAGTCTTCAAGTAAGTCATTAAATTTTATGAGTCCACTAAAACTTGCAGTAGATCCGGGTGGTTCATTTCTCAAATGTTTCTATACTTTGGAGAGCTTTAAACCGGAATTGCTTTTGATGGAGCCGGAAGTTGCAACAGTTCCTTTAGAAAGCTTACAAGCTTATGAACAGAGTAAAATCGGTCATTCTTCACCTGAGAATAGTGCTTGGATTGAATATCAGAACAGCTTTCAAGCTGTAGGGTTTTTGGCTCGAAAGCGATTCAATGCAGATTTACAACTGCAACGCCGCAAATTTGAATTAGCTTTGCCCAAAGTTCTGGCTATGGTTGGCGCGATCGCTACGAAACACGATTTACCCAATAACTCAGCTATCCAATTAGGTATACTGCTGCCGTGGGGAGAGTACCAAGATAGAGCTTTATTTCAACAGTTAATCACTCAAGCATTAGCTGACTATAAGTTCAAGGGACAAGCTAAATCTTTTAAATTGGATGCTTTTGTCTGTCTTCCAGAAGGGGGAGGTATTCTCACAAGAGGCCGCGCTCCAGGCTCTAGCATCAGAGATCAGACAATTGCTGTGATTATGTTAGGGTACAGAGACACTTCTATCCTAGTGATTGAACGTGGAGAAATGAGCAAAGGTAAAACAGAGCCGTTGGGATTTTCCAAAATGATTGAGTCTGTGATGTCCCAAACATCTGGTTTAAATCCTCATCAACTAACGGCAGCAATTTGTAAAGCGGGACGGAACATTAATACTAAAGCCTTAGAAGAATTGGCAATGGTAGATGCAGCTTACAAAGAGCATGAAATAACCACAATTAAAAATGCAATCACTAATGGCAGGAAAGAGTATTGGATGATGTTATCCAATTGGTTGAAGTTGCAAGTACCTCGTGATGTTGACGAGGTAATTATGGGTGGTGGTACGGCTCATTATTTTCGTTCTCAATTGAACAACCTATTTTCTACAACAAAAGTTAATTGGTGCGATCATTTGGAGTCACAAATTACCGATAATTTTTCCCAAGTTGCGGCCAAGTCATTACAATACCGACTAACTGATGTTTATGGTTTATTTTTCTACCTGTGCGGCAGCACTTTGAAGACTAAAGTGCAAGTAGGTACTGCCAATGGCTAAACAAATAGAATATCGATTCCGTATTGCTTTGGAATCTCAAGACTTGAATACTGCCCTGGTCAATTTCCTTAAAGCGAAAGACCCACTTTTTACCGAGCGTGACAAGTTATTTTCTGCCCTAAATGCTTATTGGCTACCATTTGCAATGAAAGAGGCAGGTTACTCTGATGAGGAGTTAAGACAATGTGCTAAGAATGCTATTTATCGTTTGAAATTGCATATTAGCTATTTAGCTGAAAGCTTTGGTTTGGAACTAGACGATGATGCTGTATTACAACCAGCCGCCATTACAAAAGCATTTCCACCTGTGACTAAACCACCAAAGCTTAATGATATTAACTTGCAACCATCAACTGCTACAGAAGTCATAAGCACTGGTTCTCAACCTTTGGATGATTTAATACATCACGAAGACGACAGCACTTTTGAAGGATTATTTAGTTAATGGAGTTAATATGCCATATACAAAAGAAGCATTGCAAAATATGTATTCTTTATCCCCAGAGGATGTAAAAGCAGCTTTGGAAATTTGTGAACTATCTACAGATCAGGAAGAATATAGCGATGAAGAGATTACAGCAGTTGACTTTCAGCAAGCAGTGGAACTAGTAAAACAACAGCATTCTCAAGCCTCTGCTACCCCAGAAAATGATGTTACAGAAACTAAGAAGAGAAGGAAGGCTAAACCATTAGATATTACCGAGTTGTTGGGTAAAGCTCGTAATAAAGGATTTAAGCTGACTCTTATGGAAGCGATGCAAGTATTACAAGCCTGTGGTCTAGAGGAAAAAGATGAATACTCTTCGGCAGAGTGCGATCGCTTCCTTGAAGCTGGTGATTTAATTAAAAATCAAGGTAAATCTGTTCAGGAAGTAGCACAACATTTTGGATTAACTACTGATACCAATGCTTCCCCATCTAATTTAGATGCAGATACAGATACACTTTTGGAGCAGTTAGGCGAAACTACAGCTTTATTAGGCCAGGAGGAACGAGAGTTAATTAGAGAAATGGTCAAGCAAAAAGCTAAAGGTGATATGGCTGGCCTACCTAAACTGTATTTGCAATCCTTACTAGAAGAAATGCGATCGCCTGAATTTCAAAATGAATGGCAGCAGCTAAGAAATGCTTTTAAAGACAAAATTATGGGAAAAAAGCCAACTTCCCCAATATTCCCGCAGCCGCAGCCTTTGATGAGCTTGCCACCGACATCGGACAATGGGTTAGTATCCGAATAGCAGAAGAAAAGCATACTATTGAGGTTAAAGTTCATAAAGTTATTGAGGAAAAGGCTAGGCTTCGAGCCACCCAAATAGCTTTAAACAAACTCAATGAATCACAGCAATGGATTGAGGCTGAACAAAAACGCTCCGAACTTCGCCGCCAGCGATCGCAGCAATTTAGAATAAACCTGATTCACTTTGCCCGTTGGGTTGGTTCGGGTTGGTCAGGCTGGCTAATTTATCTGGGTTCTTTTGTTACTACTCTGTGCATCGGTTATGCAGTGGGGATTAATGTACCTTCTGCGATCGCTTGTCCTAATACTAAAAGCTACTGCTACCTGTTAAGACTAAATAAGGAAACAGTAGTTTTTCCCAGTCCTAAACCTCAACAACAAAAACCTCAAAAAAACTAAAAATATGTTGAAACCAGAGGATTTATCCCTCTGGTTTCATTTTTTTATTAAAAGCGGCTGAATATATAAACTTTGTTATAACTTTTTTGTACAGAATAGTAAGAATCAATGAACCAATCATGGGCAATTGCTTCTAGGTTGAGGTAGAAACTAGGAATTCCCATTTCTTCTAATTTTGTAAACACTCCTTGTTCTTCAAGCTGTTCATAAACAAAATCCTCTTCACTTTTATATTCACCGTAATAACGTTCGTGAAAGTCTTCTACACTAGCGGATGTACTATCGTAGTTATAATAAGCAGCGAAAGCTTCACCGTGTTCTGTCAAAATTTGAGCAAGTTCAGCTAACTTAGTGATATCTTCGTATTCATCAATATGAATGCCGCACCAGTTTTGAAAGTCGTGTATTGCCCATTCTTCGCAGGGTTCATCATCACGGCAAGGCGACCAAGACAACATCCATTCAATGTCTTCTCGAATAGCGTCTACATCTTGTGTGCAGTCAATCCATAACCCATGTAACATCCCGTTGTTATATGCAGATAAACAAGCTACATAAATCTGGGGTACATCATCATCTTGGCATTCCCTCTCATGCTTTGGGAATGGAAGTAAGCAACTCGCGCCCTCAACTATTGGTAAATCGACTCCAGCTAAACTAATGGCTAAGTCTACCGCCCGTTGTTCTGGAAGAGGAACCAGTAAAGCATTTTTATCAAGATGACAGTTATAAACTTGTTGAGCAACCAACTGAGCATCTAATTCTGAACGAAATATTAATGTTTTAGTAAAAGAATTCATGTGCTACATCCTTTGAAAAAATCCTGATTGAAGAGAGAGGGACAAAATTTCAATGTGTAGTATGGAAAGGGGAGATTTTAGCTCCCCTGATGAATTAGAAAGGAGTGTTACCAGTTTCGAGAGTTTTGTTTAAATAACCGCGCCAGTAGTCACCCCAATAAGTTTTGGGTGGTAAACCGATAGCAGCGTCAAATTCACCGTCGTAGTAGTTACTTGATTTAGCTGGAAGTTGGGATTGAGAGTGGATTTGAGGTAACATACGAACATCCTTTTTTATTGAGGCGGGTAAAAACCCGCTTTTTCTAACCTGTTAATACTATAACTGAACAAGTTATATAAAACAATAACTAGTTAGTAAATATCTCAAGTATTTTGTAACAGTTAGCATAGAAAAAATACAATACTTGCTGGGAGAGCGTAAAATAAAGACAATGTAGAGCCAAGAAATTGCTAAAAAAGATGGCTAATCTAAAGCACATAGTCAGCGATCGCATCAAACAGACAAATTAACTTGTTAAGATAAAAATAACTTGTTAAGTATTGAGAAATTAGAATTAATTGCTTTATCAAGTAGAATACAGACGGATAAAAGATTGAAGGGCAAATTATTTGAGCAGCGATCGCCTGGCCTGGGAGTGGAGCATCGTCACTCGTTTTTGTCCGACTTCAGAAAATCGCGTTGCTCCCCCTCCAGGTGAAAAAGCTATTTGTTGGTTACTGCTAACGACTTTAGTTGTGAATGATTTTGAACAAGCTTCTCAGTGCTTGAATTGGTACAGCTATCGCTGGTTAATTGAGCGTTATCATTATTGTTTAAAAAGCGGCTGTCAGATTGAAAAATTACAGTTAGAAGAAGCAGAACGGATTGAAAGGGCTTTAGCAACGTATGCGATTGTGGCATGGCGGTTATTATGGTTAACCTATGAAGCACGTTGTCATGGAGAACAGCCAGTAGAAGGAATACTAGAGAGACATGAATGGCAAAGCTTATATTGTATGGTTCATAAAACGAATCAGCCGCCAAATGAAGTGCCAACATTAGAGCAATGTATACGTTGGATAGCCAGTTTAGGGGGATTTTTAGGGCGAAAAGGAGATGGAGATCCTGGAGTAATTTATGGCGCGGACTGCAACGATTACATGATATTGCAGAAACTTGGCAATTATTAAAGCAATTAAACTGCTAAATAGATGAGATAAAATCCAAGTTAATTGAAGCCAAAATGTAACAAAAGATGTGACTAAAGGACAAAGAGGAATACTCTGAAAAATGTTTACAAATAACGTTACAAAACTCTATTTAATGAATTCATAAAAAACTAATTTTTTGACTCAAAAATGATGATTTTCAGTTAATCAAACTGTGAGAAAAAAGTTAGTAGTTACTGAAAATCTAACAAGTTATTATGTACAAAATAGATTATAAAAAACTATTGCATTTGCTTGACATAATCTTAATTAAACCCATCTCATTTGATAGCTCACTCTTATCTGTAACTTGTTATTAAATTCCAAATTATAACAAGTTCAAAATATCTAACAGATATCGAGATTCTATAGGCAATGGTGCAGAGCGTCCAAGCTTGGTGTGATGGCGCAAAGCGCCCACCATAGGTGATCGCAGTAATGATGAATAGAAGACAAAGCGTAAGCTCAATCGCCCTCTAAGCTTTGACCTACTACCAAACCCGACAAATAAACAAATAAACCCAGAGCGGTTAATTTAGCGATTTAAGCAGCTTAAGGAGCGTGTAGAGCGCGAAAGATACTTGTAGGTAAAACTCGGTTTAAGGCTTTCAAGAAGATGAGAGCAGTCATGACATTGAGATGGAAAATTGAGGTAGCGATCGCCTCTGAAACTATGTTTCTCATGTCAAGACTGTGGTCAAAACTGCCCAAACTAATGGGATTACTTATGAGAATGTCTTTTATGCGATTCTCATAAGTAATATTTTCAAAAGTAATCGAGAGCGAATAAAAACGCAAAAGCTTTGTCATGCAAGCATCCTGTGATTTTAGTTGAGGAAAGTTTTGAAAAAACCTAATGGCTGTACACTATAAGTAGTTGAAAACGCACTTGGTAAAATAATCAAACCAATTCAAGCAACGGATTGTCATTAAAAAAGCAATGGCGCGGAGCATTCGCCTTCTTGCGATCGCATTCTAACTAACTAACTTGTTAGAAACGCTCTAAAAATAAATTGAACACCTTATGTTAGCGATCACTTGAAAACTGTTATATAACAATTAACAAGATGCAAATTGTTATATAATTAGATTTAATTAACTAGTTATTGTAAACACGATTAACACAATGAACAGGTTAGCAAGAACAGCTATTATGACAAGAATGCTAAAGCCTAAAACCCCTTCCTGGAGCCAGTTTCAGATATCTGCAATCGCAATAAGCCTAACGCAGATATAGCAATATATAACAAGTTAATGCAGGTATGAACGAGTTATGATAACAAGTTATATAAGCAAATCTAATAACAGGACGATGTGCCTGTCTGTTAATTTAAATTAACAGACAGGCACATCGTCCTGT
>NZ_JACJQW010000064.1:0-26630 GCF_014696905.1 Nostoc sp. FACHB-190
TAAGACTCGGAGCGTTTTTGGTAACGCACATTGTTTAACAATGTTCCTAACAGAGCAGTGGCAAGCGAGACAGGAAGCCTACAGTGTACCGAAGGTCGCTGTAGGTACTTCACAGTTTACACTAATCTTGAGCATTGCCCGCCTGACAAAACTTGCAATTGATATGATCTATTCCCCATCCCTTCTCCAACGCGGAGAGGGGAATTTTAATGTCTGATGCACCTAAAATTGCGGAAAATAGCAAAAGCGATCGCCATCATTAACCCCAAGACAGGGATAATTATCCTCATGCTACAATTACAATCATCCGCTTTGGAAGAGCAAGCGATCGCCCATCCGCAAAGACAAACGATCGCCATCTGTTTTAAACCTCAATACACCGTATTGAATTAAAAGTTGTAACCAATACCGAAGAGTAAACCAACATCAGTCTGATCTAAAAAAGCAGCATTGACAGTACCATTTAGGGTAAAGCGATCGCCTAACGGTACATCCACACCACCAGTTAACAACAGTCCAACATCAGCATCATTGCTAGTTTCGATAGCGACACCAGCACCAACAAAAGGTGAAACAGGAAAACGTTGCTCACCTGTGGGATTAACAGAACGAGGTAAAAAGTCAAAGGTTACAGGTACTAAAACCACAGTGTCATCACCAAAGACGGCGGAAGGACGTACAGAAATATAGTTAGTTAGCCCGACTTTACTAATTACGGCAATATTTCCTTCACTTAAAGCGGAGTCTCCACCCAAACCAATGTTACCAGCAACACCAATATAACTAGAACCGCCACGGGTAGCTCTACCAGCCTCAATATCCGTAGTTGTGCTTCCAGGAGTAGTTTGATTGTTGTCTGGTGGTTGTTGGCTGACATTCAAGTTGGGTGGAATTAGAACTTCATTAATAACGTGAATCACACCATTACTAGCTTGAACATTCGCTTGAATCACTCGTGCATCGTTGACAGCGATTTGATTATTTGCACTGTCCACCTTGATATTTACAGACTGATCCTCAGCCGTTCTCAATTCGCCTGGTGTCAGTTGACTAGAAGTTAATGAGCCAGGAACCACATGATATCTGAGAATTTTCACTAACACTTCTCTATTTTCTGGCCGTTGTAGCTGTTCAATAGTACCAGCAGGCAAAGCAGCAAACGCCTGATCTGTAGGCGCAAACACTGTATAAGGGCCTGGTTGTTGTAGAGTTTCAGCTAAACCTGCTGTCCGTAATAAAGTCGTTAAGGTAGTAAAAGAATTATTAGATGCAGCGACGGAAACAATATCGTTACCAGTTTGAGTATTACCAGTATTGCCAGCCACTATATAATTAGCAGCCGTCACATTACTAGACAGAGGTTGGGCTTGTCCTTGTCTAACCAAAGCTTGATACAACAAACTTGCAGCTTCAGCACGAGTTAAAGGAACTTGGGGATTAAGTTGTTTAACATCGGGATAATTGACAACAATGTTAGCTTGAGTCGCCGCAGCTACAGTGTTGACTGCATAGTTAGGAACTGTTGAAGCATCTGTATAGTAAGTGGTGAGAACATCAGAAGCATTGCCGCTAGTATTTAAATTTAAACCACTTGACAAAGCTGCGATCGCCTGAACTTTGGGAATTTGCAAATTAGGGCGAAACTCATTCCCAGGATATCCCGTCATAAACCCAGTTTCGTAAGCTTCTTGAATTGACGGAGCCGCCCAATAGCCAGCAGGTACATCTGTAAACCCACCCGCACTAATTTGCCGAACCGGATTTTGATTAAAAGCTTTTTGAATCATCGTCGCAAATTCGGCACGAGTTACTGCTTGGTTAGGTCTAAATGAACCATCAGGAAATCCCGAAATGACATTTCTGGCTGCTAACGCTTGAATAAAAGGAGTTGCCCAGTAATCTGTACTCACATCAGAAAAATTACTAGCAGCAGTTGGAGAAGGTGTCACCGATGGCGCAGGTGTCACCGATGGCTCTGTTGTTTGTGCCGAAACTACTATGGGGTTAAATGCCGCCGTTGCTACTCCTAAAACCACCAAAGTTGTTTGTGCTAATGACCAACCAAGTAAACTACCCATGAAAATTTCCTCCAAAACAAAGTAGAAATATGAAAAATTCAAATATTCCCAGACATGACAAATTCACCCAACATGAAAAACCACAGGCTTTTCATACTAGGAAGCTCATTGCCGTTCATGAGCTAAAACAATACTTCCTTTAAGTAATTCAGTAATCTTCCTGCTGCATGATATTTAGTAATATTAGAAGTAACAAATCGCTGCTACATCTATAGTTAATATTTCCAAAAATTACTAAATTTCAACAACTAGCTAAAAGGTTACATTTTTTAAATAAATTCTCTTACCTTAGATAGTTGGTCTATTTATGATATTTTGCTAAAAAATCAGCCCAAACCAGCAATTACCCTGCATAATTAGAGTATAACCACCATCAGACTGCCAGCTTTTCAGGATGTAGTGCAGTATGCAAAATAATTTTTGAGTTTGTTTTGCTAAACTTCAAAACAAATAAAAAATCTATTTGATTAAGGTGTATAACTGCAAAAGTGTGGACAAGCACTTCCCTACCAGCAAAGTGCGTTTCTCTCCCTTGTCTCTTTTATCCACATATCAAACAGAACTGCGATATCTTTTATTCCCAATGATTCTGTGTCAAAACTCAGTCTGAAGGAGGGGAAATTGCCCCCGAAACAAAATCTCGAACAATTATGGATTATACGTTGTGGTGCGGCTATTTTGCTGTTTGGTCAAGTTATACTTCATTTGCTTCAGGGAAAAGCTTACTATCGCAAAATTCTAGAACACATGGTGACAGCCGGGCCTGGTTCTATCTCGCCAGTGCTGCTGGTGAGTGGTTTTGCGGGGATGATTTTTACAATTCAAACCGCCAGAGAATTAGTTCAATTTGGTGCTGTGAGTGCGGTGGGGGGTGCGTTTGCTTTGGCTTTTTGCCGAGAATTAGCACCTATTTTGACGGCTAGTATTCTTGCAGGACAAGTCGGTTCTGCTTTTGCGGCTGAGTTGGGTGCAATGCGTGTTACAGAACAAATCGATGCACTTTACATGCTCAGAACTGATCCGATAGATTATTTAGTACTACCTAGAGTCATCGCCTGCTGTTTGATGATGCCTTTAATGATGATTTTTGCTTTAATTATCGGCATCATAGGCGGTGTATTTGCTGCATCACAGTTTTACCAGATTGTTCCAGAAGCCTTTTTAGAATCAGTCAGAAATTTTTTAGAACCCTCAGATTTAATGATTATTTTGTTAAAAGGATTCATTTTTGGAATTTTGGTGGCTGTTAATGGTTGCAGTTGGGGACTAACTACAAAAGGCGGTGCAAAGGAAGTTGGAGAATCAGCCACAACGGCAGTTGTTACTACTTGGGTATCAATTTTTATCATGGATTTTATCATCACTGTATTACTTTCTGGACAGCCTAATATTTAGTAATATTTCATTTTTTAAGTACTTCTGCGGAAGCAAAACTAGTGTTTTTATACTAACTTTCTCGAAGTAAAAAATTCTTGCCAAAATGACATTTGATTTAGCAATCTGGAAATTTGATTGTTATATTGTATTAAATGACTATGTAGCTAATTATGGGGAAAGCTGTGCGTGATGATTTACAGGGCTTAGAAATTAGTCAAAAAGAATTACAACAACTCACTAATTTGCCTGTCAAATATCAACTAGTTTTAATTACTAATCCTCTAAAAGAATTTAGTAAACAATTGGTATATAAAATGAAAGGTTCTGAAGGCGCTACAGTAGTCTTTATTAGCTTTTCTATATTTGTTTTCACTTATTTAATTCTGGATATTATTATTAAATTATTTGCCAATTGGCTCACGATTCCGTCTTGGATATTACTACTATTAATGTGTTTTTTCGGTAGTGCTGGCATACAGTTAATTTTCTATTTGCTGTGGCGCAATATTCAGAAAATATTAAAAGAGAATATGACTAGTTCTCTGCACATTCTCTTAAATGATGTTGACCGATATAATGCAGTGATTAAAGCCATAGATATTAATGACCAAATAGAAGCGGCGGGAAACCACGAAGTTAGTATTCAAGAACGAGAAAAAGTAATTGCTGCATTGCAATTTACTAGAGCCGATTTAGTACGAGCTTTGAAAACCGAAAGAATTCTGCGCGAAAATAAGAATTTTATTATTCATAATGCTGAATTATTTGCCAATAATTTAGCCGCTTTGGCAACAATGCAAGTTACAGAAAAAGCGAGTGAACATGGCAAGTTATTAAATGAAGCATTACAGATTGCTTTAGATGTGCAGTATGAAATGAAAAAATTGCAAAGTCAAGGATGAAGGTGAGACGGCAATTTTAGTGAGGGTGAAAAGGGAGACAAGGGAGACAAGGGAGACAAGGGGGACAAGGGAGACAAGGGAGACAAGGGAGACAAGGGAGACAAGGGAGACAAGGGGGACAAAGGGGACAAGGAAGATAGTCAATACTAGATTTTTGGGAACTTTTACTGTGACTGCTATAGTTGGAAGCAGGAGCTAAAAACATCGCTATGACTGCAACTACTAAGAAACTAACTTTTGCAGAGTATCTCAAGTATAGTGATGGCAAAGATACTCAATATGAATTAGTAGATGGAGAACTTATCCCCATGAGTCTTGGTACTGGCAAACATGGCAGTATTTCCAAGTTTTTAGAAAGAACTTTTGATGATGAAAGTGCCAAGATGGGTAAGAATTGGACAGCACAAAAGTTCTCTGTGGGAGTGCGATCGCCACGCGGGGGACGTTGGGATACTTCACGCATTCCAGATGTAGTGGTGTTATTAACTGTGCAGTGGGAAGCAATGTTGAATCGAGAAGCTGTGATTGAACTTGATGAAACTCCTCCCATATTGGTTGTAGAAGTTGTCAGCGAATCGACTCAAACGACAGATTATCGCCACAAGCGTTCTGAGTATGCAGTGCGCGGAATTCCTGAATATTGGATTGTTGATCATCTTCAACAGGTAGTAACAGTATGCACGTTAGTAGAAGGTTTCTACGATGCTGTTGCATTCCGAGGAGAGGAACGGGTTATTTCTGCGACTTTCCCTGATTTGAATTTAAGTGCTGCACAAATTTTGGCAGGAAGGAACTGAGTTAAACGAGTTGAGTAAATCTGCGATCGCATCATTTTTTTGTTGCTCAGTCTGCAAAGCTCAGTATTTCTCTGATTCTGACTCCTGATACTAATACCAATTCGCAATGACGCGACGCTCGTTCCTCGCTAACGCTTCGCTATCGCAGGCTCGCTAACGCTGCGCTAACGCAATTAAGAAATCTAGCTCCAGTAAGACTTTCCTGATTTCTATCTGTCACATTCTTTTCTTAAATTGGTATAAGTTGCGTTCAGAAATAGTATTCCTACTCCCCACTCCCTACTCCCCACTCCCTACTCCCCACTCCCCACCCAAATGACTATCTTTGATTGCAACTTGGTATGAATTCCCCAGTGTCGCGGTTCCCAGTCTAATATAAAGAAGTGTAAATTAAGCGATCGCCTACAGGCATGGACTGGAAAGAAATTAGAGGTAACTGGGTACTGGTTCCCAAAAATCCTATAGGTATTGTCCATTTTTTAGGGGGTGCTTTTGTGGCTACTGCACCCCACCTAACTTACCGTTGGTTACTGGAAGAGGTAGCCAGTAAGGGATATCTTGTGATTGCGACTCCCTTTGTGAATACTTTAGATCACATAGCGATCGCCCAATCTGTTTTGTTAAACTTTGAACGCACCCTCGAACGCTTACACGACTCTGGTTTATTGCGTAAGCTGTATCTTCCTACTTATGGTATTGGCCATAGTATGGGTTGCAAACTCCATTTACTCATCGGTAGTTTGTATTCTGTAGAAAGAGCCGGAAATATCTTAATATCCTTTAATAACTATGCGGCTAAAGATGCTATTCCTTTAGTTGAGCAACTCAACTCTAGTTTGGCAATTGAGTTTACACCTTCGCCATTAGAAACTAATAAGATTGTCCAAGAAGGTTATAAAATCCGTCGGAATTTACTCATTAAATTCAATAACGATAACCTCGACCAATCAGCAGCTTTAACCAAAATTTTACAACAACGCTTTCCAGAAATGGTTACAGCACAAACCTTACCTGGAACTCATACAACTCCTCTCGGACAAGATATTCAATGGCAAATTGGTACTTCATTCACTCCTTTTGATGCTTTGGGACAATGGTTTAAGCAAGAAGTTTACCGCGATTTACATCAACTTAAGCGTGCTATTCTTCTCTGGATGAATCCTTTATCGCCACCGTAATTGTTGATATGTTCCTGAACAGATATGGCATTCCTAAAGATACCTGATTTTTTTGAGAAGTCGGGTATCTGACAGCAAATAACTTTAGGAAAGTTGAGAAATTTTAAATTTGTTAGTTTGTTGATTTTTTATGATATCAAATAATAATTAATTATATCAAAATTTTTATGTTACAAATATTAGTAATCGATGATGATCCAACAATACAAGTATTTCTCAAAAGGCTGTTAGAAAAACAAGGGTATGAGGTGATTACAGCCTGTAATGGCGAAGAAGGCATTGAGAAAGCGATCGCCTACCATCCAGCCCTAATTATTTGTGATTGGATTATGCCTGGATTAAACGGGCTGGAAGTATGTAATTATATTAAGAATGATCCGAATTTATCCACCAGTTTTTTTATTTTATTAACATCATTAGATTCGGTTGCCGATCGCGTTAAGGGTTTAGATGCTGGTGCTGACGATTTTATCACTAAACCTATCGAGCAGAACGAATTAAAAGCCAGGGTTAGGGCTGGATTAAGACTGCATCAATTAAGTCGAGATTTACAAATTCAAAAGCAGCTTTTAGAAACAGAATTGGCACAAGCGGCTGAATATGTGCGCTCACTTTTACCTTTACCAACCACAGAACCATTTAAGATTAATTCCTGCTTTATTCCTTCACGGCAACTTGGTGGTGATTGTTTTGATTATTATTGGTTGGATGATGATTATTTGGCAGTTTATTTATTAGATACAGCCGGACATGGACTTAGGGCTACTCTCCCATCTATTTCGGTGTTAAATTTACTGCGATCGCGGGCTTTAAAAAGTTTAAATTACTATCAACCGAGTGATGTTCTGCGCGGATTAAATGAAACCTTCCAGATAGATTATCAAAATGATAAATACTTTACCATTTGGTATGGAGTTTATCACAAAGTCACCCAGCAGTTAGTTTATGCTAGTGCTGGGCATCCGCCAGCCGTATTAGTATCTGGCAAATCCCCAAAAAATCCCGAAGTGCAGCTATTGAGAACTCCTGGTATGCCCGTGGGTATGTTTCCTGAAGCAAAATATGTTGATGCTTGTTGTCAAATTACTGACTTTAGCAATCTCTATATTTTTAGTGATGGGGCTTACGAAATCACCAAAACTGATGGAACTCTTTGGAGTTTAGATGGGTTAATTCAAATATTAGTCAGCATACAAAATACCTTTGATTGCCCACTAGAACAAGTGCTAAATTACCTAATTGCTTTAAACTCCAAAGAGAATTTTGATGATGACTTATCAATCTTACAAATTCAATTTCAGTAATTAATTTTTAGAAAGTACAACTTGATGAAATTCATCTTGGCTAGGAAAAATTTCAAAAACTTTATCCATACCAGTCAATTCAAATAAAATTCTCACTTGTTCATTAATAGAACAAAGCACTAATTTTGTACCTGTAGCTCTTAATGTTTTGAAAGCTAAAACTAAAGCCCCCAGGGCTGAACTATCCATAAATGTCACATCTTGGCAGTCAACTAGCACAATTTTTGCACCAGTTCCTTGAAGTTCAGTAATATTTTCTCTAAGAATTTGTGAATTGTTAGTGTTGATAATACCATTGAGCTTTACAACTTGTACTTGATTATCCATAGTATTTCCCCATTGTTGTATGAAAAGATGCTGATTTTGTTAGTATTATATACTAATAGCCATTTTGAGCAGAATAAAAGTCATTAATACTAGTATTTGCTAAATTGATGGCATTATTTTGGCGATGTAACGGTTGATAATACATCCTCAATTCTATTTAAGAAGTATCCATAATTTCATTTATCAAGGTTAATAAATACCCAAACATTGCTGTATTTAGCGTACCGTAACTTAAATTACAAAATTATATTTTTGTAGTTAAGTTTTGCAGAATTGCCATCAAAAAGAGTTAGATATATGAACATAACCGAGAAGTAAAACTAATTTTTGTATCAATCGCGCCAGAATATGTAGCAATCTTATTTGATTTCTCAACTACTCGTTTAGGTAGAGAATCAGGAAGGGTATAGTAAATAAGATGGAGAGTCCCTGAATAAATTTACGGAGATTTGCAGCAGCGATCGCCTCGACTTTCTTAGTATTCCCAATATTTGTAATTTTTTTCACAAAATTCCGTTCAGTAATCAATTAAAAATTTAAATATCATTGCCTCAACCTGAATCAATGGGACTTACGGTGACTCGATAAAGTAATTTATCGCCTTGCAAGTAGCCACTGTAGCGGACTTTGACTAATTCACCAGGCTGTGCATTTCCTTTGCTTAATTGATGTTTTTGGGGATCATAGGGGATTTCTGCGCCGATTGGTGCGATCGCTTCTATCTCCCAGGCTTGTAACAGTTTTTTGAGTGAGTTTTCGATTAATGGTAGTATCTTCACCGCTTCCAACTGAGGATTTTCCCGTGCTTTTTGAGCCGCAGCCGGAAACTGCAATAATAAAGATTCCAGCAGTTGCAAACTCGACTGCTGGAATTCTTGGAGTAATAACTCTCGTTGTTGTTTGATTTGTAATTGCGATCGCTGGTATTCGGTTTTTAAATCAGCAATCTCTTGCAACATCTGTTGAGTAGCAACTTGATCAGCTTGATTCAACTCCAGAGATGAAAAAGCTGTAACCAGTTCATTTAACGACACCTGGAGAACAGAAGCCAACTTGAGTAACACATCAACTCTGATTTGTTCTACCTCTCCCCGTCGTAACCGCAATATTTGCCGTTCGGAGACACCGGTCGCTTTACTCAAAGCTTTAAAACTTGTAATCCCGACTTTTTGGGATAAATCTTGCAGTTTTTGCGTGAAATCAAGATTTGCCATCGCTCAGGAAAGAATAAAGGCTTAAGGATGAAGTATGAAACTCATACTTAAAATACTTCACGCTTCATCCTTCACATTCCTTATTCTTCCAGCAAACTTCTCAACATCCAAGCAGTTTTTTCATGGACTTGCATACGCTGAGTTAACAAATCGGCTGTGGGTTCGTCGTTGACTTCATCTACTATAGGAAAAATCGATCGCGCAGTTCGCACTACCGCTTCTTGTCCTTCCACTAGCAACTGAATCATCTCCTTAGCCTTTGGTACTCCTGGGGTTTCGGGAATGGAACTGAGTTTGGCATATTCGCTATAAGTTCCAGGTGCGGGATAACCCAAAGCCCGGATGCGTTCAGCAATTAAATCCACGGCTAAAGCTAGTTCTGTATACTGAGTCTCAAACATCAGGTGTAATGTTTGAAACATTGGCCCAGTAACATTCCAGTGGAAGTTATGAGTTTTAAGATACAGTGTATAAGTGTCTGCCAATAGACGGGACAATCCTTCGGCAATTTTGGTTCTATTTTCTTCGTCGATGCCAATATTTACATTTTTTACTGTTGCTTGAGATGACATAATTTTCTCCTAAACTTATTATTTGAGGATGAGGGGCTAAAAATGATGAAGTTCAAAGGCTGAATTATGAAATTCCATACTTCACCTTCATACTTTATACTTCTTTACGCTAAGTGCATCTTGAGAACGCTGCGAGGAGCTTTACGGACTCTGGCTAATATGGTTTCTTGTCCTAAACGCTGACAAGCTTCATAACGATGGCAGCCAGAAAAGCCATAATATTGGCCGTCTACTTCTAAAACATCGATGGGTTCTTGCTGTCCAATCTCCGCAATGGATTCCATTAAGGCTTTGACCTTGTTGGGATCGTTAACACGGGGTAGGGGACGTTTAATTTGATTTAAGGGAATTTCTTGGACTTTAGCCATCAGGAGTTAATCCAACTAATTCTGTTCTGTGCCTATAGATAAATCATAGTCGTTATGACTTTGGTTTGCAAGTAATTTAGGTAGCTAAATTGGCAATGGTACTATTGGAGCGTTCATGCGACAAAACCACTACGCTACAAAGCAAATGGTAACTCTGCCCCAGCGCAATACGAAAAGGCAGAATCAAGTCACAGTCGAATTTTCGTTTTGGCGTTTGTCTTACACAGTAGTAACGACATTTTGCCTATTGGGGCTGACAGCCGCATCCGGGCCGGGAAGTAACAGCCAAGATGTAGAATTAAGAGTCGGAATTATTCAGAGATTTGGCGAAAAATCCACAGCCAAGCTGCAACTAGAACCGACAAAAGGCGATCGCTTGCGGTTAAGCTTTCCTCTAGGTAACAAGCAACAGACCATAGTCACTGACAAACCGGTAAAACTAGAAACAGTGATGCAAGCTGTGGCTAAACCTGTAGTTCAGGAAGTAGTGGTTTTAGGGACATACCGTACCTTTGAAACAGCAGAAGACAGCGCCAAAAAATGGCGATCGCAAGGGGTAGAAGTAGAAATTGCCCAGCCAGAACGTTGGCAAGTTTGGGCCAAGCGGGATGTTTACAGCACAGCTTTATTGCGTCGCTTGTTATTTGAGAACTTGCAAAAGTCTGGCGCAAAAATGGCATATATCGATACGAAAGTGCAGAAAGAAGTACCGCAAATCAGTTGGGTAGTAAATGGTAAACGTTACAACCCGATGAACTTAGCCATCAGCGCCGATAAAAACTTAATTCGCATCAACAAAGGTGAAAAATCGGGAACTGGGCGGGTGTATGCGGGGCGAATGGCGTTGCAGCCCAACGCTTACGGTACATATACATTAGTCAATGAAGTCTCCTTAGAAACGTATTTACGTGGTGTTGTTCCCAACGAAATTGGGTCAGATGCGCCCAAAGCCGCCTTAGAAGCCCAAGCAATTTTAGCCCGTACCTACGCTTTAAGAAATTTGCGGAGATTTGCTGTTGATAACTACCAATTGTGTGCTGATACCCACTGTCAAGTTTATTATGGGCTGAGTGGGGCAACTAGCAAAACCGATCAAGCGATCGCGGCGACTAGAGGCATGGTAGTAACTTATAACAACCAATTAATTGATGCCTTGTATTCTTCTACAACCGGGGGTGTCACAGCCTTTTTTAGTGATGTCTGGAATGGGGAAGATCGTCCTTATTTAAAACCAGTAGTTGATACGCCGATTAATTTTTGGGACTTATCACAACAGAGTTTGGCTGATGAAGAGAACTTCCGCAAATTTATTAACATGAAGCAAGGCTTCAATGAAAGCAACTGGGATGTATTTCGCTGGAATAAAGAAACTTCCATCGAAGATATAGCCAAAGATTTACAAAAATTCTTGCGCGTCAAAAACAGCCCCTACGCTAAGTTTAAAACCATTGAAGCGATCGCAGTCACCAAGCGTAGTCACAGTGGGCGTATCCTCGATTTAGCAGTCAAAACCGATATTGGCGTATTTACCTTACACAAAGATGAAGTACGCAGCGCCTTTGCTGCACCTGTGAGTACATTGTTTTACCTACAACCCTTAAATAAAGGCCAAGCCGAACTATGGGGTTACGCCTTTATTGGTGGAGGACTAGGACATGGTGTTGGCTTGAGTCAAACTGGCGCACAAAACTTAGCCAAACTGGGCTGGGAAACGTCAAAAATTCTCCAGTTTTACTATCCAGGGACGAAAATTCAAATCTTCAACGACAAGATTAAGTTGTAAATCGGGCTGATTGACATCAACTTATACTCTAATGACTTACGCCAGCAAACAAAAAATGTAAGAAGTTAGAAAGGTGTAGGGGTGTATGTATCCAAAGCCCTTACACCGTTCGGCTGACGCTCACGGCGAAGCCCCATACCCTTATACCCCTATACCTAATCTCCACAGACAAACTTTGTACGTAAATCCTCTATTAGTAGAGTTCTTCTTCTTTGTGAGTTTGGATTGTAACATCAGAGGTAGGATAAGCTACACAAGTTAGTACATATCCAGCTTCGATTTGATCATCATCTAAGAAAGACTGATCGGACTGGTCAACAGTACCACTTACCAACTTACCTGCACAGGTGGAGCAAGCACCAGCACGGCAAGAGTAAGGTAAATCTAAACCTTGGTCTTCAGCCACATCTAAAATATATTCATCATCTTTAACATCAATTGTCTTTTCATTGCCTTCTTGATCTATCAGAGTAACTTTGTAAGTAGTTGCCATTTCAGTTTCCTCTCTTTTTTAAACGGCGGTATAAGTTATGCTAAAGCAGCACTCACGGCTGAACTGATCAAATTAGCCGTCTATGCAAATTTCCTTTAACTTTGATACTAAGGGAAAATTTAAACCTTGTAACCGGAAATTGAATGCGATTAGGAATGAAATTTACTTATATAGAAGTAATAAGTTTAATTTATGACTACCAACTTGTAGGTGAGCAGAAAAAACAGGAACGCACCTTTTAATCAGGGTACATTCCTGCTAATTTTTATTTGCTCTAATACTCAAGTCCTTACGTTGCAGTTACACATCTCACTTAAATCAATAACCTGTAAGAACTGATAGAACTTAACTTTTAGTAGAGGTCTTCTTCTTTGTGGGTTTCGATTACAACATCAGAGGTAGGATAAGCTACACAAGTCAGGACATAGCCTTTTTCGATTTGATCGTCATCTAAGAAAGACTGATCAGACTGGTCAACAGTACCAGAAACAAGTTTACCTGCACAGGTAGAGCAAGCACCAGCACGGCAAGAATAAGGTAAATCCAACCCTTTGTCTTCAGCAATATCTAAAATATATTCATCATCAGGAACTTCAATTGTGGTTTTATTACCTTCTTGGTCTATCAGTGTAACATTGTAAGTTGCCATTTCAGGATTCCTCTCTTTTGTAAACGGCAGTATAAGTTATGCTAAAGCAATACTTACGGCTTAACTTATAGGATTAGCCGGTCATGAAAATTTACTTCAATTCTGATACTACGGGAAAAACTAAACCTTGTAACTGGAAATTCAACGCGATTAGTAATGAAATTTAGTTACATCAAAATAATAAGTTTCATTTATACTTGGCAGGCAAAATAGGGGCGTGGAGAGTACGGATATGCAGAATGCAAGGGGCTTAGGGGTGTAAGGGTTTGTGGCGGAAGGGTTTTAGATACATACACCCCTGTTTCCTTTGAAAATCATGTATAATTCAGAGGCAGTTTTGGGACAAGCACAAGTGCGCGTCGGCTTGGTAGGTACTGGGTATGCAGCAAAACTCAGAGCAGAAGCACTGCTGCAAGATGAGAGAAGCCATCTCGTTGCAGTGGTTGGTCATACCCCAGAAACAACAGAAATTTTCGCAAAAGAATATCAAACCTCAGCTTTAAATTCTTGGCAAGAGTTAGTAGCGCGGGAAGATGTGGATATGGTGGTGATCTCCACAGTGAATCGAGATCATGGAGCGATCGCCCGTGCTGCCCTGACCCACGGCAAGCATGTAGTTGTAGAATATCCTCTAGCAGTGGATTTCACAGAAGCCGAGGAGATTATCGCCTTAGCCAAAGCCCAAAAGAAATTACTGCATGTAGAACATATAGAACTTTTGGGTGGCTTACACCAAGCTTTAAAACAAAACTTAGAGCAAGTGGGGGACGTGTTTTATGTCCGCTACAGCACGATCAATCCCCAAAATCCGGCTCCGCGCAAGTGGACTTATAATCATGAATTATTTGGCTTTCCGTTGATTGGGGCAATTTCTCGGTTACATCGCCTGATTGATTTGTTCGGAAAAGTCTTTACAGTTAACTGTCATCAGCGATATTGGGCAGTAGAATCAGAGTACTATCAAACTTGTATGTGTGTGAGTCAACTGTGCTTTCACAGTGGACTGTTAGCCCAAGTAATTTACGGCAAAGGTGAAACAATTTGGCAGCCAGAGCGAAAATTTGAGGTTCACGGCGAAAAAGGCGGTTTAATTTTTGATGGTAATACTGGCTACTTAATTAAACCCGGAGAAACCACAGCCATAGATGTGGGAACACGTCGGGGTTTGTTTGCCAAAGATACAACTATGGTCTTAGACCATTTGTTTGATGATGCTCCGTTGTATGTCACTCCCGAAGCAAGTTTATACACGCTCAAGGTAGCCGATGCTGTCCAAAGAGCAGCAAACTCAGGTTTAACTATATTTTTGAATGATGCTTTAGATTAATGCCCATGAAAACCGAAACAATCGTTATTTTATCCTCAAGAGAAATTGAAAAAATGCGTCGGGCAGGACGCTTGGCGGCTAAACTTCTAGAGCATCTGGAACCACTAGTGAAACCTGGGGTAAGTACACTGGAACTCAATGATGAAGCGGAACGTTGGACACAAGCGCACAATGCTAAAAGCGCACCCTTGGGTTATAAGGGTTTCCCAAAATCAATCTGCACCAGCGTGAATGAGGTCATCTGTCATGGCATTCCCAATGCTAAACAAATCCTCAAAGACGGTGACATTATTAATATCGATGTTACGCCGATTGTAGATGGATATCACGGTGATACATCAAAAACATTTATTGTTGGTAATGCTGCTGCTAAAACGCAACAATTGGTAGAAGTAACTCAAGAGTGCCTATATCGTGGAATCGCGGAAGTCAAACCAGGCGCAAAGGTTGGTGATATTGGCGCAGCGATTCAAGAATATGCAGAGTCTCAGGGTTTTTCTGTGGTGCGGGATTTTGTCGGACATGGCATTAGTAATATTTTCCATACAGCGCCTGACATACCCCATTATGGGACTCGCGGTAAAGGTAAGCGTCTCAGACCTGGAATGGTATTTACCATTGAGCCGATGATTAATGAAGGCACTTGGGAAGTAGAAATGTTGAGTGATGGTTGGACGGCTGTAACACGCGATCGCAAATTGTCAGCCCAATTTGAACATACAATTGTGGTGACAGAAGATGGGGTCGAAATTCTGACTCTGCCTGAAGCTGAGTAAAGGCTCTAGACCGCTTGGGCGTTTGCTAGTATATGAAGTAAAAAGCTGATGAGGTCTATGACTCTAGCAATTGCCCTTGAACCTACGCCTATAGAGACTGATTCTGATGGGGTTGTCAGAGTTGCAAAGACTCGTGTCACCCTAGACACTGTTGTGACAGCTTTTTTAGAGGGATGTACGCCAGAGGAAATAGCAGAACAGTATCCATCGCTGCAATTACCGGATATATATATATGGTCATTGGTTACTATCTTAGACATCGAGATGAGGTTCATACCTATCTTGCAGAACGCCAGTATCAGGCAAACATGATTCAGCAGGAGGTTGAACAGCGTTTTAGTCCCATTGGGATACGCGATCGCCTATTGGCTAGGCGAAATCAATCCATCGGTGCCAGCAAAAGAAGTTCGTAAACAGCGATCGCTTCATCCTTACCTTTTAACTTTACTGCTTGCTCCACCAATTTTAATGAGAATAAATCTGGTTGAGATAAACTCTCAATCACTGCTTCTGTTACCAAAATTTTGCAGCCATATTGTTTAGTTAAGCCTTCAATGCGTGAGGCAATGTTCACAGCATCACCGATGACTGTAGAATCAATGCGGCCAGTAAATCCAACTGTCCCCATAACTACTTCACCGCGATGCAAGCCAATGCCAATGTTAATTTTGGGGAGGTTTTTTTGCATACGTTCTTGATTAAACTGATCTAGGGCTTGGTGCATTAAAATTGCTGCTTTGAGTGCGCCATCGGTGTTGTCATCATCAAATAATGCCATGACAGCATCGCCAATATATTTATCAATAAACCCACCTGAACGATCAATTACTTGCCCAATACAAGCTAGGTAGTCATTCAAAAATGTAAATATCTCTATTGGTGTCATCATTTCTGAGATGGAAGTGTAACCGCGAATGTCACAAAATAAAATTGTGATGTGGCGTGTGACTGCGATACCTACCTCAATATTTTCGATGCCTTGGGGTGCGATCGCTAAAATAAATTTATTCGGCACAAATAATTCAAACGATGCTAAAGTCTTCTGCAATTTATGAAATGAACTTTGCAATGCAGCAGACATCTCATTAAAAGAATTTGCTAATGCACCAATTTCATCGGCGTTGGTAATTTCGGCGCGGTGTTGCAAATCCCCAGATGCAATTTGAGCCGCACTGGTTTGCAAGCGGCGGATAGGGTTACTCAAGCGTCGCGCCAGAATATATGCACAAACCAAACTCACCAGCAGGCTAATAAAACCAACTATTAAGGCTTTATTCACCGCATTAGCGACAGCCAAGTTAACCTGACGTAGAGAAACACCGATGCGTAAAGTGCCGATTTTGTCCCCTGATAATCTGTAAATTGTCGAAGCAACTTCAATAATGCGATCGCCACGTTTAGCCCTGATATGATTGCCAAAGTTGATATCTGTTAATGCAAATGTTTCAATTGAGTTCGACTTTGGCGACGCTTTCCAGGCGGCATCACTGACTTTTAATGGCACAATATCGGGAATGTATTGTCCTTGTAAATATTCTGGATAGGCAGCAATAATTTGATTTTCTAGCCGCGCATCCGACACTAAAATATACACAAAATCTGCATTTTCTCGCAGCATCACATTTAAGTTGAGGCGCATTTGACTCCAGTTGCGCTCTTCCAGGTGATTCGCAAAGGTAGATGTTCCTAACACCCTAGATACAAATCTCGCTTCATTTAATTTCTGCTCTCGGTAAAGGGTATTTTCAGTTTTCGCCCATACCAAAACAATTGCACCTACTAACGCCACATTTAATAATGTCGTTGCAGTGATGATTCGCGTCCGAATCGAGCGGAAACTAAATAATTTCATGGTGTAGTAGTTAATTCTTCTACAAATGTTACCCAGCGCGACTGGCTAAGTTTAGCAGGACATTGAGAACTGAAAGCCAAAGTTAGAGGGCCTCCCATTTTGGCGGGAATCAATTCGCGGCTTTCTCCCCAACGGGTAACGAGTAAAATATCGCACTCAGATAAATCTTGAGTCGCCAACCGCACCGGAGCATCTTCATAAAAGGGTGCTTTACCCCGAATTATGACTCCTCCCTGGGCGGGTAATGGTTCTGGAAAACTAGAGAAAATATCCCGCAGTCTCACTCCAGAAAGCTTGACTTTACCACTAGGCCAAGAAATGCGATAACCAACAGTTTGTTCTAAAGTGACTTGCGGTAATTTATCTAAGGTAGCTAAGTTGACTTGATGTTGATTAACTCGTAATTTAACTGGTTCTGTTCCCACTATGATATTGCTTACGTAAAACGCCCAATTGGTGGAATCATACTTTTGTTTTAGCTGGGGATATTGAGTATAGGGAAAAACTAAATAAAGTGGCCCACCTTGAGCGCGAGCAATTGGTTTGTTATTTTTAGCGATCGCTAGTGTAATTGGATATTGCCATAAATCTTTCAGGCTGAGGGTAGTGTAGTAAGAATCAAAGGAAACAAAAGTTACATCGGTGACATGACTGGCGACAGCAAACTGTTGTAAAAGTACCGCCACAGGCACACCCCGAAAATCAAAAATCTCGTTAGAATGCAGGATGTCTAGAGGATCAGTTGTTTTGAGATGATTGGTTGCTAAAGTTTGTAACTGCTGCCAATTGAAATTTAAAGATTTGCCAGTAGTCGTTTCACCTTGAATAACCAAATTCCACTGACTTTGCTGTGCTTTTTTAGTGTTATTTGCAACAATTTCCGCATTGCGGGCGATCGCTTCTTTGCGCCATACTTCCAGTTGTTTATCTGTTGGTTGGTTTGTGCAACCACCCACACAGACAATTGCGATGGTTAAAGGTGTTAAGGCTAAGTTTTTCCACAAATTGAGATGCAACCACATTGTTAAGTTGATGAGTGCGGAGTTAATAGATGATCCCCCCGCCTGCGGCGACCCCCTTAAAAAGGGGGTTATAGAAGCTTGTTAGCCCCCCTTTTTAAGGGGGGTTGGGGGGATCTTAGTTGAGTGCTGAGAAAGATCCAAGCACCGTAATACTGTTTTACTCTGCGTGCCAGAATGTCCTAGAAAAACTTAACTATCCTAAGAATCTGGTAGCAGCAAAATTCAAGAGTCACAATAGAAGACGCGGACTGTTCACAAACAGTTATGCACTAAATTAAGGAGATTATTATCTGTGGTGTTACAAATACAAACCAGCATCTACGAACCTAAAACCCAAGAAATTGCTAAACAACTGTTAACAGCTACCCAAGAAAATCGTTCGTTTTTAGCTTCCTTGCGTGATCAGATGCGCTGGGATGATAAACTACTCGCTTGGGCAATGAGTAATCCGGGTTTAAGGGTGCAACTTTTCCGCTTTATTGATACTCTGCCGGCGTTACGCAGTAAACCAGAAATTGCCGCCCATTTACAAGAATATTTAGGCGATGAAACTGTCGAATTGCCAGCTGCCCTCAAGGGGATGCTCAATTTTGCCAATCCTGATTCTATGCCGGGACAAGTGGCGGCAACAACTGTCTCAACGGCGGTGGAAACATTAGCACATAAATATATTTCTGGCGAAAACATTAAACAAGTCATCAAAACAGTTGAACGCCTGCGGAAAGAAAAAATGGCGTTCACGATTGATTTACTTGGTGAAGCCGTAATTACAGAAGCAGAAGCGCAGTCTTATTTAGAACGCTATCAAGAATTAATTGCCCAGTTGGTAGAAGCATCAAAGAATTGGACGACTGTTGCAGCGATTGATCAAGCAGATGGTGAACAGTTAGCCAAAGTCCAGGTTTCTGTAAAATTAACAGCGTTTTATTCGCAATTTGACCCTTTAGATGCTGAAGGTAGTGAGGCCAGAGTTAGCGATCGCATTCGTAATTTATTACGTTATGCCAAAGATTTAGGCGCAGCTATTCATTTTGATATGGAACAGTATGCGTATAAAGATTTAACGCTGAATATTTTGCAAAAGTTATTGTTAGAGGATGAGTTTCGCCAACGTACAGATATCGGGATGACAATTCAAGCATACTTGCGTGACAGTGAGCAAGATGCCAGAAATGTGATTGCATGGTTGAAACAGCGCGGATATCCTTTGACAGTTCGCTTGGTGAAGGGTGCGTATTGGGATCAGGAAACGATCAAAGCAGCGCAAAAGCATTGGCCGCAACCTGTTTACAATGACAAGGTGGCGACAGATGCGAATTTTGAAACGATAACTCAGTTGTTGTTAGAAAATCATCAATATGTCTATGCTGCCATAGGTAGTCATAATGTGCGATCGCAAGCACGGGCAATTGCGATAGCGGAAAGTCTGAAGGTTCCCCGGCGTTGTTTTGAAATGCAAGTGCTGTACGGGATGGGGGATAAGTTAGCTAAGGCGTTAGTTGATCAGGGTTATCGCGTTAGGGTTTATTGTCCTTACGGGGAATTATTGCCGGGGATGGCTTATCTGATTCGGCGGTTATTGGAGAATACGGCTAATAGTTCGTTCTTGCGGCAGAATTTGGAGAATCGGCCTGTGGAGGAATTACTAGCGCCGCCGGTTTTGAATTCTCACGCAGAGACGCAGAGACGCGGAGAGGAAGAGGGTAAGTTTGTGGGTGCGGCGGATACCGATTATGCGGAGGAGGAAAGAAGAAGAAAGGCGGCACAGGCTTTTGAGGGGGTGCGTCGGCAGTTTGGTAAGAGTTATTTGCCTTTAATTAATGGGGAGTATGTGAATACTCTGGAGGTGATTGATTCTGTTAATCCTTCTAATTACAGTCAGGTGATTGGTAAGGTTGGCTTGATTAGTGTGGAACAGGCGGAACAGGCGATGCAAGCGGCGAAGGCGGCGTTTCCTGGGTGGAAGAAAACGCCTGTGAAGCAACGGGCTGATATTTTACGCAAGGCGGGGGATTTGTTGGAACAACGTCGGGCGGAGTTGTCGGCTTTGATAGTGTTAGAGGTGGGTAAGCCTGTTAAGGAAGCAGACGCAGAGGTTTCGGAGGCGATAGATTTTTGTCGCTACTACGCTGATGAGATGGAGCGGTTATATCAAGGTATTAATTATGACGTACCTGGAGAAACTAATCGTTATATCTACCAGCCACGGGGAATTGCGGTGGTAATTTCGCCGTGGAATTTCCCGTTGGCGATCGCCTGTGGAATGACTGTGGCTGCTTTGGTTACGGGTAACTGTACACTGCTCAAACCTGCGGAAACATCTTCGATTATTACTGCCAAACTCACAGAAATATTAATTGAGGCGGGGATTCCCCAGGGTGTTTTTCAATACGTCCCCGGTAAGGGTTCCCAAGTCGGGGCATATTTGGTGAGTCACCCTGATACTCATGTAATTGCTTTTACTGGTTCTCAAGAAGTGGGTTGTCGGATTTACGCAGAGGCGGCAACTTTGAAGCCGTTGCAAAAGCACATGAAACGAGTAATTGCCGAGATGGGCGGGAAGAATGCCATCATCGTTGATGAAAGTGCTGATTTAGACCAAGCTGTTGTCGGGGTTGTGCAGTCAGCCTTTGGTTACAGTGGGCAGAAATGCTCGGCTTGTTCGCGGGTGATAGTTGTGGAATCAATCTACGATGCTTTTGTTGGGCGGTTGGTTGAGGCGACAAAATCCTTGAATATTGGCGAAGCTGAGTTACCCAGTACCCAAGTAGGGCCAGTGATTGATGCTAACGCCCGCGATCGCATCCGCGAGTATATTGAAAAAGGTAAGGCAGAAGCAAAACTAGCCTTAGAGTTACCATCGCCAGCCCAAGGTTATTTTATCGGCCCGGTGATTTTTAGTGAAGTCCCACCCGATGGCATCATTGCCCAACAAGAAATCTTCGGGCCGGTGTTAGCTGTAATTAAAGTCAAGGATTTTGCCGCAGCGTTGAAGGTTGCGAATTACACAAACTACGCCTTAACTGGCGGGTTATATTCCCGCACACCTTCCCACATCCAGCAAGCACAGGAAGAATTTGAAGTCGGCAACTTGTACATTAATCGGAATATTACGGGAGCGATCGTGGCTCGGCAACCCTTCGGCGGCTTTAAACTTTCTGGCGTAGGTTCTAAAGCAGGCGGCCCTGACTACTTGCTACAGTTCCTTGAACCCCGCACAATTACAGAAAACATTCAACGCCAAGGCTTTGCACCCATCGAAGGCGCAGAGTAATCTCGTCAAAACTCTCCGAGCCTCCGCTTACTGAGCGCAGTCGTTCGCGTTAGCGTCTCCGAAGGAGAAGGAAGTCGAAGTACGCGCCTGGAGCGTGAGTCAATCATTAATATAAACGTAAAAATCAGGTGAGGATTACACACCTGATTTTTTTTATGAGGACTGACGCAAAAACCTAAAAACATATTTATTGCTCATCTTTGTGACGCAACATTAAGTTTATGTAAATAAATATGCTTAGTTGTTTTATTTATTTTGTATCAAGATAGACCCCAAATTTCATAGTTACTTCATAAATAGCTGAAAAACCAATAAACGAATAGTGATATTCTCAGTATAAATTCTGAGCCTTTCTTTAAATCATTCTTTACACAGATAAAATCAATTACTTATGAGTAGCACAGTTACTTACAATTATGTTTCTCCAGGAGTTATCAACGTCACTGATGCTACCGGAGCTACTACTCAGATTAGTTTTACCAGTACAGGTCAAATCCAAAGCATACAAGATGCGCTCAACCGCGTCACGCAGTTTAGTTACGACACCAATGACTATCTCAGTCAAATCACTGCACCAGGAAATATCATTTCCAAATTTAGCTATGATGCCCAAGGGCGATTGTTAAGTCAGACTGACCCATTAAATCAAACAGTTAGCTTTACCTACGGAGCAAATTCTGATTCGCTAACTAAAGTTACAGATCCCAAGGGTCAAGCAATCCAGTATGGGTACAACAACTACGGCGAATTGACCAGCATTACCTATGCTGATGGCAAGTCTGAAACCTTTACCTATGATAAATTTGGCAACTTAACCCAAGCAACAGAGCGTAGTAACGATACTTTCCAATACACCTACGATAGTGCAGACAGAGTCACCCGCAAAACCTTTGATGACGGCACATTTGAACAATACGCATACGATAGCAACGGTAATCTCACCTCAGTTCGGGATGTGAGCGGCGGGACACAAAGCCTGGTATACGATGCTAATAATCGCCTCACAAAAATTACTTATGCTGATGGTCGCTTTCTAGAGTATACCTACGACGCTCAAGGTCGGCGGACTCAAATGAAAGACCAAAGCGGGTTTACGACAAATTACAGCTATGATTCTGATGGCCGTCTGGCAAATTTAACCAATGGTGCAGGCGCAACAATTATTTCCTACACCTACGATGTTTTGGGTCGCTTGTCGCGGGAAACTAACGGCAATGGTACTTACACCACCTACACCTATGACAGTGTAGGGCAAGTAACGAATATCACCAACTATAAATCCACAGGTACGATTAATTCATCGTTTCAGTACACTTATGATAATTTAGGACGGCAGACAGGGGCGACAACGCAGGATGGTACTTGGGCATATACCTACGACACGACGGGACAGTTGACCCGTGCGCGATTTACTTCTACAAATGCCAGCATTGCCAATCAAGATTTGCAGTATGTCTATGATCCTGCGGGTAATCGGATTCGCACGATTGTTAATGGAGTTACAACCAATTACACCGCAAACAACTTAAATCAATACACCACCGTTGGTAGTGCAATTTATACCTATGATGCTGATGGGAATTTAACTAAAGTTGTTGATGGAAGTAATACCTGGACTTATGTATATAACGATGAGAATCAACTGATTGGAGGAACGACACCAACCGGGACGTTTAGTTATGAATATGATGCCTTTGGGAATCGGAAGGCGGCGGTTTTCAACGGACAGAGAACAGAGTATTTAGTTGACCCGTTTGGGTTTGGTGATGTTGTTGGTGAATATAGCGGTGGTGCGGCGACCAATTATATTCATGGGATTGGTTTAGTAGGTCGGTTTACTGGGGCGAATGCAGCTTACTACGATTCGGATTTATTGGGTTCGACAGTTGGGTTGACCAATGGGACAGGTACTTATGTTAACCGTTATGCTTATCGTCCCTATGGAGAGAATTTGCTGACAACAGAGGGAGTTGCTAATCCCTTTGAGTTTGTTGGGCAATGGGGGGTAATGGATGAAGCCAATGGTCTCGATTTCATGCGGGCTAGATATTACAGTGCGGGAACAGGAAGATTTTTAAGTGCAGATCCTATAGGGATTAATGGAAGAGACACTAATTTTTATCGATATGTTTTCAATCAGCCTACTACTTTTACAGATCCTAGTGGAAACTTATTTTGGATAGCTTTTGGTTTTGGTCTGGGTCTTGGTCTGGGTCTTGGACTTTCCGGGGGCATAACAATAAACATAACCCCGAATATCAATATCAACATTAACAGCAATAACTTCAACAACAACGGCAATAATAACGGCAATAACAATGGTAGTAATAACGGCAATAATAACTTCAACAACAATGGTAATAATAACGGCAATAACAATGGTAGTAATAACGGTAATAACAACTTAAACAGACCTGATCCCAATAACCCTCCCCAACCTACGCCACCAGTACCACCTCAACTACCAAATAATGTTGTTTCACCATTAGTTCTAGATTTAGACGGCGACGGTGTTGAACTCATATCTCTGCAAAACTCATATACCTTCTTTGACCTAGATGCAGATAATTTTGCAGAACAAACAGGTTGGGTAAAATCTGACGATGGACTTTTGGCACTTGATAAAAATGGTGACAAACGCATCAATGACATCACCGAACTATTTGGTAACGCCACCACGGACGGATTTATCATCCTCAAAGAACTTGATAGCAACAACGATAATGTCATTAATTCCCAAGATGCTCAATTTGCTAACCTGCTAATTTGGCGGGACAGAAACCAAGATGGTTTTAGTGATGTTGGCGAACTCCGCAGCCTAGCAGATTGGGGTGTTACAAGTATTAACCTCAACTACCAAAGTGTAAATCAAACAAATGAAGGCAATCGCATCAGTAGTATTAGCAGTTACACTCGCACTGATGGTACAACTAGAGAAATTGTTGACGTTTGGTTTGCCCTCAGCCAACTAAACACAATTTATGAAGGCGAATATCAATTAAAAGCTGAAACTTTATTCCTCCCATCACTGCGGGGCTTTGGCGAGTTACCAAATTTGTACATCGCCCTGAGCAAAGACCCAACGCTGTTGGGCATAATGCGAAATATTGTTACTTTAAGTACCGAAAACTTCCAACAATTCCACAACCAGTTTATTTCCCAAGTAGAAGCACTACTTTACCGTTGGGCTGGCGTAGAAAACGTTGCCACAAATAGCCGAGGCTCAAATGTTAATGCCCGCAAGCTAATTTTCTTAGAAAAATATGTTGGGGACGACTTTCTTCAGGGTGGCTCTAATCCAAATCCGGGGCCACAAGCAGGAAATGCTATTCATGAAATGTGGAACAACCTATTCCGCGAACTTGTAGGGCGTTTGCTTGTTCAAGGGCAAATGCGTAATTTATTCCCCAACTCCACTTTTAGCCACAATACCGACACACTAGAAACTAGCACTAGCCTTGATACAATTTTAAGTGGACTGGCAACCAATGCACCCACTAGCACTAATGAGGCGATTTTATACTGGAACTTTGCCGTTGCCGCTTTAGATGCCTTCGAGAATCGATTTAATCTGTCTCCAGAAGATTTTGACACTCGCATCAGTCAAACTTTAGCAAATGCAGGATTTTCAGGATTTCTTAACACCCTCCGCCAAGCTGATTTTCTGCAAGCTTTTGCAAATGTCATTTTCGGCACATCAGGCAACGACACACTCAACGGTGGTACAGGTAATGACCAAATTAACGGTGCTGCTGGCAATGATGTAATTTCAGGTGGGGCAGGAAATGATATTTTAGATGGTGCTTTGGGTAATGACACTGTTAATGGGGGTGATGGCAATGACACCATCAAAGCAGGATTGGGTACAGACACGGTAGATGGAGGCAACGGTCAAGATACTCTAGAACTGGATTTATCCGCGCAAACAGCAAATCTAACCATCACTAATCCGCTAAACGGTGGAAGCTTACCGGGTATTATCTCTGCAACAAATTTTGAGTTTATCAAACTCACCACAGGTAGCGGTAACGATAGCATAACCCAAGCCAGCATCATCAATGGAAACGTGTTCCGTAGCAATGATGTGTTTAATGGTGGTGCAGGAAATGATGTTATTAATCCAGGGTTAGGGGTTAATGATCAAGTAAACGGAGGATCTGGGATTGACACCCTCATCTTGAATTATTCTGTTGATGACGTTGGCAACAAACTACAATTTACTCTTGCTGGTAGCAATGCTAATGGCATTTCTGGTAGTGCGGGACGTACTGCAACTAACAATAGCTGGCTAGATTCAATTAGTTTCTCTGGGATTGAGCGATTCAATATTACAGGCACACGCAACGCAGACACCATCACTACTTGGAGTGGCGACGACACTATTAACGGTGGTGCTGGTAACGATATTCTCGATGGTGGTGGTGGTAACGATACAATCAATGCTGGCGATGGTAATGATACTGTCATCGTGAGAACTTTAGGCTTCACTGCTGATGGTGGTGCAGGCACAGATAAACTGGTGCTTAACCTTTCGGCTCAAACTACTGCAATTAATATTACTCTCACTCCAACCGGCATTAACACTCCTGGCGTAACAAATACTATTACCAATTTTGAATCCATTTTATTAACCAATACTGGCAGTGGTAATGACACAGTTAATACTACAGCAGTTAGCAGTAACTATTGGATTCGCAGTGGTGCTGGTAACGATACGGTGAATTCTGGTGCGGGACGCGACCGCCTCGAAGGTGGTGACGGTGATGATATCTTACGCGGTGGTGCTGGTGATGACACTGGCGGTCAATCTTACTCCACACCAGATAGTAGTGCTTCTGAAGCCGCCGGATTATTTGGTGGTGCTGGCAATGACCAGTTGTTTGGTGAAGCTGGGAATGATGCTTTGTTCGGTGGTGATGGTAACGATACCCTCACTGGTGGCGATGGCGATGACTTCCTTGACGGTGGTGCAGGTGTTAACCAAAGCATTGGCGGTTTAGGTGTTGACCAACTGCGGTTAAATTATGCCAGTGCCACTACTACAGTTAACGTCACTTATACCAGCACCACTTCTGGAACGGTCACTGACGGTAACACCTTCCGGGAAATTGAGCGTCTCAACTTAGATACTGGCAGTGGTAGTGATACTCTCAATGTCACAGCACTAACTGGTAATTCTCGAATTCGTAGTGGTGCTGGTAACGATACTGTCAATGCTGGTGCAGGACGCGACCGGATAGAAGGTGGCGACGGCGATGATATCCTGCGTGGTGGTGCTGGTGATGACACTGGCTTTCAATCTTACTCCACACCTGATAGCAGTGGTTCTGACGATGC
>NZ_JACJQW010000065.1:0-25834 GCF_014696905.1 Nostoc sp. FACHB-190
ATTATTTCTTCATGCTTATATCCATATAACAGCATTTTGACTGCTGTAGCTCGCTTGATTTCACGTTGTTCTTGACTATTTTTGATAAAATCTTCTAACCACTGTATCCACATGACCACAACTGCTTGCTTGTTATATAATTTACTCTCTTACTCTCTCCGTATTTTCTCATAAGTAGTTTAGGATTGCTATAGCTGGAAATCAAAATATGAGTACCATCTACCAAAAACTGCTTCATCAATGGGCTACTCTTGCGCCAGATGAATGTCAAGCTACAGAACGAGATTATCGATTCAAAGTCAGGATTTTACCCCAAGTTGAAGAATGCTTTTATTCCCATCCTTGGCGTTATATCAACAGTGAAGATTTAATTTTAAGACAATTGAACTTTCTGCTGTTGACCATCATCAATCACTGCGCTGCTCGACAATCCAGCATCGGCTTTACTTTTACTGAACTTTGGACTACTGCGATTATCTGCAATGGTCTGAAGTCTCAACCGCAGCTTCATCCGGCTATTGCTGCATTGGACGCATACATTCAACTATTGGAGTTTTAAATATGCGGTTCTCTCAACAACTTTTGGCGTTGTGAGGATGATTATGATTGCAACCCAAACATTACTTACATTTGATGAACTCTGGGACAAATGTTTGCGACATCTACAAGAAGTAACAGCACTTTGTCCTGGTGGTTTTACTAACCCAGATCCAGATTTTTTAACGATGAATTCTCAGCTATTTGTGAAGATTTACGCAACAGAAAATTAGCTGGCGATCACACCCATTACCCTTTATCTCTTATCCACTCCAGACACTTCTTCCGTACTGCTAATGCAAATTTTATTTGACTTGTTTCCATACCCCAACTTGGGATGACTTTCCTATCCTCTGGGCATTCTCAAAAGCTATCCTGTTTGGGCATTCTAACCCAGAGTTACTAATTTTCGCCAAACCACCTTTGAGCAATTCCTCTTGGAAACTGATTTCAGCTTCACCCGAATTTTTTGCCATTACCTCGGCAATCATATATTCATCGATATCTTTTTTCACGGGAATAATCATCACCTGATTTTGGGCTGCCGCTACTAGCGATCGCAACTTATGAGCAGAGGCAACACTGCTTTCTCTGGCATTGATTCCACATAATCGAACAAGCATTCGGTTGCCGTTGGTTTGATGAACTAGCATCGTATCGCCACCAATTACCTCCGCAACCGTCCATTTTTCTGTAAGCGCGACAGATTTAGATAACTCTCTCTGAAAAATTAACACGCTGATAATTACAATTTCTATAATTGCTGCTATAGCAGCGATGGCTCCTATAATAGTTCCAGTTCTCCCTGATGTGTTTACTTGCTTTTGAACTGGCGGCTCTTGAAGATATGCCTTGGAATTATCAATTGAGTTAGCTACTACTGGCTCTGCAACATTTGTTAATTCTGAAACTTCTGCTAACTCTTCTGTAACAGGGGCTTTAATCTGATTTAACAATATCTCTCGGCTTTGTTGAATATCCAAAACATCACAAATTTGCTCAATATTCCAATGCCTTATTCCTTTCTTACATCCTTGCCGATGTTGTTTAACAGTTGGTGCAGTATCAATTAATTTAACGTTAGAATTATTCTCTGCCCATTTTACAGCTGCTCCCATAGAACCGTCATACGAACTAGAGAGCCAAAATCCATCTTCTATCCACACAATACGATGCTGCCAATCACGGCTGTACCATCTTGCTGCTAAATATTTATCGCTTCCATGCCCAATTAGCTCTAGTGCTTGGTGTCTTTCATCACTATCTAATGGGTAAGCCCAAGGCCAACAACGAGTTTTTGCCCACTTATTCCATGCTTGTGATTGCTTTCCCCAAGTAGAAATCCAAACTGGATGTATCCAGCTACAGCTATCTATCACTTGTAAAAATTCTTTTGCGCCTGGAACTGGGTGAACTGTCGAATACTCTTGAGGTAAATTTTCTCCTTGCACGTCAGTATCTTCTACATCAATCACACCATTAATATCTAGAAAAAGCAGTATGGGTGCATTCATAATTGCAGTTAAACACATTACTGAATATCAGCGACTTTATAGTACCCAAAATCAGCAATAAATAATAATTGTGCTAGAAGTGCTGAATGTAAACAAGGCTACATCGCTGGTTTTGACAATTGGACTACTTTTATCTTTTATCGGATTAAACCCAGAATAATAGCTTTTTTGCCTTCTTTACAAAGGTTGCAATTTCTCTTAATCCCTATTAGAGATTAAACCACTACATTTTAGATTAAGCGATCGCCTTACTTGGGTGGCCGCCGAGATACCCTACTTTTCATCTCTTAGCCACTCCCGACCCACCCGCAATGCCGCCTCAGAAGTGTAGTAGATTTTCATCTCACCGAATATACCTCCTGTGCGGCTGATGATCCGAAACTGCCAACCAAAAGCTTCAAGGGGTCGCCCATCATACCAGAAGGTTGATGGGTGGGGAATTGAGGCAAACATTTGATAACTGAGCAAAGTAAATCCTTATTTCGGGGGTGATTGTTGTTGCACATATTGTTTTAACTGTTCAACTGTGACCCCACCACAACTAGCGACGAAGTAAGAACCTGTCCACAACACAGGTTTTGTGTACACCTTGCTCAAGATAGATTCAAACTCTTTACGAATTAACCTGCTAGAGACAGTTTTGAGGTTAGCAATAAATTTGCACAATTCAATTTGTGGATGGTAACGAATGAGTAAATGTACATGATCAACTTCACCATTAAATTCTACTAATGTGCATTCCCATTTGGTACAGGTATCGTGAAATATATCTGCCAGCCTAGATAGCATCTGGTGATTAATGACTTTTTTTCTATATTTAGTCACAAAAATTATATGAGCAGTAAGAGAGTAAACAGAGCGAAAACCTTTATCATACAACTCTTCCATCGATGAGCAATAAATGATATACTGACATTATGATTTTAACTTACTGCTACCGAATTTTACCCAGTGCCGCGCAAATAGCTTTAATGTCAAATACATTAGAGCTACTACGTCGTCATTGGAATTACGCATTGGGGCAGAGGTTAGATGCACTCAGCAGAAGTCGTTGTCAAATTGACCGATGTTCAATAGTCAGTGAACCAATTGGAGAAATCCCTCAAAGAGTTAATTACTATACTCAGCAAGCAGATTTAAAGCACACAAAGATACTGTTTCCCGATTACAAAAATATCTGGGCAGAATCTCAGCAAATCAATTTGCAGCGTTTAAATCAAGCGTGCGAACGGTGGTTAATTCCTGACACATCAGGAAAACGTGGTGGTCGTCCTAGATTCAAAAAGCCAGGAGAATTAAGGTCTTTTGTTTATCCACGAGTGAATTGCCCAAAGGCAGGTGCTAACCTCAAAGACGGCATATTGAAACTGAGCAAAATTGGTGAAATGCCAGTCCGACTGCACCGACCACTACCATTCGGTTTTGTACTCAAAACTTGTACGATTGTGTGTAAAGCAGATGGATGGTACTGCTGCCTTTCCATGCAAGATAATTCTGTGCCACAATTATTACCTCTTGATGAGGTTAAATCTGCTGTAGGGGTTGATGTTGGGCTAAAAGAATTTTTGACAACATCAGATGGTGATACAGTACCTATTCCACAGATTTATCGCCGTACTCAACATCACCTAGCACGACAACAACGGCAACTGGCTCGTCAACAAAAAGGCTCTCGAAGACAAGCTAAAAAGAAAAACCACATAGCCCGGATTCATCAAAAAATTGAGCGTACTAGGAAAGATTTTCACTATAAAACAGCACACAAATTAGTCAAAAATTTTGATTTCATCGCCGTAGAAGACCTGAATATCAAAGGTCTTGCTAGAACAAAATTGAGTAAATCAATTCTGGATGCTGCATGGGGAGCATTTCTCAATATCTTGGAAGCAGTGGCGGTCAAACGCGGTGTCCGAGTCGTGAAAGTTAACCCTCATTCTACGAGCCAGAATTGTTCCGGCTGCGGTTGCAAAGTCCCGAAAACTCTCTCTGTTCGTTTGCATCATTGTCCGAAATGCGGGTTATTGATGGATAGAGATGAGAATGCCGCAGTCAATATTTTAAATCGGGCAATTAGCGAGGTGGGACTCATCTTGTCTGCGCGTGGAGGCTTTGGGATTACCCAGCCTGTGAAGCGCGAAGCTTTTTTGGAATTTGATGGTTCTCAACTATCTAGTTCTAGATTAGAAGCTCCTGTTATACCGCAAGGTTAACGGGAGAGAACGTCACCATTGTCCAGGTGTGTAAAAGACCATTAAGACACTGCCTTTCAAACAAAGTACAGTATCAATCCTGATTTCTGGGAGGTGGCTCACTTTTTTCTTTCCTCAAGCTTATACTCCCGTTCCATCGCCCCTAATATCCTCGCCTGCAACCCTGACAAATACGGCTTCGCCTGTTTCCCCAACCCCTGCAACAGCCAATCCACAGCCGGGTCATGGTCTGCCACTTGATGCAATCGCCGCAATCGCATACATAACTGTTGCATTGATTTACAATCATCATCCAGCAGTTCTAAGGATTTCAGGTGTTCAATTTTGACTGTGTATTCCCCGTCCCAAGTTTGAACAGTGCAACTGTAATCGCCAACATGAATTATTACACCCCAGCATCCGCCCTTACCTCGTAAATCTGGGTTGTCCTTTGGAACAAGTATGCAGATTTCGCCTTCGCGGTAGGGATTCGGTACTTTTGTTCGCTCTCGAATTTTATCTACAATATCTTTGACTACACGCCCAGAAGGAACTTTACCCCCAACGGCTTCGACTGCTTTGAGCCATGCTTTCTGCTGCTGCTGTGGTTCTAGTGTTGTCAGTGGCCGTACCTGTCCTTCACTAGTTGGCAGGACTGGTATAGCAACAGATTCTACAGTTACTGTTTTGAACACAGCATTATTTTGTGTCCAATTTGGACACATTTTCAGATTATCTACAACATCTGCCGCCTCAATTAATCTGTAGGGATGACGACGCTCAAACCCAAATCTATCTTTGCAATATTCCTCAAATGTTTTGTGCGTTGAACGGTAGAGACGGCGATCTCGCAGTTCTCTCAAAGCACGACCCGCTTCGTAAAACGCTGTCTCAACTTTTTCTTCTAACCTAACGCGATCGCTCTTTTCCTCCTGCGTTAATTCTGGAACTTCAACAACCGCCACTTCAACAGTTACTACCTCTGGTTCTTCTTGTTTGGGCTGCTTTTTTGTTGGCTTTGGAGTTGCGCTCGTTACGGCGGTGGTCTTTTTGCGTCTAGAAGATGGGTTGTTCATTACCCCACCTCCAGTCCGGCATGGCTGAGATAAGTGTTCCTTTGTGTCATCATGAGAATAGTCTTTATTATTCCAGCCCCACTCCTTAGCTAAGGTTGGGGTTTTTCAATGCTTCTTATATCTTTGCATTTCTGCTGCTTGTGATCGTGTATTCAATTTAAATTTCAAGCCGTCATCACATGATTATGTTTACTGCATATCTGGTCTGAGAACCGGATTAGGACTGGACAGACCACTCGTATTTCTCCTTAATCTGTTGTATTCTAGTTATCCTGTGTGATTTTAGTCCTGATTTTAATCAGAGCTTTTACATTCTTTCTGGAACTGATTCAAAAGCTATGTCTACTTCTCATTTGGGTAATTAGCTCTTTTTCACCACTACTTTTTACATTTTTTAACTCTCATGAAAATTATCAAAAAATCTGACAAGCTTACTCTCAGACAGATGCGGGAAATCGAGTTAGCCGAAGACCAACTTCTCCAGTCTGAGACTGTTCCTCTGACACCACCTGCAATCGAGCAACCTGTACCCGTCGTCCCAGAGCCTGAACCTAACTACATTCCATTGTTAGACAATCCTCCGGTTCAGTCTGTGGGTAACTCCGGCTGGCAGGTTTCTGATGTCTGGCGCGATTTGCGGGTTGATAGTTTTTGTGATTGATAATCTATCTTGTGATAGTTGCAATAATTTTTTTCCTTATTAATGGCAGCAGATTTTTATCGGCTAATTTTGTGAGCTTCTACTACATTGATATCAACATGATTCAACTTAAAATATATTTTAGCTTTTTCTTGTTACTAAGAAAAACTTTGAAATATCGAAATTCACCTATTATAAGGAATTGAGAGTTCACATCATATTTGCTTGACTCTTTAAAACTCTTAAGTTCAGTCTTAAAATCTTGTTCTTCGATTGCTGAATTTTATATGATTTGAAATAGTGGAAAATACTGGAAATATTGTTTTAGAAAGTTTTAGTGATTTCAATCATACTTTCTCTCTAAATTCAGCATAAATGATTAGCAAGTTTTTTGGGGCTTTCATTGTGTTAGCCCTGTTTGACTGTAGTGTGAAAGCTCAGATTAACAGCATTCCGCGAGACGTTCAACCACCTTCAACTACTCCCCTACCAAATCAGGAGCCTCAGCCAATACCCACCCTTCCAAATCTTCCTGCTCCAACCCCTTCTACCACGCCCGAAGAAGAATTTGATACGAATCAAGAAACTTTCACTGTTTCTAAATTTGAAGTTATTGGTGGTACAGTTTTCAGCAAAAAAGTCTTAGATCAAATTCTTGAAAAATACACTAATCGCCCGGTCACGCTTGCTGACTTGTATCAGGCTAGAAAGAAAATCAGTGATTTGTACCTCAGTAAAGGGTACATCCAGTCTGGTGCTTATATTCCGCCGCAAAAAATTCAGGACGGGGTTGTTAAAATTCAAATCATTGAAACCAAGCTCAAAGATAGAGATATTGAAGTTATCGGCACAAAACGCCTAAATCCTGGCTATATTCGGAGTCGCATAGCAGCCTCTAATCTCGGCCCGCTCAACAAAGAAGTTTTGGTGAAGTCTTTACAACTATTAAGAATAGATCCCTTGATCAAAAATTTATCCGCAGACTTACGAGCCGGGAATCTGCCTGGGGAACTTCTACTAGTTGTTGAGATTACGGAGGCAAAAACTTTTAGCACCCAACTGTCTTTCGACAACCAGCGATCACCCAGTGTTGGCGACTTACAAAGGCAATTGCAATTAAAAGAGGCTAATTTGCTGGGGCTTGGGGACGGGCTAAATATCGCTTACAGCAATACAGAGGGAAGTAATTTTCTGAATGTTGCCTACAGCATCCCTCTAAACCCTCATGAAGGCACTCTCTCTTTTAATTACGGCATTTTTGAAGGTAGAGTAATCGAAAATCCCTTCAGCAGTCTTGACATAAAATCTGGCTCACAATTTTACGAACTTACGTTTCGCCAGCCGATAATTCGCTCTGTCAACGAAGAATTTGCTCTTGGACTGACTGCATCTCGGCGCGAAACTGAAATTAGTTTCGTGCCTCTACAACAACGTATTCCTTTTCCTCAGCCTGGATCTGACAATGAAGGGCGTACCAGAATCTCGGCTCTCCGATTCTTTCAAGAGTGGACTGTTCGGAACAGCCGACAAGCTTTTGCTCTGCGATCGCAATTTAATTTAGGCATTGGCGCTTTTAATGCCACCGTCAATCCCACCGCACCTGACAGTCGCTTTTTCTCGTGGGAATTACAATCCCAATGGGCGCAACTTCTAGCTCCCGATACTTTAGTTCTGCTTCGTTTCAGTTCGCAACTGTCAACTACAAATCTTGTATCTCTAGAGCAGTTCGGCTTAGGGGGTTTAAGTAGTGTACGAGGCTATCGCCAAGACTTGTTGCTGGGCAATAATGGCACTTTCGCTTCCGCAGAGATCCAATTTCCTATTTTTCGCTTACCTCAAATCAACGCTAAGTTGCAAGGCATATACTTTACTGATATTGGTATTGTATGGAATAGTACCTCTAACAATAGTACTAATACCCTGGCTTCTACTGGCTTAGGGTTACGTTGGTCACAGGGAGATCGCTTCTTTGCTCAACTCGATTGGGGTCTTCCTTTGATGTCTGTAGACTCGCCAAGACAAACCTTACAAGAAAACGGGATTTATTTCCAGATTCAATACAATCCTTTTTGATCAATTCCCTTCACAATCATTTCTAAACTAGGTGGGGACATAATAATTCCTCTCCTAACAGGCTTAAGAGCCTGATTGCTCACCAAACTCAATTGAAGACGAGAGAGAATAGTTGCTAATACAAGTTTGATTTGAAGCTGCGCCAAGGCAGCGCCAACACATCTGCGACTACCTCCACCAAACGGCAAATATTCATACGGGGAAAACTGGCGTTCTAAGAATCTCTCCGGTATGAACTTTTTAGGCTCTCGGTACACTTCTTGCCTTTGATGTGCCAAATAAACTGAGACATTAACAATTGTTGGAGGTTCTAGGTAATATCCTGCAATTTCTATCGGCTGCTTTACGAATCGTGCAAACGCATTTAAAGCTATTGGATAAAGTCGTAATGTTTCAGAACATACCGCATTTAGATACGGCAATCGAGCTACTTCATTTTTATCTTTATTAGAGTTTGCTCGAAGTTCAAACAAAAGCCTTGCTTGAATTTCAGGTAAGTAATGACTCCAATATAATGCCCATGAGATAGCGGAAACAGTTGTTTCATATCCAGCAAATAATAAAGTTACCAAAGAGTCTCGAAGCTCAATGTCCGTCATTGCTTTACCAAACTCATCTCTTGCTTCGATAAGCATACTCAAAATATCTTTATCTCTAGCTTTTGACATTTTACGTTCAGCAATAAGAGCATATATCTCTTGATCTAGCTGGTCTATTAAGCGCGATTGTGGATTCAATATACCCCAATTTTTTATAATAGGAAGAAAAGACCACAAAACTTGACTTAGGGGATTATCAAAACTCTCAAAAAGGGAATTTACTATACACCGTATTTTATTTTGACGTTCACCTGCTTGCAATCCAAATACGACATTAAGGATCACACGCATAGAAATTTCCTTTACAACTAACTGAACTATAAAAAAACTTCCAGGAGATAATCGATTTATAACTTCTTCAGTTATTTCGCAAATAACCTGACTATACCAACGCATTCGTTCCGAATGAAAGGGGGGTAATAACATCCGCCGTTGACGATGGTGGCGTTCATCCCCAAGAAAAATTATGGAATTTTCTCCTAACAAGAGTTTCACTAAATCACTTTTTTGTATAGAACCAAGATACTCCGGTTCGGATGTGAAAATTTTCTGTATTGCTTCCGGGCTACTAAAGTAAATAAGAGGCGGCATTTCATTCCCTCTAAGCCTAAAAGTATCCCCATATTCCTGTTGCCAACTATCTAAAGTTTCTAATGGTCGAAGTAAAAACTGAATATTTTGTATTAATACAGAAGTTTTTGGGCCATCAGGTAAGTACATTGTAATATTTTCTTGATTTTTAACCTACAAATATTTTATTTTATTTTTAGCAGCAGCTTTTTAGTAAAAGATTTTACAAGACCTAAAAATTAACGATGAGCAAAATAAACAGTACTATAATTGTATTATTATTAACTTTTGATACTGTTAAATTTACTCCTGCATCAGCGCAAATTATTCCAGACAAGACACTTCCAGCAAGTTCTACCATCAACAATCAAGGTAGTAGTATAATAATTGACGGGGGAACTCAGGTTGGGAGAAATTTATATCACAGTTTTAGCGATTTTTCTATCTCTACTGGAAAAACTGCTTTTTTCAATAATTCCGTAAATATTGAAAACATCATTACCCGTGTAACAGGCATATCAAGCTCAGTAATTGATGGAACAATTAGAACTAATGGTAATGCAAACTTATTTTTAATCAATTCCAATGGAATTTTATTTGGTAAGAATGCACGTTTACAAGTAGGTGGCTCTTTCTTGGCAAGTACAGCTAACAGTCTTAATTTTTCCGATGGTATTAAATTTAGTACTACAATCCCTCAAAATAATTCACTATTAAGCATAAATGTACCTCTAGGATTAGAATTTACCACAAATTCATCGGCTCCTATAATAGTGCAAGGGGCTGGACACAACCAGTTTATCATCGGTAATCAAGTAGCTGCTTCAATTACTTTATTGGAATCAGGTCAAAGTGAAGGATTACGCTTACAACCAGGTAGAACCTTTGCTTTAATAGGTGGGGAGGTAGTTTTTGACGGTGGATTAGTTACTGTTCCTTCTGGGCAGATTGCTATAGGTGCTATTAACAACGGTACAGTTAAGCTTTCTAACGATTGGAACTATACAGGAGTCCATGAGTTTAAAAACATTAGCTTTAATAAACAATCTTTGTTGGATACAAGTGGCTTTGCACAAGGAAATATTTCTATTCACGGTAAAAATGTAACTTTTACAGATGCCTCGTTGGCCTTAATTGCGAATTTTGCATCTCCTACTCCAGGAGCTATTAGTGTAAATGCAACGGATACGCTAAATCTAACAGGAATAACTTCGTTTAACGTACAGCCCTTTCTTGGTATAAGAAGAGTTAATCGAGGTATTATTACTGCAACTATTTTTGGACAAGGGGCGGATATATTTCTCTCTGCCCCCAAGATAATCGCTCAAGATTCTGAAGTTGTTTCTACTCTCACTTTTGGACCTGGAAGAAGTGGAAATCTAACAGTAAATTCGTCAGAATTAACAGAAATAAAAAGCGTAGCAATCAATGAAAGCTCTGGAGTTGCTTCTGTGTTTGGAACTATAACTTATGGTTCAGGTAATGCAGGTGATGTAACAATATCAACCAAAAAATTGGTAATTCAAGATGGAGGATCTTTAAGCTCTTTTACGTTTGGAGAAGGGCAGGGAGGAAAAATAACAATAAATGCTTCTGAAACCTTAAAAGTTTCAGGTGGACATTCTGACTTAGTTTTGTTTGCCTACGGAACAGAACCTGTTCCTACATTTTCTCCAAGCAATATTTCATCGCTCTCTATTTCTTCTGGTGATGCTGGTAACATAAGCATTAATACAAAGCAATTAATTGTTGAAAACGGAGCTGCAATTTCCGCGTCTGGTTTACGAACAGGTAACTCCGGGAATGTAAATATCAATTCTTCTGAAACAGTCTATCTTAGTGGCTCAGGATTAGTAAATCCTTCTTTAAATCCTAGTAGAATATCCTCATCTGTAGGCTCTAGTGATCCTTTTGTAAATTACATATACAATCTCAGGCAACCCTCAGATGCTTTATCTGGAAATGTTTTTATTAGAACCGGTAATTTAATCTTAGAAAATAATGCTCAAATTGGAGTTAGGAATGACAGTACAAAAGATGCAGGTACACTTGGGATCGTCGCTAACTCCGCATCTTTAAACAATAGCTCTATTACCGCATCCACCCGATCAGGCGAAGGAGGCAACATTGCTCTGAACGTCACAAAATTAGTATTAGGCAATAGCACTATCACTACAACAGCCGGTGGTAACGGCAACGGTGGTAACCTTACAATTAACGCAGACACGATCACTGGATTCGGCAATAGCAGTATCACAGCCAATGCATTCAGAGGACAAGGCGGTAACGTATCTATCAAAACTAAAGGATTTTTCTTCTCAAATGACAGCTTCGTTTCAGCAAGTTCCCAATTGGGAATCGATGGCAGGGTTGAGCTTGAAGCGTTATATGAACAGCTTGATCCTGCTCAAGTAGAGCCAATACAAATTCAAGCAGATCCTAAAATTACTGCATCTTGCCAGGGGAATCCAAATTCAGGTTCTCCCAGCAAATTCGTGATTATTGGAACAGGGAGCGCACCACGCAACCTTGACTCCCAAATTTCTAACAATAATGGATGGTCGCCCAATGTTGCTATATCTGTTGCTGATAATGATTTGGAAAAATTACCAAATCAAGGCATTCTACCAATTGTAGAAGCACAATCAGTAGTAATAAGCAAATCAGGAGAAATTATTTTATCGGCTTCTCCTTCTAAATTTGTTGGAACAACGGAAGCTTCATCAGACAATTCTTGCTTTACCGCCTATACATCAACAAATAAACGGAGCCAACAGTGAAAATTACAAGGCGTAGATATTTACTTTGTGGGGCTTCAAGTTTTTTTATAACAATATTAAAGCCAGTTAAAGTTTTAGCTACTAACAAAATCAGTAAGCAACAGCAAGCTGAGTTATTGACACAAAGTGGGCATATTTTATTAAATAAAGGACAATATCTATTAGCGATTCAGGATTGGAAGGAAGCAACAAAACTTTATCGCCAATTAGGTTTTGAGGATGGCGTTACGGGAAATTTAGTTAACCAGAGTCTCGCATTACAGGGACTAGGTTTATACCTTAATGCTTTTGATGTTCTCTTGGAAGCCTTGAGAATAAGCAAATCAACTTACTCTCCAACTTCTTTTAAAAATCAAGACCCCCAAAAACTGTATTTAGCAATTCATAAGATAAAACTTACTCCAGTAAATTTGTTGGCACTACAAAATTTAGCAGAAGTTTTACGGCTACTGGGGAATTTAAACGAATCTGAGGCAGTTTTACAAGAAATTATTCAATCACAAACCCCAAACCCATATTTTAATTTTTTCTTGTTATCTTTGGCGAATACTAAAAAATCAAAATATTACCGTTCAATATCACAATATAAATGGATAGAAGAATTAATTTTAAAAAAAGATACTATAGACGAAATTCAAAACAATGCACTTTCTGCTCTCAAGCTTTATCAACAAATAAACAATCTAGAAAATACGCCAAAAGACATAAAACTAAAATCTCAATTAAACAATTTATCATTACTATTGAATTTTCAGGAATGGGTAAACTTACAGAAAAACCAGGATTTCGTAAATAAAAAAAATATTAGCCAGAAAATCCAAAACTTAATAGCTCTAATCTTCCAAAATTATTCCTTATTTGACGAACTATCTGCTAGTCAATCAGTTTACGCCAAGATTGATTTTGCTAATAATTTATACAAAACTACAGACAAACAATTACAGCATATAGCTATACAGTTTGCGGAATCAGCACTAACAACTGCTGAAAGCCTTGATAACAAACTTTTACAATCTTTCTGCTGGGGAACTTTGGGTAAACTTAATCCAGGGAAATCAGAAATATACTTTAATAAAGCTTTGGGATTTGCTCAATCAATTCAAGCGTGGGACATTGCTTATCAATGGCAGCAGCAATTAGCGGATTTATACGGGCAGCAAGGAAAATTTAAAGAAGCTTCTCACTTTTACGAAGCTGCTATCACGAATTTGCAGCAAGTTCGAGGAAATCTCTTAAGTACTAATCCAGATACTCAATTCTTTTTTAATGAAAAAATTGAACCTGTGTACCGCAATTACCTTCGACTATTAATAGCAAAGTCTAATCCTGACTACCAAAAAGTAATTCTAACAAACGAAGAATTTAAAATTACAGAATTAGAAAATTATCTTCAATGCGGCAAACTCAATCTTGTATCTTTAAATGAAATTAAGGATTCAGATTCAACAATTATTCATATAATCGACTTAGTTGATACATTGGAAGTGATTTCTCAGTCGTCTAACTCAATCCATCATCACTCGATTGATTCGACTTTAATTAGAGAACATATTAACAATATTTTGGAAATTTTGCAAAGTAGAAATTTCGCCTATACCACAGAAGAAACAATTCTATCTGACTGCCAAATACTTTATAAATTATTGATTGCACCTATCCAAAATTTAGCCTCTTCAAAAATCTTAGTTTTCACTTTAGATACAACCTTTCAAAGTATACCTATGGGTATACTTCACGATGGCAATAGTTATCTTATTACACACTATGCCATCACCTATACGATGGGATCAAAAATCCAATTCCCTAAATTTTTAGATTCTTCACAATTACGGGCTTTAGTTGCAGGAATTAGTAAGGAATCACCAAGTTTTTCTGCTGCCAACGCCCCTGAAGGACTCAAGCCACTACCAGGGGTTGAAGCAGAAATAGCCAGCATCAAAGAAGAAATTACTTCTACAAAGATATTATTGAACGAGCAATTTGTTAGTTCCATGCTGGATAAAGAACTGACTACAGATAACTTTCCGATAATTCATTTAACAACTCACGCTCAATTTAGCTCTCTTGCTGACAAAACAATGATTTTGGCTTGGGACAAACCTATTACTATTTTAGAATTCAATGATTTGCTTAAAGAAAAAATGCAGCAGTCGAAAAAAGCAGGGCTTGAGTTGTTGGTTTTAAGCGCCTGTCAAACAGCAAAAGGAAACAAAAGATCAGCCTTGGGCATTGCTGGTGTGGCCGCACAAGCAGGAGCTAGAAGTACGATTGCTAGTCTCTGGCAGGTAGATGCCGATTCAACAGCTTTACTTATGAAAATATTTTATAAAGGATTAAAAAATAATTTAACTAAGTCCGAAGCTTTACGCCAAGCACAATTACAGATGTTATTAAACCCTAAATATCAACATCCCTTTAATTGGGCAGCTTTTCTATTAGTTGGTGCTTGGCTATGATGTGGTCAACGCTCTCGCAACTGCTGCAATGTTTTGAAACCTAATTCTATTTTTTTCAATTCAACTTCGTTCCCATTTTTCTTTGCTAACTGTTCTGCTTTCGTGTAGCTTTGTTGCGCTTGTTCCAGTAATAACGCACCTACATAGCGATCGCCTAGTACCCTAAAGATTGTGGGATCTTGACTACCAGCTATAATCCGCGTTTTCAATTCTTTGATAGTCTCGTCTAAAAGAAACTCGGACATAAATACAGTATCCAGATCAAGCGCCGCCTCCTCATCAGGTGGCAACCCCAGGACTTTTACTTGCTGCACTTTTGCTGAAATATCCTGAACCTTATTTAAAGGTAAAAGAGATACTACCGAAGAGCTAAAACTTAGACGTTTACTACCACGATTGGCGATTATCGTAATATTGTAAGCATTCCCATACAGCAATTCTTTTTGCTCTTTTGGGTAAGGGATAACGGTAGTATTAGTCTTTACTTGTACCTCCCAATCAACCTTATTACCTTTTAGCACTACTGTATAGCTATCAGCATCCGCCACTGCTCGCCACGAAATATCCGGCTTATTGTTGATAATCGAATTTCCGTAGGGACTTATTAAAGCTGGCGAATTAGGTTCATCTTCTGGCCCTTTAAAATTGCGTGGGCAAAGTAGGACATTTACCACTGAACACTGCATGGATTCTTTGGCGGGGTGATCGCATATTTCCTTGTCAAATCTTGTGCTACGCTCTATAGTTATAAACTGTCGATTCAGATAGCAGAGAACCCTGACCGGACTACCATTCGGCTCTATTTTTTCACCTAAGCATATTTTTCTTCCTACTCTCCAAGTACGATCATTTCTACTATAAATTCGCCCACTTGGTTCTGCACACATTCTTTTTTCTAATATTTGCTGACTCCAGACGCTGGTACTAGCAAATAATGAAGTAACTAAAATTAGAGTTGATAGAGTTGTTGATACTGCTATAAATCGAGGAATATAAAAAAAGTAAACCGGAGTCCGAGCCATTTTTTGAAAAGTAAAACCCTAACTTTTAGTTTACTATAATAACTAACGATTTTTTTTAATTATTCGCTGTAATAAACTATCTCGCCAGTTAAATACTTCCGGTAGGTCAGAATCAAGTGTCAGACAAGCTTCCCAAGCAAGAAATGAGTTATCACTATCTTCCAAAATATCGTATATTTGTGCTTTTAGACAGTGAACATCTGCTCTTTGGATATCTAATTGTTCAGCTTTTTTTAAATATTGCTGGGCTTCTTGTAATTTCTTATGTTTTAACTTTGCCCATCCCAGATTTTTGTACAATGCAGCTTGTAATTTTGGCATTTGAGTGTTTTTTAATCCTTCTCCTGCTAAAGCGATCGCTGCATCATAGTCACCTTTTAAATTTTTCAATCGTGATAAATTGTTCAAGACTTGGGCTGCTTGCTTATTAAATTTTAGAGCAACATTGTACTGTTGCTCTGCCAAGTCTTTTTCACCCATGTCATCGTACAAAGTTCCCAACCCAAAATATCCTTCCCAGGTGGGGTTTATTTGCAAAGCTTTAGAATAATTACTAGTAGCACAATCATAATCTTTTAGCAATTGGCAGACAAAAGCTAAATTAGTATAGGTGTCCACATCTTGATTATTATATTTTATCGATATAGAATAATATTTCTTGGCATCTTCTAAGTTCTTGGTGCTACGAGCCGCTTTATCAAAATAAAAATTTGCAATATAATTCCTCACTTGAGGACTTATTTTTATAGCTGAATCAAACAATTTTTGTGCGCCCTGAGAATTATTAGCTGATTCAGCTTGTTCTCCTTGAACCACTAGACTTTTAGCTCTTAAAGGTAAGAATATTTGAAAATATGCCGTAGTTCCCAAAATCAATAATCCGAGCCAAATACTAATTCTAAATGCTTTAGATTTTGTTAATCTGTAAAATTTATTTTGCTCATTAATTTTTTCTATTCTCTGTAAAATAATTTTAGTATCTGCTGGACGTTTTCCAGGAGTGGGAGCCATCAAGCTATCAATAATATCTGCCAAAGGTTTATCAATTTGTAGTGCTTTATCTCTCCATATCAGTTTCTCTGTGTGTCGATTTGTAGGTAAATCCATTAGACGAACTCCCGTCATCATACGAACAAAAGTTCGCCCCAGAGCATAAAAATCAGACTGCGGTACAGCTTTTCCATAAATTTGTTCTAATGGTGTATAAAAATGCGAAATTATAATTGTAATTTCATTATCTCCAGCATTTTTACCTGCCCCTCGATTAGCACCAACTTTTGTTAGATAAGTATCTGTTATTTGCCGTGCTGTTCCAAAATCAATCAATGCTAATTGCCCATTTGGTTTGAGCATTATGTTTGCAGGTTTAATATCTCTATGAAAAAAACCTGAATTATGTATTTTTTCTAAAATTTCTACTAACTGCTTTAACCACTCAAGTGCTACAGATTGTGAAATGGGTTGGTGAGAGTTTATCCATTTTTCTAGGTCTTGTCCTTCTATTTTGTCCATGATTAAACATCTAAGCATGAAAGGACTATTCTCAGGACGATAAGTAAAGAAATCTTCTGAACCATTCGTCTGTGGTATATTTTCACAATCTATTAATGATAAAGCCAGAGCTTCTCGCTCAATTAATTGAATTGCTTTAGAAGAAGTCCACCTGACAATTTTCATCACTCGCACTTTTGGTACAGTAATCCATTCTGTTCCTTTATCTTCTATTTCAAAAATTTCATTATAAGTAAATGGATTATCACTCAATTCTCTTAGCGGCTTTAATAGGCGAATTCGATTGTTAATTAATAAAGACTTCCCGCAACCTAGACAAGTATCAGTGCTATCAGGATTTTCACGTTTATCACAAAGAGGATTTATACAGTAATATGACATATTATTTTAGATTTTAATTTTTTAAATTAGTAATTTTATCTAAATGATTATCAAAATTTTGATTTTCAAACTTAGAGTTTTAATTACTTAATAAAATATCTACTGGTAATTCCCCATATATAGCTTTTTATATAACTAGTGTTTTCACACAGCAGGAGCATAGGCGTTCGTCGATTCATCCTAAAAAGGGAATATAGAGGTTACTCTCTTTTAAATAATAGCCTTTCGATTTTTTTGGTAAACTCAAGTAAAGCACTTGCCTAGCAAGGTTTTTATTACAACCAACAAAGCACTGTTTAGCTGAAAAGTACAGCTACTTTATTTAAGTTTTCTTAATATTTTTTTATAAATCTTAGGTTGAGCAGGGAGAGAAAATTTTCTGCTTGCCTCTCTTGATGCTCCATGAATAAATTTCTTATCCGACCCAATACCTCTCGGTTAAGGAATTAGGAGTGACTTTTACTCACGAAGTTATCATGGTTTCAAGTGTGCAACCTGCTCCATTTTTGACAGGATGAGAGCTTAACCGAAAAGTATTGTTATCCGACCCGTATTGCTTGTGCTGTCCAGCATACAGATTTGTCTTTGAGAACCCAACTACTGGAAGCTTCAGCTTGTCGTTGCTGTCAAGTTTTGGGTAAAGGTATAGTTTTTTAGTTATGCCTTCTTATCAAAAATCTTCTTCACTAGTATTGCTATTTTTTCTTTTTAGTGATACATAATTATTGTTTTAGGTTACTTTAAGTAACATTTATAGTGACTTAAGCCTTTCATGTTGACCGCGAAACTAAGAGGACTTGGAAAAACTACAACTTTAGACATAGATAAAGCAAATTTATCTTCGCACTTGCACAAAATATGTTACATCAATGTAAAATACATCTAACATCTATTCGTGAAAAACCAATACTATGAGTTGTGACTTAGGGTAAGAGTAAACCTATGGTTTTGCTTGTTAGACGTGGGAGAAAACCTCTCATTCTTCCAAAAGAACAGCAGTCCTCTGATTCACCATCTTTGCCATCTGTAACTTTTGAAGAAGCTGTAACAACAGTTAACAATTTAGTTTTTACCCAAAAACGACGATATTTGTCTGAGGCTGAGATTGTTGTACTGAAGGGAGCATGGAATAGTCAGGATTTTTCTGAAATAATAGCCCAGCAAACAACATACGCTGGCAATTATCTACAACGTCGCGTAGCTCCTCAGCTATGGACTTTGCTTTCTGAAGTTCTAGGGGAACCAGTAATTAAGCGAAAGGCGCGATTTCTGTTAGAGCAAGCTGTCAGAAAGTATTCTAATTCAGACCTATCCTCTGACATTAACAGTGAAGGTTCAGGTTCTATCAAAGGTCAGCCTCCTGACACATCTGTTTTTTATGGTAGAAAACAAGAACTATTGCAGTTAAAAAAGTTAATTAGCGACTATCGCTGTGTACCCATTACCGGAGTTCCTGGAATTGGCAAGAGTACTTTATCTGCAAAACTTTTATCGGATATTAGCTTAGAATCTTCACAAAAATTTGATTTTCTCATCTGGAAATCAATTACTCATCCAGTACCAATTCAGGATCTAGTGGCTGATTTAATTAAGCTAATCCACCCAATAGAACCATCTATAGTTTTACCTGACCAAACACAAGCAATTATTACTGTTTTAATTAAGCATTTACATTCACACCGTTGTTTAGTCGTTCTAGATGGCTTTGAAGCTTTATTCAGAGCTTCCAATTTAGAGCAACGCCTAGAGTATAAAATACTGATACGACGTTTATTAGAGGAAGAACATCAAAGCCGCTTCATATTAAATTGTCGTGTTTTTCCCAGCGATTTAAATACTGTCTTGAAATATAAACAAGCTATTACTTGCTTTCGATTGGAAGGATTAGACACAGAATCTGCAAGGCAATTCTTGACTGATCAAGGCTTAACAGATCAAGATAAATTACTCGACATAATTTATACTTATCGTGGTAATGTTGCAGAATTACAAGCAGTAGCCCAACGAATTAAATATTTTTTTGCTGGAAGTGCAGAAAAATTTTATCAGCACAAAACAACTTTTATTACCGATGAGTTTCAGTCAATGCTTGATGAAACTTTTAGTGAAGTCTTGACTCCGCTTGAACGATACATCATGGTTTACTTGGCAGAGAGAATATCTTTAGATGTAAGTTTTCTTAGCTTCAATAATTTATTGATTGAAATCAATTCTCAATATGATAACTCTGCTTCCACTTCAACAATAATTAAAGCCTTAGAAAACCTTGAAAGATTTTCATTAGTTGAGAGTATGAAAGACCCCAACACTAAGGAAATTAGCTTCACTTTACAACCCGTAGTCAAAAAATACATTACCCAAAATTCATTAGGGTTGTTGCCTGCTAATGCTTTTCCATCACCAGCAAACGCATCATGAAGGCAAACCCGACATACAAGTTTTCGAGCGCAAGCCCAAGACAGAATCAACGCCAAGGGCAGCTTGAGGAAAACCAAATAAAACTGGAGGTAACGACAACTTAACAATCAAAATCTTGCTAGATGCGAAAATAACCAATGTTCTGTAAGATCAAGCTGGTCATCAAAGGAGGTAAAAAAATATAAACGATTTAAAGGGCAAAACCTACTAAGGAGTTGGCCTTGCCCGGAAATTAGATAATTCAATAATTCCAGAGCGGGGTTGCTATTGGAATGACTAAGAAAGTGGCCGAAAGTTTGGCGACTGAAAACCACTAACTTGTCAGGAAAACACCCACGCTGCTTTACTTTGCCATTATAGCGACAAAGGCACAAGTACAGCTACTTTTTGCTGGCTACTTTTTTGCATTTTGGCAAAAAATTTATAATTTCATTATGTAAATTTTTATAAAGCAGTGTGAAAACCTCTCTCTGAAGCTGAAAATCATAGCTATCAGAGGAATCTACTGTGTTAAATAACCAATACCCCCAAGAATCGGGGATTGGAGCGCAAGTGTTATCTGAAATTTCAGATAGTACATTTTCTGAATACCCCAATAATCTAACAGCAGCCGAGTATCATGAATTGGCTGTTGCCAGTGCAATTCATCCTGAGATAATTGCCCGAAATTTCCGGCATATCGAAGGAGAAACCGTATATAGTTATTTGTTCATATCCCCAGCTATCCCCCGAAAAAATGCTGGACGAGTGACAGATGGTTTTTTAAAAGCGTACCAACATCTCACCACTGGAGGGATGTGGATATCGGGAGTTGACCCGCAACAAAACTGGGAACCAATGGAGTGGGGACGACTCAAACCCACCAACCCGCGTATTGACGGGGAAAAAGGTAAGCCCGTAAAGTACGAGTCACCGCCAAAAGTCCCAAACCGTGTTACTTATTTTGACATCCCCAACTGTATTTGGGATTCGGTGGCAAAACGTTACAATATCAAACGCTACCACTGCCCCCTGGCGCTGCGATTACAAGACAGACTGCATCCAATACTGTTCTGGGAGTGGGTACAGCGACACCCCGAAATACCTATAATTCTGTGCGAAGGCGAGAAGAAGGCGGCCTGTTTACTCAGTTTAGGATTTGCGGCGATCGCCCTCCCTGGTATCTGGAACGGACGAGTGGGAAAGAAAGATTTTGACGAAAGGCTGCATCCTGACTTATTACCACTGGCACAGAAGGGGCGAAAATTCATTATTCTGTTTGACTACGAAACCAAACCCAACACCCGTTGGTCGGTTTATCAAGCAACTGTAAGAACTGGTAAAACAATTGAGGCTGTTGGCTGTGCTTGTGAGGTGGCACTGCTGCCAGGGTCGGAGAAAGGCGTTGATGATTTTGTGGTTGCTAGAGGTGATGATGCCAATGCACTGTTGACAGCAATTATTGATGATGCTCACTCATTGAAAGATTATCAGCAATTGTTCCTCATCAAGCACCGGGGACTGAGAAAGTATAGACCAGATGCGCTGATCAATACAAAATATTTAACCCAAGCAGTTGCAGTTCAGGACAAAGAAACAACCAACATACCACAACAGACAGTATGTGTATTACAAACCCAAAAGCCAGAAAAACCTTTTGATTTTCTGCCTCAGCCAGAGCAGTCAGAGCAGCCAGAGCAACCAGAGGAAATACCCCCAGGTCATCGCGGAAAAATCAAGTACAAGCTCAAAAAATTGAGACAACAGCCACAACCCAAAAGTATTATCTTCCCAAAAACAGGCTTAGTGGTACTGATTTCTGACATGGGTACGGGGAAAACCGAATTAATGCGTTGGTGGCGTGATGCTCACCCTGACCAAAGATTTCTCAACAACGGGCATCGGGTGAATCTGCTGAAAAATCTGGCAGAACGTTTGAAAACCTTGATGTATTCTGACCTTGGTTATGCTGGCATGACCCAAGCACAAGCCCTCAGCATTACCATCGACAGTTTATATAAGTTAAACACCCAGGCCCTAACTTACGGCTGTATTTTCATTGACGAAACTTGCCAATACCTGACACACCTACTGCACAGTAATACTTGCAAGGAACATCGCGCACTCATACTGTCTGTATTAGAACATATTGTTTACAATGCGCCTTTAGTTGTCATCGCTGACGCACACATGGATGACATCACCATTGATTTTTTCATGGCCATGCGACCAGTTGGGGAGCAACCATACATTATTAAAAATGAATGGAAGAATGGAGAGCGCACCATCTATTGGTATGAGGGGATGGATTCTTCCGCGTTGGTGGCGCAAATCTCGGCGGCAATCATGATGGGTCAAAAAGTCATGGTGGTTTCGGATTCTAAACGATTCATCAAGAAACTTGACAAATCTTTGAGTATACAGATTTTAGAGTCTGACCCAATACCACAGGATCAAGAAGCTGCTACTTTATCTCTAAAACCACCTCATTCCCACACCCATAAATCTTTACGAGTTTGGTCTGTACATTCTGATAATTCCGGCAGTGATGAGAATGTGGCCTTCATTAAGGACATCACCAACGCTGTCAAGAATATAGATGTACTTCTAACTTCGCCTAGTCTGGGTACTGGTGTTGACATCTCACAATATCATTTTGATTTAGTATTCGGTGTCTTTCATGCAGTTTCCCAAACTGCCACCGAATGCGCTCAACAGCTGTGGCGTTATCGTCCCAAAGTGCCGATTCATGTTTGGGTAGCACCTCTTCCACCATTCGGTTACAAAGAAATCAACCCCACCAAAATCAAGGAAAGGATACTTCAAACGAATGAAATCACTGCTTTTCTCATCAAAATCGACCGGCAAACAGGTAAGCGCGGGGCTGAGAAAGATTGGGCATTAGACGCTTACTGTCAAATTCAAGCTGCACGTCACCAGTCAATCAATAACTTACGGGCTGACCTGAGATCACTGTTGTCCGACATGGGTAATACTATTGTCCCAGTCGGAGATCATATTGATGTCGCAACTTGGGAATCCTTAAAATATGCGGCTGAGGCTCTAGATGCTGCTCATCATCAGTCTGTCGCCAAAGCAAATACCATCTCAAGGAGTGAGTACCGCGCACGGCAAAGTAAGGATTATCTTTCACCTGACGAATTTTTTGAATGTGAGAAGTTTCGCATTCACGATGCTTATGGTGTGGAAGTCACCGAATCTCTCGTCGAAAAAGACAACGGCGGTCGGTTAATAGGTGCGATCGCATCTTTAGAGGCTATCTTATCTCCATCCCAAGAGACAATCCTGGATTCTCGGACTAATCAACAATACCCCGCACCCCCAGAATTTGTCAGTGCTAAAGATTTAGCTGAACGTAACAAGCTACCCTTTTGTATGGATTGGAGTAATTATTCCGCCAAGTGGTTAGCTCGATTTAACTTAGGTTTACACCACATTCTCAAACGATTAGTAGCGGGTGAAGAAATTACTGCTGCCGACGAACAACTATTAAATCTGACCCACAGAGCAAAAGAATGCGCTGCTCACATTAAAGCAATTTTGGGGTTTACTATCCCTAGTGATTGTCAACCGATTTGGTTGTTGGCCACTTTAGTCGCGCAGTTGGGACTAAGTTTAGATTTTCGTAAATCTGGTAAACGTGGACAACAAGTTAAATTGTTCTCGCTTTCAAAATCCGAATTAGATTTTGCATTAAAAGTTATCGCTCATCGTCAACAGCAACGGAGTGATTACGCTCAAACACAGTCATTACAAGGGGTTGAATCGGCTTCTTCTCCCGTATCCACCCCCCCCTTAATTGGTACAGGAAATCCCTTAGTTGGGGGGGCGGATACTACGCCTTCCTTGAAAGCAGGGGAGCAGGGGAGACAGATTTTTGCCCCCTGCCCCGAAACCTCTTCATCTGATCGCACTACCCTACTTCACTGTGTAGAAATACTTCGCTCTGGTATTACCAAAGGAGCCGAGGCTATCAAAGGCATTCTCAAGCGATGGGCCACTGATTGGCGGTGGCACGTTGTTTTGCAACTGGAGGCTTTAGCACAAGAAGAATTGCAGGCGATTGCCCTTGCGCTGCCGCAGTTTTATGAGTGGTTGGATGAATCGGTGTTGCCAATGGAAGCATAAGGCGATCGCGCTGTCCCTTTGGATGGGAAAATTTACTTATGAGAATGCGTGTTCTGATAAGTAAATGTCTCGCGTGCCAGTCCAATCATTAGCCCTAGCCACTCCATCGCCTTTGACCATTCACCCAGTGGCAGTCTACCTGGGAGCATTGGCAAATGGTTCTCAACGGACAATGGAACAAGCACTCAATGCGATCGCAGCTTTGATTTCCAATGGGGAGTGTGATGCTTATACGCTCAATTGGGCTGCTTTGCGCTATCAGCACACGGCGGCGATTCGTACTGCCTTAGCCCGAAAATATTCTCCAGCGACAACGAATAAAATGCTGTGTGCATTACGCCGAGTTCTCAAAGAAGCACTGCGGCTGGAATTAATGGATGCAAAAGATTATGCTAAGGCTGTAGATATTCAGAGTGTGAAAGTCAAAAGAAAACTCAAGGGCAGAGCGTTGACATCGGAAGAAATTGGCGCACTGCTAAAGGTATGTCTTGACGACCCCACACCACAGGGCGTAAGAGATGCCGCTTTGATTGCCATACTGCGCGGTACGGGGGTAAGACGGGCGGAAGTGGTAAATCTGGATTTAAAAGACTTGAGCCGTAATGGCGAATTACAAGTTCGACAAGGTAAAGGTGATCAAGATCGGACAGTGTATTTGCCGATAAGCGCAATGGCACTGGTTGAAGATTGGCTGTGTGTTCGTGGTCGCAAAGCTGGAGCGTTGTTATGCCCGATTCGCAAAGGTGGAGAGGTACAGTTGAGGAGAATGTCATCACAAGCAGTGTTGCTGATTGTTCGCAAACGCGCTGCCGAATCAGGGGTAGAGTCTTTTTCTCCCCATGACTTTCGCCGGACATTTTGCTCAGACTTGCTAGATTCTGGGACAGATATTGTGACTGTACAGAAATTAGCCGGACACGCTTCACCTGCAACAACTTCTAAGTATGACCGTCGCGGCGAAGAAACTAAACGCCTTGCCGTGGAAAACTTGGATTTTCCTTACACTCGTCGTCACAAATAGGGTGTAGGGTGTGGGTATTCTAACCCTACTCAAATAAATTTTTACTGTCTATACAGCTTTCTGTACCACGTCTACACACGCTGTTCACCAGATACGTCTGTTGAAAGTCAAGCGGGGCAAGACTTTCTCTAGAGTTGTCTACACAGCATCTACACGGTAAGTTTGTGATTGTAAATGATTGTCATAAAGCTCAAGAGTTTGCTTTTGCGGAAACAGGAGATGAGCAATGGCCATACCACTTGCCCAGATGAAAATTGGATTATCAGTTAAGTATCTGATTGGCACAAGAAGCGGGTTGACAGCGAGAGTCAGCGAGATCAGAAAATGCTCTTTGAGCATCAAAGATACTCATGTGATAACGTTGACATTTGATGATGAATCGCTGCCGCCGCACTTGAGAACCCAAGATGTTACTGCCTACAACGGCGTGGTTGAGTGGTGTGAAGTGGAGTTTTAACGTCAAAAGAATTCTTCTTCCTCAGTGAATTTTGCGTTTTAAATTCAAAAAAGGTCAAAACTAATGAAGAAAGTTGGTTGGTAGACATCGCGGCTCTAAATCTTCTAGAAAATTATATTCCGCACAGTTATATTTTGATAAGTAATCCATAGTCATATAAGCAGGGATAGCCACCAAAAAAGCAAGGGAGATCGCTTGGGAGCAACGCGATTTTCTGAAGTCGGGCAAAAACGAGTGACGATGCGCTACTCCAAGGCCAGGCGATGCCTATGGCGGGCTACGCCTACGCTAAAACATACATTCAAGTAAAATGTATAAAATGTTTAGGCACTGCTGGGATTAAGAAAAGAGCCTCTAACTAGCGCGGCGACGCACTAGCAAAATATAGAAGAAACACAGACTAGCCAACGTTTAAAGGCGAATAAATCGTACACTTGAGTAGTACCATGACAGCAAAAACC
>NZ_JACJQW010000066.1:0-22368 GCF_014696905.1 Nostoc sp. FACHB-190
CGGTATTTGAATGGTTAGTTGTGCCACGCTTGAAACCATTAACTAAGCTGTTCGCTCATAATTATGCTTTAAGTTACATTGTAATACAAGACTACAACACAAAATAAGATACCCTTATCTTTTGTCCGATATTAAATACGATTAATATTTACGCAGAATTACTCTTCAATTATCTTGTATAAAATTATGCTTTAATATCAGTACGAAAGGGCGGCGATCGCCATACTCCTGCACTCAAGTACCTCAAACCCTTGTTCTGGTGTTGGAAAAATTCTCGCTTGTCTGCAAACCCACATTTGGATAATTTGGGGAGATACAGTTTTAAGCAATTTGATATTGCCTATTTCTTAATTACAAGTTGAAAGGCAGGTTCTGAAAGAGTTTTGAGACTGTATTATTCCTAGTAGGCGATTAAGCGTGATTGTTACTTGATAAGCAAAGGGTGCATTTCTTGAGCGATCGCCTCAAGTTTATCTCCATGAGGAGAAGGACGCGGGACATTTTCAGATTCATCCAGCCATGAGTAACCAGAGGGTCTATATTTCAAAGTCAGAATTACGTCATGCCAATTGCCGGACACCAGCAAAAAATTATCCACGAGTGAAAAAGATACGTTAAAGTCAAATCTGTCTCTTCGGTAGTAATTGTGAAAAGGATTGCTAAATGGTTTATCTTCTGCTGTGGCCGCAGATTCACTTAAGTAAGCGATGAAATCAATTTCTACCCATCTATCTACTGTGAACTGAAGCTGTTCAATTGCTTTAAAGCGTGTGCGTGGGTAATGTTTCTCTGCAATTTGTACAAGTAAAATCTCGGTTTCTGGTGATATTCGTTGGACTCGCATACTGATTAATATTGTAGTGACAGGATTAATATTTATAATCAGCGATCGCTGCGTTCCTGCAAGTTAAGAATCAGGTGTGGTAATGCTCCCATTGCTGTTTGTAAAACTCAAACCCAGCCTCAGTAATAACTAACTTATAAGAGTGCTTACCGTCCTTCCAATAACCAACTTCTTCAACCAAACCGCCTCCGGGATAATCTCGCAGTCTTAACCAAGTCCACTGCCAGCTAAAACCAGTATAATCACCAAAACTTCCGCCACCGTCTATTCCTTGATCACCTGCTTGGTAGGCTTTTGCTAATGCCTCCCACTGTCTGGGTTTAAGTTGTCCCTTGGGTGGCTTTTTGGCTGCTGATTCACCCAAACCTGCACGGGCAACAGCACGTCCAGTTGTCGTGAGCTTGATTGAAATTAGTTCGTTCTGGCGATAATCGCATCCGATCAGCTGGTGTCTTTCCAAAACCTGCAAAGTTGAACCTAGCCCTTGATCAACAACATCAGCTTGTCTCAACAGCCTGTGCAATAAAGTTTCGTGACTAGTAGGTTCAAAATAATATTGCAGATTACGCCAGACAGCAGCCTTTTCTCTGGACAACCCCTTGTGCCAAGCTTGTTTTTGTGCGGACTCTACAGCTTGATCAGCGCGGTAAATAGCGGTGAGGGTAGTTTGTTGGCGTGGGTTGAGTTGTTGCCACACCTTATGATGCTTGCTCATTGCTCCAGCGACAAAGCACAGTGCCAAAATTTTCGATAATGCTCTCTTCCCCGGACGGCTGAGAAACTATCAAGTACCACAAAAGATTACCTTTTTCTCGCCCGCACTCGCAACGAGCTTCTAGCCAATTACCATTTTGTCTCAGCAGTTAGCTAATTTAGATAAATCTTTAAAGCTTGTCGCAGCATTGCTAATACAATCTTGAAAGCTGCCAACGTAATCATGTCCTAAATCAAATGTTGGATTATCTAAAAATCTTATTTCCACAATATGAGTGTCATCTGGGTAATTTTTAGCTTTTCTAATTTGTGCCATTAAGTTTCCAGAAAATATTTGCATAACTTAGATTTTGTCTTTGTAAGTAAATTCAGGGATCTTACTGGATGATTCAACAAAATAAGATAAACAACTTTTAATAGTTTCGATATCTTTTGTTAGTTGATTTCTTGTAGACTTTATCCGGGACAACACAGCATACAAGTAAGTATCAATTGAATCTTGATCCGTTCCCTCTGCAAATTCTTCTTTTAAATCTTCTAGATTTTCAATAGAATAATCTAAATGACTTAGATGGCTACCAAAGTCATCTAAATAGTAAGCTACCCTAGCTAAGGCTGCCTTAATATCAGTGGCTATCGTTTCATCTATGCACATAATCAAAAGTTAGATTTTATCACTTTTATTAATATAAGTATTTCCGGTTACAAGCTCGTGTTGACAGCTTGTATACTTCTTCAAGAATATCACGTAAATTATCAACTTTTACTATAGCAATCCTATCTGAGTTGTGAAAAAGTATTCTTTTTAACGAACCGCAAAGGACACAAAGAAAGAAAAGAAAGAGAATTTCACAAATGATTTAGGATTGCTATAGCTAGTTCTCACTTTTAAAAATGCCTAACTAAATAGATATTTAATTTTATCATTATTACTTTATGGGTATTTCTAAAAATCTATCTTACGCGAACGCTTCAATGAGTGTCATTCGTCACATCAATACCAATATAGATAATCAACCGCACTACAGGTTAGGGCTAGAACGTGTAATCCTGCCTCAGAAATATAGAAATCGCTCTGCACGTTAATTTACATAGCCAGGTGCGCGTCTTTTTGACTAGACAGACATTCCTCAGTTGTGGAGCTAAAATGACGTGCTGCGTTCGCAGCCCAAGTATTTTTAAAGAAGAAACCTCAGCAATCGCTTGATATATCTTTACATATCAAGTGTCTATTTCGCCAACAGCATCCGTTGATACTCACACCCCGTACCCAAAGTATGACTGTACCTGCTTGTTTGGCTGTAGATTACTTATCAAAATATAACTGTGCGGAATATAATTTTCTAGAAGATTTAGATCCGCAATGTCTACCAACTCTTTTACTTCATTGGTTTTGACGAGTACGCCACCTTTGACCAAACATCCAGCAATTGTTTATCTCTCGACGCTAAGTCCGGGATCGAAACCGACAATGAAGCACTCGCTCAACCTGATTGCTCAATTGCTCACTGAGCATCAAGCTGACCATCTGACTTTGAATTGGTCAGAATTACGCTACAAACACACCCTAGCTCTCCGCACCGCACTCATCCAAAAGTACGAGCCAGCAACAGTTAACCGAATACTATGCGCCTTAAGGGGCGTTTTGAAACAAGCTCTACACTCCGGGCTGATTCACCCGATTGATTATGCCCGTGCTGTTGACATCAAGAGTGTCAAAGTGCCAAAAGAATTAAGCGGAAGGGTGCTTAGTCAAGATGAGCTTGATGCTTTAATGCAGACTTGCTTTAGCGATCTCACCCCAGCAGGTTTTAGAGACGCTGCACTCATCGCTTTCCTTCGCGGTGCTGGTCTGCGACGGAGTGAAGTGGTTGGTCTGGAGCTAAAAGATTTGGCACATTCTGGAGACATCAAACTCCACTCCAGTCACCCAAGAGTTGATCGGATTGTTTATTTATCTCCAAGCGCGATCGCTATCGTTAATGATTGGATTGAAATCCGAACTCGCACACCCGGCCCCTTGCTATGTCAAGTCAATAAATCTGGGCGTGTAGTTCACAAACGGCTTACGCCCCAGGCAGTGTTATTTATTTTACACAAGCGGGGTGAACAAGCTGGTATCAAACCATTCTCGCCTCACGATCTGCGGCATACGTTCATTTGGGATTTGTTAAATGCTGGTGTTGATATTGTAACTGTACAGAGTTTAGCTGGACTTTCAACCCCTGCTCTCACTGCACGCTATAACCTTCGCACAGAGGATCGCTCTTGTCCCCCTAGACTGGGATAATCAGAAAACAACGGGGGTGGTAATTAAAGAGGCAAGTTGAAGATTGATCGGCACGGCAGAGCCAAAATCCTCACACCAGAAGAAATTCAACTTCTGTTCTCGCAGGGAGTAGACTCACTACGAGACAAAGCGTTATTTGCCGTGATGCTTTACACCGCTTGTCGAGCTTCGGAAGCAGTGACCCTGCTCAAGCGCGATGTGTATGACTCCAGAGGAAAAGTCAGAAATAAAATCACTTTTCGCAAAGGGAATACAAAAAATAAACTGGCTACCCGCGCCATACCTGTAATTCAAGAGTTGCGAATCAGGCTACAAGCATATCAACCGCGAGATGATTCACTGTGGCTATTTCCGGGAAATCCAGACCACTCCAGAGCGGGTAGCCACCTGCACCGAGATTCGGCACTGTGGATAGTGAGAGTAGCTTGTCAACGAACAGGAATTGAGGGCGTAAGCTCACATAGTTTTCGTCGCACAGCACTCACAACCATGAGTAATGCCGGAATTCCCTTAAGAGTAATTCAGGAAATTTCTGGACATCGCACCTTGGATGAGCTTTACAAGTATTTGGAGGTAAAAGAAGAACAAATATTAGGAGCGGTATCATCGTTATCACTGCTTGCCCCGGTTGAAGAAAACGACTTCGAGAAAACTGGGAAAGTCGAAGTGGTCAAAAAATCGGATCAGCAAAGGCATTAACCTCATTTTATTCAAAAAATAAATTTGCAAGGGGAAACAGTACAGTCAACGTAATATTGCTGAGAAAAAAGGTAATAAATTGTAATAGTAAGCCGTTAGCTTTGATAATAATTCAGCCCCCCTCCACTGGCAGCACCGCCTCAGAAAGCCAGTCATAAAACTGTGGAAATGCAAGAGCTAGAGCCTGCAATTCATCCGGTGCGATCTCATCCAATTCCAGCACCACTTCCCATCGCCAATCAGTCGTCCACCGCTTGAGAATTCCTTTGATAGCATCAAATCCTAGAGCAATACCAGAGCGAAGCATTTCTACACAATGAAGTAGGGCGGTGCGATCGCATTCAGAGGCAGGGGCGCAGGGGTGATGGGGCGCAGGGGTGAAAGATTCTTGCCCTTCTGCCCCCCTGCACCGAAGCCCCCCTACTTCTTTAGAAGCTGTAGTATCTACCCCCTCAACAAGGGAGTTTCCTATACCATTTGTCAGGGGGGTGGATACGGAGGGTGAACTCAGGTCTAACCCTTGCAAGGGCTGGGTTTGGATGTAATCAGCCCGTTGTTTCTGACGGTGAGCGATAACTTGTAATGCAAAATTTAGTTCTGATTTAGACAGAAAGAACAATTTTACTTGTTGTCCACGTTTTCCTTGTTTACGAAAATCTAAACTTAGCCCCAACTGCGCGACTAAAGTGGCCAACAACCAAATTGGTTGGCAATCACTTGGGATAGTAAACCCCAAAATTGCTTTAATGTGAGCAGCGCACTCTTTAGCTCTGCGGGTCATAAGTAATAGTTGTTCGTCGGCAGATGTAATTTCTTCTCCGGTGACTAATCTTTTGAGAATGTCATGTAGTCCTAAGTTGAAACGAGCTAACCATTTGGCGGAATAATTACTCCAATCCATGCAGAAAGGTAGTTTGTTTCTTTCTGCTAAGTCTTTGGCACTAACAAATTCTGGTGGTGCGGGGTATTGTTGGTTAGTTCGAGAATCCAGGATTGTCTCTTGGGATGAAGCTAAAATAGCCTCCAAAGATGCGATCGCACTGATTAATTTACCGCCGTTATCTTTCTCGACTAGAGATTCAGTGACTTCCATACCGTAGGAATCCCAAATACGGAACTTCTCACACTCGTAAGCCTCATCGGGAGAAAGATAATCTTTACTTTGCCGTGCGCGGTACTCACTTCTGGAGATGGTATTGGCTTTGGCGACAGACTGATGATGAGCAGCATCTAGAGCGTCAGCCGCATATTTTAAGGATTCCCAAGCCTCAACATCAAGATGATCTCCGGTAGGTACGATAGTATTGCCCATATCGGACAACAGCGATCTCAGATCAGCACGTAAATTATTGATGGATTGGTGACGAGAAGCTTGAATTTGACAGTAAGCGTCTAATGCCCAGTCTTTCTCAACCCCACGCTTACCTGTTTCACGGTCGATTTTGATTAAAAAAGCAGTAATTTCATTGGTTTGAAGTAGCCGTTCCTTAATTTTGGTAGGGTTGGTTTCTTTGTAGCCGAAGGGTGGAGTAGGAGCCACCCACACATGAATTGGCACTTTGGGACGATAACGCCACAGCTGTTGAGCGCATTCGGTGGCAGTTTGGCTCACGGCATGAAATACACCGAATACTAAATCAAAATGATATTGTGAGATGTCAACACCAGTACCCAGACTAGGCGAAGTTAGAAGTACATCTATATTCTTGACAGCGTTGGTAATGTCTTTGATAAATGCTACGTTTTCTTCAGAACCACTATTATCTGAATGAATCGACCAAATTCTCAATGGTGTAGTTTGGTTCGTGTGTGGGTGAGAAGGCGCAGATGATGGTTCAATACGTACAGTGAACATCCGTTCCAGTTTTTTGATGAACCGCTTTGAGTCAGACACCACCATGAGTTTTTGACTCATCATGATTGCCGCCGAGATTTGCGCCACCAACGCGGAAGAATCCATCCCCTCATACCAATAGATGGTGCGCTCTCCATTCTTCCATTCATTTTTGATAATGTATGGTTGCTCCCCAACGGGTCGCATGGACAGGAAAAAGTCGATGGTGATGTCGTCCATGTGAGCGTCAGCGATGACAACTAAAGGCGCATTGTAAACAATATGTTCTAATACGGACAATATCAGGGCGCGGTGTTCCTTACAAGTATTACTATGCAGTAGGTGTGTCAGGTATTGGCAAGTTTCGTCAATGAAAATGCAGCCATAAGCTAGGGCTTGGGTGTTTAACTTATATAAACTGTCGATGGTGATGCTCAATGCCTGTGCAGTAGCCATGCCAGCATAACCAAGGTCAGAATACATCAAGGTTTTCAAACGCTCTGCCAAGTTTTTCAGCAGATTCACCCGATGCCCGTTGTTGAGAAATCGTTGATCTGGGTGAGCATCTCGCCACCAACGCATTAACTCGGTTTTACCTGTTCCCATATCAGAAATCAGTACCACTAACCCAGTGAGTGGGAAGACAATACTTTTGGGTTGTTTATTCTGTCTCAATTTTTTGAGTTTGTAGCGAATTTTTCCGCGATGACCTGGGGGGATTTCCTCTGGTGGTGAGGGCTTTGGAAAATCCATTGCTTCCGGTTGTTGTTCTGTTCGTGAGACACATACTGTATGCGCTGGTGGGTTAGTTGCGGCTTTATCCTGAACTGCAACTGCTTGGGTCAAATATTTTGTATTGATCAGCGCATCTGGTCTATACTTTCTCAGTCCCCGGTGCTTGATGAGGAACGATTGCTGGTAATCCTTCAATGAGTGAGCATCATCTATAATTGCCGTCAGTAGTGCGTTAGCATCCTCACCTCTAGCAACCACAAAATCATCAACGCCTTTCTCCGGCCCTGACAGTAGTGCAACTTCGCAAACACAGCCAACAGCCTCAATCGCTTTACCAGTCCTTACAGTTGCTTGGTAGACCGACCAACGAGTTTTCAGTTTCGTCTCGTAGTCAAACAGGATCTGGAATTTCCGCCCAGGTTGTGCCAGTGGTAGTAGATCCGGATGCAGCCTTTCATCGAAATCCTTTTTACCTACTCGTCCGTTCCAAATCCCTGGCAGTGCGATCGCCACAAACCCCAAACTTAGCAAACAGGCCGCCTTCTTCTCGCCCTCGCAGAGAATAATCGGGATTTCTGGATGAGAGATTACCCATTCCCAGAACCGGAGCAAGTTGTACCTATCTTGTAAGCGTCGGGCTAACGGTGAATCATAGCGTTTAATGTTGTACCGCCGCGCTACCCGCTTCCAAATACAATCGGCAATATCAAAATAAGTGACACGGTTGGGGACTTTTGGGGGCGACTCATACTTAACCGACTTACCTTTAAGCCAATCAATGCGAGGGTTTGTCGGCTTGATGCGCCCCCACTCCATTGGTTTCCAGTCGTTGTACGGGTCAAGTGAAGCAATCCACATTCCCCCTGCCATTAAATGCAGATATAACTTCAACAGCCCATCCGTCACTCGCCCAGCGTTTTTTCTGGGGAGTGTAGGGGAGATGAATAGATAATCGTAAACTGTTTCTCCCTCAATATGGAAGAAGTTGCGCTCAATTAGTGCCGGATGAATGGCACTTCCCACCGTCAGTTCATGATACTCCGCTGCGGTGAGATTGTTGGGATATTCAATTGGGGATTGGCTCATTAAATGTAGCCCCCAATCCCAGCAAGAGAGAGTGAACTTGGCTTGACGGCATTGGAGTTGGGCTTGGCTATGGAGAAATTTGTTTGTGAGTTCTGCCTCCAGCACTCTTGCACAGTAGCACCCCTGTTGTACTGCTTCTGTTGAGTAAACAAGATGTGGGTACTGAACATTTCCCCAGTTTCTATGACTGTGCCAAACACAAAATCTTGCCAGGGTGCAACTAATAGCAACACTTCTGCAACAGGATCTAAATCTGGCAGGGTACTGGCTAGATGATTCTGTTTAATCAATATCTGCCGATAGTCATTTGTGTTCTCGGCAGCCAGCGCAACTGCTTCCTTGCACAGGTGCATACTATTTTCTTGATGCCAGAACCAATCCACTCTTTGTAATACTGTGGTTCTGGCTAAAACATTTTTAAACCGCGTTTCTAAAAACGAACTTATCAGTATTTCTTTCCATTGCCCATTCTGGCTGTCTGCGTATGGTACAGTTACCACTCCTGACAGTCTCACCCTGATCCCCTCTTGTATTGGGCGATCGCAATTTTTCATGATAGATTCCCCTCACTGTTTCATTTACAAGGTTCAGAGGGGGGTTATCCAGAATTAAAACTCAGTCAGCCAGAATTACTAAAACTTTGATCGCTACTATATGTGCGATCGCACTTCGTGTGTCTATGTCCTAAATTTCAAGAAGTGATAGTCTTGCAATGAAAATAGACCCATGAGCAAATCTGGCTCTGGTTTCTGAACTCTAGATTGATCTTGACTACGCTGCTCTTTACAAAAATTTACTTAAAAGAAATATAAATTTTTTGCCAAAATGCCAAAAACGTTCAGCAGAAACTAGCTTCACGTATACCTTTGTTCTATAATGGCATAAGTAAAGCAGCGTGGGCATCTTTTGACAAGTTAGTGGATAACAGCGACCAAACTATTCCCCACTTTCTACGTCATATCCTGATCAACCCCGCTCTAAAAATAGAATATTTTGTTGTTCAACTTCAGGCAAAGCGATACTCCTTAGTACGTTTTGCCTACATTTTTATATGTGCCTTGTTTTCCTCCACTTCTGGTTAGACGCATCGACAAGCTCGATCTTACAAAACTTCGCGTATTTTCGCATCTAGCAAGATTTTGATTGTTTACTCCCGTTACCTCCGGTTTGATGAATTTTTGTAAAGTTTGCCCTATTCGTTGAAAGCTTTTCTCAAGGCATCCTAAGTAAGGCAGTTAGTTACTTTTGATTAAATCGCTATAACTCTCTTCAGCAAGAAATCTATTGGAATTTTTCATACATAAACCCCTTGACGCAAAAACTCTTGAGGCTGTCAAAGAACTCGACAAAATAGTATTTCTTCGCTCTAGGAATATTTTTGATTTTTTGATCAAGCACAGCTAATTATTACATTTTGTTTTTTAATTTTTATCTCACCTCCAGATTTTGCTTGTGTGCTTAGGTTTGATTACATATAGCTGATTGCTTGATATCCTACTAATCAAGAATAGTATCATATACACCTATTCAAGTTCAAACTTTTAGGCTTAAACTTGGCAGTATAGAGATACATTAACAATTCTGGCTAGAAAAATCTACAGGCAAATACGATTAATCAAACAGGTTGTTGCTGCAAAAAGTTACACTTATTAATAAACAATTAACATGAGCAATTATTTTTACATATATTGGCTAAGTAAGCTTATCAAAAGAAAGAATTGGCAATTTGCAGAGTATTATATGCTACATAAGATATTCCAAGTAAAGAAAGTCTTATTCCAGGAAAAATAGATACTACCAGTCTCCAAATGGAGAATAATTAAGGTTTATTAAATAAAAGTTCAAACTTTTATTTGAAATCAAATACATAGAGATAAGTTATGGAAGTTAAAGAAGCGATTAGATTTATAAATGAATTGGTGTATGCAAAGCAAGGAAGATGGCTAGAAGAACCGGAAAAAATTGTTATTAAGGCAGCTTGGTTAGACCTAGAGTACAAAGAGATAGCAGATAATAGCCCCTATGGATTTGAGATATTACAGCGTCGTGTAGCTCCAAGCTTGTGGGTATTATTGACAGGAATTTTAGGAAATGGGGAAAAAGTTACAAAAAAGAAGCTTAAGGCGATTGTAGAACAACAAAACCATAACAAGCTTAGTAATACTAAGTCTGATTTTAAATTTTTAGATATTTTAGGAGGTAATCCCCCGGAAGTCGCTAAATTTTATGGTAGAAGTCCAGAATTAGCAATGCTGCAAGAGTTAGTCATTCGGGAAAAATGCGTGGCAGTTATAGGAGAAGCAGGAATTGGCAAGAGCGCATTAGTAGTTAAGTTACTTCAAGCTTTGGATATTCAAGATTGTTATTTCAATGGTTTTATTTGGAAATCTATTGGCTACAGCCCCTCTTTGTCTAGTTTAGTTACTGAATTTCTTAAATTAATATCGGAACTAGAAAATCAAAATTTTGATATCCCTAAAAGTAGTGAAGACAAAATAACGCTATTAATTGAGCGATTAAGATTAAAACCTTATTTAATAATTTTAGATTCAGCAGAGGCTTTACTACAAGGAGATAGAAATAAAAGTCCTAATCCTTATGGAGATGAATATATAGAGTATGGAACATTCTTTAGAAGAATTGTAGAAGCACAACATCAAAGTTCTTTAGTATTAATTAGCAGAAAACCATTTGTTGATATTACACGTTTACAAAATAAGGGGCAATCTGCTGTTGTGCTGAAAATTGAAGGATTGCGTAGAGACGCATTTGAAATTTTGCGCGATAAAGGATTAAAAGATGAACATAAATGGGGAGAATTAGTACAAATATATCATGGAAACCCTTTAGTTTTAAATATTGTTGCAAGTAAAATAAAACTATTTTTTAATAATAGTGTAGAAGATTTTCTTGCTTTGAATACAGTTTTATTAGATGATATTATAAAAGAGAACTTAGACGATTACTTTAAAGGTATAGGGAGACTAACAATTTTAGAAAAAGAAATTGTAATTTCGTTAGTTGAAGAAATGGAAAATAAACAGATTGATTTAATTTCAAATACCGAATTGTTAAGTTTGTTAAAAACAAAGGGAATAAGAGTAAGTACATCTGATTTTATTGATGCTATCAATGCTTTGATTGAACGCTTTTTAGTTGAACAAATACTAAATAATCAAGAGGAGTTAATGTTATATATACAGCCTGTAATTAAGAAATATATTTATACATATTGCCATCAGAAGCAAGGGAAATTTTCAATAATTTAATCAGTATAATACAAAAATAAAAGAAAGTTAAATGTGTGGCTTACTGTATCAATCCTAGTTGTAAACATCGCCAAAATCCAGACGATGTTCAAAAGTGTTTAAATTGTGGAACAGAATTACTAATAGATGAACGATTTCGTCTAATGAAACCATTGTGCTCTTTAGACTCTCGCCATAATACGGAAATTTTTGAGGCGGAAGAGAATGGTAAGCGCAAGGTAATGAAAGTTTTAAAGTCTTCAGATCCTAAAGCAGTTGAGTTGCTGGAGCGAGAAACGCTGACCCTGCAATTATTTGCTCATCCAGGGATTCCTAGAGTGGTAGATGATGTAATTAGTGTGACCCCCAATAATAGCACTCTTGAACTGCATTGTTTAGTAATGCAGTTCATTGAAGGGCAGAATTTAGAGGAATGGGTAGAAGAAAACGGGAAAATCTCTCAAGAACTAGCAATAGGTTGGTTGAAGCAGCTAGTAGAAATTATTGATGAAGTGCATAGAACAGGATATTTTCATCGAGATATTAAACCTTCTAACATAATTTTGCAACCGAATGGACAGTTGGTTCTAGTTGACTTTGGCGGAGTAAGAGAAGTAACAAATACTTATTTAGCGAAAGTCAGTGGAGTGGGTGGAAACGATATAGGATTGGGTGGAAATTATGAAATTACCGTACTTTACAGTGCTGGATACACACCTTTGGAGCAGATAAACGGTCAGGCAGTGCCACAATCAGATTTCTATGCCTTGGGAAGGACTTTTGCATACTTAGTAACAGGGATAGGATTAACTAACTTGCCAACAGATCAAGAAACAACAAGGTTGATCTGGAGAAATAAAGCCCCACAAATTGAGAAACCTTTAGCTGACTTGTTGGATGATATGATGGCTCCAGCCCCAGGGAAGCGTCCGGCAGCAGCTAAATTTATATTGCAAAGATTAGATAATTTGGAGATCCAATCCAAAATCTATCGAATTGTCAAAACACCAATATTTAAACTTAGTGCCAGTATTTTATTTATATTAAGCTTGTTGGGTATAAGCTATCTATCATTACCGTTAGTAGCAAATCATTACTTAGAGCAAGGAAAGAAAGCTCAAAAAGAAAACAGGTTATCGGAAGCTGAGAATCAATTTCAATTAGCAGTAAAACTGAAACCTAATACAAGGCAAGCAATCTCGCAATATTATTTAGAACAAGCAGATAGAAGAAATATTCCTTTAACTGACTCTAGAAAGTATTATGAATTAGCGATTAAATATAATCCAAAAAATGATGTAGCTTATAATAACTTAGCATTATTATGTCAGCAACTACATGATATTGATTGTGTAGAGAAGAACTATCAAGTATTATTTAAGCTGAAACCTAATTCATGGACAGGACACTATGGATTAGGAAGTTTTTATGATAATAACGGTGAATATAAATTGGCTATTGAGCAATATCAGTTAGCAATAGAAAGCAGTGAAGAAGCGATATATGCAATTAGTAATTTAGCAAGATTACAAGTTATAGAAGGGAAATATGATAAAGCGATTGCTTTAGTTGTACAGGGATTAAAGAAAACTCAAGAAACTGAATTGCAAGCAGCTTTATATAAAACTTGGGGTTGGGCGGAATTAGAGCAAAAGAATTATGTTCAAGCTAAAAAATATTTAGAAAACTCAAGACAATTATACCCAAGAACAGATACTTATTGCTTACTAGCACAAGTGCAAGAAAAAAATAATGCGGCTCAAGATGCACGACTTTCATGGGAGGCGTGTTTATTAGCTCAGTCGAGTTTGCCAGAGGTTCAGCAATGGCGACAACAATTTTTAGATCGTACTTTAGGAAAAGTCATACCGAAGTCTTCTCCTTAAACATAAAAGTTGTTCTTGAGTTCATGTAAGCTAACAGTTGAAGGTAGCTAAACGAGAAAATTAATGTTCCTGGGATTACTCACCCAAAAATTTGTCAAGGCTAGAGTTTCAATGGTTTCATTAGTATTGATGACTCTAAATTGTTCCGTAGCAATGGGTCAACCTCAACCAATGGCAAAGGATTCTTGTACTAATTCAATAGCGAGAATTTACAACGAGGGAGATCGCTATTTACCCAAAGGCAGTTTACTTTGCCCAGGAGATCGTATTAATCCCAAAAGAATTGGAGGTAAAGTTGAGGTTTTATGTTTTTTGAATGGGAGAATAATGCAACTAGCAAGTGGTTCGATATCGGATGCACCTGATAAGTGTAGGCAAGCAACTCCAGGAAGCAAGAAAAGATGTACATTCCAAACTCCACAAGATTGTCCAAAATTTAAAGGCCCTGGCGAAGTTGGAAATGAGCCAATCATCCTGAGTCCTTATGGCAGTGTATTACTTCGCCAAAGACCTGTATTGTCTTGGTATCCAGTAAAAGGAGCAACCAGCTATAAAGTTTATGTCACAGGCTACAATCTTGATTGGCAGTTAGAGACGAAGAACACCACCTTACCGTATCCACAAGACCAAGCAGAGTTTCAGTATGGCATCGTTTACAAAATTACTGTACTTGCCAGAAAACCACAACAAACAACTAGTTCGATACCCTCAGTGGTATATATGCTTTCACAAAGTGACGCACAGGACACTTTAGAAAAAATCAAAAAAGTGAAAGAACTGGGCTTATCACCAGATGAAGCGGCTTTACTCGACCTAGATGCTGTGTATATGGAAAAGAGTCTATTACACCAGACAATCGAAACTATGAATGAAAGAGTAGCAGCCGGTAGTCAAAACCCAACTCTTTATCGAGTATTAGGCGATCGCTACTTGGAAGCATGGCTACCACAAGAAGCAGAAACTGCATACCAAAAAGCGATTGAATTAGCGCAAAGTAGTGGCAATGCTAGAGAGTTAGAAACTGCTAAGGAACACTTAAGAGTGCTAAAAGAAACTCAAAGCCAGCCGCCCACTAGTATAAAACCTGACCAAAAGTAGGGGTGATTATATTTGGGATCGTTCAGCAAACTTAACTGTGCAAGTCTAAGTGCTTCGGCTTTCGGAATGCCATTTTTTAAACTTTGATAAAAAACCCTCATCAGTTGAACAGTGGAGACAGCATCTACTTGCCATAAGGTCGCAACTGTACTTCTGGCTCCGGCCTGTGCCGCTACACCTGCAATCCCTAATGCTGCTCTTTTGTTGCCTTTAGCCGTTTGACAAGCACTGAGAACCAATAACTCAATCGGGTCTTGATTTTGTTGAGTTTTTAGCCAACCATTAAATTGTTGAATATCGATAGGCTTGTCCCAGGCTAACAAGACTGTGCGTTGAGGATCAGAACTAAATTGACCGTGGGTTGTTAGGTGAACAATCGGGAAATTTGCTGTTGTCAGTTCTTGCTGTAATCTTTTGCTAGTAAACTTTTCATTCAGCAACTTAGTTGAAGATTTAGTTTTTTGATTAATTTCAGCTACTTCTTGTTCCACCTCTAGCAAGGCTTGCAAACCTTCGGGTGCATTTGGGGCATAGAAGCTTGGGCTAACTTTAGAAAGTCCGGCAATTAAAGCTTTTAGCTCTTGGTTAGACAAAGCTTTTAAAGGTCGAATTTTTGAGCCTAGAGTTACTGCCATACTATAGTGCTTGATTAAATAATCCTGTCCATCGTGCAGCAATACCAAAGGTATACTCTGAAAAGAAGTGTCCAAACTAAATACCAGTGTTCCTGATGAAGGCAAATATTTTTTGATAGGTGCAAACAGCAACTGGTAAAGGGCTTGAGATTCGGAAATGATAATGTCTTTTTCAATAGCAGCTAATCTCTCGTCTTGTAGACTCAACAACAGATTGTTGACATGAGATTGAACCAGCTTTGAACTAGTAACGTAATGATGAAGGGAATGATTAGGAGATTGAACAATAATTAATACTAAATCATTAAGGTTAATGATTTTAATTAATGTAGTATTACTAGATATCTTAACTTTATCTAAAGAGATTAAATCTAGCTTTCTGCACTGAAGAAAATTTTCTAGTTGTGTTAGTTGAAGTTGGTCATCTGTTTGTTGAATTAACCTTAAATTAGGAAACTGACCGTTCAACAACAATCGCATATAATTTCGATATATAGGTTCAACAGTCTCTTGAAGCGAAAATTGCAAATCTGCATTTATTGTCCCTAGTTCATCTCGAATTCGTTGATAGCTTTTAATTGTGGCTTCATAAAAATGAAGAGCTTTTTCATATTGCTTATAGTTATTATAGAAAATACCTAATTCTTTTTGCCATTGATAAGCGAGTTCTAAATCTTGAATCGATTGTGCAATACTAAGAGCTTGTAACCAAAGATATTCAGCTTTTTTCGGTTCTAATCTACCTAAAACTCCTAAACTATAAGATTGCATTCTTTGGTGATTTATATGTTTAGCTAATTCAAAGGCTGATTGGGCAACTTCAATAGCGGTAGTATGTAACTGCTCGTCTGATATTTGAGCTAAACTATTAGCGAAGTTTATTTGAAAATGAATTGATTGATTGGCAGGTAATTCATTAAATAATGCAATATTTTGTATTATTAGCTTGATTAATGATTGAAGTTGCGGCTGAATTTGAGTTTGGGTTTCTACCAACCGTTGATTTTTTGATTTAACTGCTACTTTTAGCCATTGTGAGAAATCTATTAAAAGTTTTACACTGTTTAATTGTGATTGTAACTTTAAAGAAATGCTGGCTGTTTTATTAACATTTATTTGTTGAAATATTTTGAGAGAGCTTAAGGCAGAATCTATAAGAAAATCACTTAACTTATCTTGAAAATCAGGCTCTTCTATTTCCGAATATTTATTTCTCAATTGGTTATAGTAAGCCTGTTCTGTAATCCCTAAAGAAAGCAAAACATTATTATTATCAAAAATTGGTGATTGCTGGGCAGACTCTAAAATTTTTTGTAAAACTATTTTTGATTCTGATAGTTTGCCCAACTGACGCAGTACATCCCCCAAATTATGCAATGCTAACAAGTAAATTGGTTGGGAATTGAGGCGTTCAACTATGTCAAAACGATTATTAATAGAATCGTTTGGCTGTTGTGGTTCACAAATCCAGCTTTGGGTAACAGAATTGATGGCTTCTAGAAGTGTCTTGCAAGCACGAGGATACATACCTAGAGCTTGCAAAGCTATATTTTGATTAATTAAACTTCCGATAATGTCTTCCTGAGATTTTAGTTTTTGATAAATTATAGTTGCTTTCTTGAAACTATCAAGTGCTTCTGTTGCTTGCCCTAAATCTAATTGTTCATTACCTTTACTTATCAAGAATTGTGCTTGACTTTGTTGCATTTCTGGAGTCACAGCAAACCCTGATATTACAAATGATTGGCTAACACTAATTAATAACCCTAACGCACCTATTAATAGGTACTTAAATAAACGACGAAGTTTAATCATTGAGTTACTGAAATTTTAGTATGACAGGTTGGCTCAGAAAAAGCGGTATTAACTGTTGTGTTAGCTTGGGCAACTAAGGTTACTGTGCCGTCATTATTAAATTGCCAACCTTGGGCGGGAATGATTTTGGTAGTTGATAACTTTGGTTCGTCTAAATTATTGATAGTTGAGGCAGTGTTTGAAACTCTAGGTTGCCAAGTAGGATTTATATATGCAGATTCTAATGGGCTAGATGGTAAACCACCTTTACCAGTTATGACAAATCTATTTTCTGCACCAGCCTTTCCTGGGCAAACTGATGCTATTTCTGGGGTTGATTTAGGTAATTCTAGTTGAGCATTAACCAGGGGTGATTGAGTTCGGGAGACATTTGTTTCAACATTACCATCAATGCCTTGTTGCGAAGATGCTGTAACCAGACTGTTAGGAGATAGAAACAGTCCTTGGGTGTTAATTCTAATATTGCCACCTCTGCCCTGAAAAGCATCTGCTGTGATGCGGCTGTTATTGAAACCAGCGATGACATCAGCATTGATTCTGATGTTGCCGCCGTTGCCATTCGTACCTTGTTGGCCAGCCGTGGCAGAGATATTGCCATTATTTAGTTGAACGAGCTTTGACTCAATGCCAATATTTCCACCTTCGGCGATCGCGGTGGTGGCACTGATACCTCCACCATTGGAAATGTTGATTCTGTTTGCATTGATATTGATGTTTCCCGCATTGCCAATGCCTTCGTTGCGGACGGTAATTAAAGCGTTGCCAGTAACATTTAAAACAGGTGTATTAATAATAATATTTCCTGAGTTTCCTGAAGGAACAGGAGGAAGCCTAAATAAATTTCGCAAGACTTGAGACTCAACCTTGGCTGATGAAATCACTAGCGACGGATTTAAGGAATTAAGTGTTGCATCTATATTTATGGATTTGGAGGCATTGATAGTAATGCTCCCACTATCGCCGCTTGCAAAAGTAGAAGAATCAGTTCTACCGCCTTCTTGAACTAACAAGCTCGCTGTATTGATTTCTAAATTACCCGCATTACCAGTATTGAAAGCTGTAGCAGATAAAACACTTGGCTGAAAGGTATCTGGTGCATAACCCTCAACCATTACGTCAGTTGCATTTATTGTCAAATCTCCTCCTCTACCAGATCCAAAGGTCGAGGCTCCTATTGCACCACCACCTGTGGCAATTAGTCGTTGTGCTGATATTACAATGTTGCCAGAATCTCCCGAACTAAATGTTCCAGAGCTAATAAGGCTAAAAAGAGCAGAATTGCGAGGTGAAACTCCAACTACATTCACAGAATCAGAAGCCTTTACGACTACATCACCACTGTTGGCAGAACTAAATGTTAAGGAATTTATTTGTCCTCCATCCCGAAGAATTAACGTTCGAGTTGATATTGTTGAATCTCCAGCTTTACCGAGTCCTAAAGTCTCATTTCGTAAACTACCAGCAATTCTAGCGATTGGATCAGTACCATTTATGTCTAAAGAGTTAGAAGCATGTATGTTAATTGTTCCTCCTGCTATTGATCCTTGATTCTGAATTAAAATGACAGAGCCATCAGTAAGTGTGATGTTTTGCCCTTGTAAGTATATAGAGCCGCTAATAATACCACTAGTATCAACTAGAGAGCGTTTTAAAAGTTGAATATCCTGAAAAGAAACTGTATTATCATAAGACAAGTTCCAACCAGAGGATGTTTGTGTCAAGTTAACCAAACTGTGATTTCCTACACTACCTAGTTCAACCCTCCCGCCTTCAGCTATTATCTTGCCACCATTTAAAATTAAATTCCCTCCAACCAATGCTATTGTCCTTGTTGGCTGAACTTGTAAACCTGTTGAGCTACTTCGTCCCAATACTGGGGAGAATCGTGAACCAGTTAAATCGTGTCCTGTTCCTTCGACATTAATTGCTTTAGGGTTACTTCCAAATAGCAGTCCGATAGGTGAGCTTATGGTCAGTATTGGTGTAGCTTGGTGTTTATTAGCTGTGAACTCAAAGCCATCTGCAAACTTGATACTGTTTGCAGTACTACCAATAAAGGAACCACCAATATTTAGCTGGGCATTTTGTCCAAAAATAACTCCGTTAGGATTGATTAAAAATATGTTTGCTGTACCGTTAGCACGAATTAGTCCATCAATATTAGAAACAGAACTACCAGTGACTCGACTTATAATATTCTTAACATCTAGCGAATTGTTAAAATAAGCTTGGCTCCTATTAGAAACAGAAAAATCTTTAAAGCTATGAAACAAATTTTCTCCTAATTTTGTTCCATTTTCTATAAATATAGTATTGTTGTTGATTTTTATACTTGTGTTATTTGGTAATGTGCTGTCTGGAATGATTTGAGAATAACAAGTTAGGTCATTTAGTATAAGACAACCTAAAGTAATAATTACTTTTAAAAAAAATAAATTGTATTTAAGATAAAGCATAGTTTACAAGAGCTTAATTCTTTACAAGTTAGAGTCATGTAATAACTTATTAAAATATTTATTTTTTGCAGCTAATTAATTTTTTTACAAACAGCCTTTGTTTTTTGCATATTTCATAAATATTACGGAAGCATTAAAAAATCTATTCCGGAAGTGAGATAAGCGAAACTTAAATTTAAGAGGGCATGGCAATTCTTCAAAAAGAACGGGTGTAAAACCACATTTTATATAGAATTCTATTAATTCTCGTTTGACACATTTTAAATAGAGAGGTTGGATTGCTTCATTAACTAAATTTTCAACTAAAAAACTTCCTAAACCTTGATTTCTAAAATTTGGAGCTACGTATAAGCTACCTAGTTCTTGTGCAATATAATAATTTCGTATTTGTCCAAATGCTATCAAACGTCCATGATATTCAATTACTAAAAATTGCTGCCACCTCATTTGAGTAGGATCAAGTCTAGCTTTGAAAATTAAAAATATAATCAACCCGATATCGCAAGATTTGGCTTTTCTAATAACATACTGGTTTTGAAAATATAAATTAGTCTTTGTCATTGAATACAAAATATAAATTAGCAAAAAATAATTGGAGCAAGATAAACATAATAATATAACTTACTTGTAGATAATTGAGAAACTGACAATATACATAATGTAGAGATAAATGAAAACTTAAAAAACATCAGACAATTTCTAACTATTTTAAGTATATTCTCAAATGTGGCAAAGTTTGACAATCGAAAATCTTGATTTTAATACTAAAGTTAAGTTTAATTATTTTTTACTTTTAAAATTCTTAAGTAAACAATTAATCAATCTACCTTTGGATAGAAAAATCTAGTGTATACCTAATTAAAAATATGCCAAAAGTTAGATGTTTTTTATTTAAAAACCAGAAGGTAAAAACTTTATCTTACCATCAGGTTATGTCAGTGCTACAAACTTCTCCAACCTCAGTAGAAACCTAAAACAAATCAGTAGTCAGCTAAAGTAGACTACTGAAATACATGATATATGCGTTAATTATTGCAACTATCTAAAGATAGATTATCAATCACAAAACCCATCAACCCGCAAATCCCGCCAAATTTCCGAAACCTGCCACCCGGAGTTACCCACAGACTGAAAAAGCGGAGCATAGATCGAAAGCTCCTCGGCGACTGTGTGAGTGACTTCTTGTGCTGGCTGCTCAACAATGGGATCTTCAACGACAAGCTCAACTGGAGAAAGTTTTTCGGTGGCTGGCTGTGGCGCAACAGACTTTTTGAGAGCGCGGAACTCTGGTTTTTTGATAATGGGGTTCATGTTTGTTCAGGTGTAAAAGGCTGGGATTAATTAAATATTCCATCTATAGTGAGTGATTATGGTAGTACCAAACAAGTAGTGATAACAGGGTAGTAAGTTTGGTCGATGAATGACGTGGCCAATAACAAATGCAAAGATAGAAGCAGCCAATGAAAAACCCCAGCCCTTTTGAACGGGTTGGGGAATTGTATAAAAGACTATTCTCATCATGACACAACCAAAAACTTGTTCCACCATCTTTAGCCTGGAAGTGGAACAATGACCAACTCTTCTTCTCGCAAAAAGACCACAGCCCAAGCTTCAGCCAAACCAAAGCCTGCTCCTAAAATTCAACAGCAGGATGACCAGCATTTAGAAACCATTGAGGTGAAGGCTGTTGAAGTAACGGCGGTGGAGGTAACATCTGCCGTTACTTCAGAAGAGTTAACAGCAGATGAACAAGGCGATCGCTTGAACTTGGAACGTAAGGTCGAACACGCATTTTACGAAGCAGGGAAAGCTTTGAGGGAGTTGCGTGATCGTCGGCTTTATCGTTCGACGCACAAAACATTTGAGGAGTATTGCCGCGATCGCTTTGGGTATAGCCGGCGACAACCTTATTTGTTAATGGATGCGGCAGTAGTGTTTGATAACCTGAAAGAAAAATGTGATCCAATGGATCACATTTTGCCGACTAACGAACGACAAGTGCGACCGATGATTCATCTAGAACCCCAAGAACAGCAGAAAGTATGGAAACAAGCAGTCCAAGAAGCTGGCGGAAAAACCCCATCTGGCCGCATAGTCCAAAGTGTTGTAGATAAAATTCGAGAACGCACCAAAGTACCGAATCCCTTCCGAATTGGCGAAATCTGCGTTCTTGTACCCAAAGAAAATCCAGACTTACGAGGCAAAGGCGGTTGCTGGGGTGTCATCACTCACGTTGGCGATTACAGTTGCACTGTTCAAACTTGGGACGGGGAATACACAGTCAAAATTGAACACCTAAAATCGTTAGAACTGCTAGATGATGACTGTAAATCAATGCAACAGTTATGTATGCGATTGCGGCGATTGCAACAAGTGGCAGACCATGACCCGGCTGTGGACTGGCTGTTGCAAGGGTTGGGGAAACAGGCGAAGCCGTATTTGTCTTCGTTGCAAGCGAAGCTGTTGGTGGCGGTGGAACGGGAGTATGGACTTGATGGGAAGCAGAAGAAGTGATACTGAATAAGTTGCTGGAGTCAAGCGATCGCTCCAGTCAAAATCCAAAAATTTCTTGACTAATGCCCACAATCTGTTGCAGTCGTTGGGAAAGCCGCTTGTGCGATCGCATTTGGCGGTTGCGGGAGAGTGGGAGATTGGGCAAGTTGAGGCGACCGTATTTGACGGTTGTGGAAGAAAGGCTGTTGGGTGTGATTGAAAAAGAATACGGCATCATAGATAAAACAGCGCACAATTTTCAGTCAACCAAGAACTAGGAGAAAACAGTAATGCAGAGTATTAAGTTATGTTCTCACGTTGGGGCTGACGGGATTTTGCACCTTGAGATTCCTGTTGGCATCACAGACCAAGAAATGGAAGTTGTGGTGATTTATCAACAGATAGAAACATCCACCGCCCCAAAAACACCCGAAGAATTAGGATGGCCACCAGGATTTTTTGAACAAACTTATGGCAGTTGTCAAGACGATCCAATTGTTATTGACTATGAAGGTGATTTTGAGACAAGGGAAGA
>NZ_JACJQW010000067.1:0-22221 GCF_014696905.1 Nostoc sp. FACHB-190
CATGGCTGTTATCAATCGCTCAATTACTTGTCTAGATTGAGTTTTACACGATTTTTGACCACTGCAAATACCACACTTGACAATTTCTCCTTTTCCTTAACTTGTCACCAATGGGTCAAAAATGGTTTCTCCCAGTTGCGGTTCCATCACCTGGACAATAAACCGAACTACCGGACGGGGAGTGTAAAATTCTCCCGAATCTCCCGCAGCGTCCCGCATTTCTTTCAGCATGGACTCATAGAGGGTGCTGAGGAGGTTCACCTCTTCTGATTTATCAAAGTGAATTTCATTGACTTTATTCAGCACATCCCACAGCAAAGTCCCGCTAGTCATGCGGTTGTTGACATCTTTGAAAACTTTGGCGATGACATCAGCGCGATCGCGTCCGCTTTTGCTTTTAAGATTCCGCAAATAGGCGAGTAACCCTGCTCCTTTCGTGCCATCTGGTAAAATTGCTTCATCATTGTTGATGAAACTTTTCAGGCGATCACCCGTAAAATTTTCATTAGCAGCCCAATCTCGCCAGCGATAAGGCGGTTGGATAGTTGGTTTATAGGATATTCCTTCTAACTCTGCTTCCACCTCATGCAGTTTCTCGGAATCATCCAAAAGTTTCAAAAACATGATCCAAGTCAACTGGGGGAGACGGTCTAATTCTCCATTCAATCCCTTATCCGTCCGCATGATGTCACGCGCTGACTTAATCACGCTTCCCAGTTTTTGGGCAGTGGTAATAGGCTTATTATCTGTTTTTTTCTTCGCTGGCATTACTTACTCTGGTAGTTTTTTCTTTATATCTTCTAGATAAAGTTTCGAGTAAAATATTTTATCAAAGTTAGTTGGTTTGCTGTAATTACCTAGCTCCTTCCTTATTTCATCAATAATATTTTTGATACTAGCTTGTATATGTAATGATTTCTCTGGGGAATTGCTTTGAACAGTCTCTACAATTTCACCAAACATATTAATAAGCTTGTCCGAACCTTGTGTGTAGATTTTTCCAACTAAACCATCCATTAATTCATACAACCCTTCACGACTTGTTATCTTTTCGGGAAATACTGTAATATAGTATAGTTTATTAATTACTTCCTCATAAAACTCTGATTTTCGTAAATACTCAGTGTCTTCCCTTTTTTTCTGATTGCTTAAAAAATTACCCCATAGTAATGTGATTATTGCGAATAATCCTCCAATGATAGAAGCAGCAATTTGTGGAGGAACTGCTTCCCAAGAATTTAATTTAATAAACCTATAACTTCCCCATAGTCCCAAAGAAAATACAATGATTGAGAAAGTTAAATAAAGTAATCTAATGATATTAGTGTAAACTTTTTTTAATAGAAAATCAGTAAAAACTTTAGTAGCAAGTATAACTAACGCACCTTCTAAACTAAGCATAATAATTATCTTCCTTGCTTTATATTAAATAGCCAAATAAAAACTTAGCGATATTTCGTGTCTAAAAACATTTAATATTTATGCAGTATAAAGTAAAATTTGCAGATCATACACTGCTTCCCTAAGTTCTTTAACTCCACCAAACCTTTGAGCAATTTCAGCTACATTTCCATATTTCTGAAATTCGCGGTTAGCCTTAAAAGTCGTCGGAATATTAAACTCATCTACCCCTTTTTGTGCATACTTGTCCAAAATAATCTCTAAAATAGCCCTTGTATCTTCTCCGTACTGCTGAAAAAAGTCCGGCTTACGACGACGCAACCTTTCAGCCCGTTGCTTGCAAGTCAGCACAGGAGCATCAAAGGCAATATGACATAGTAAATCAAAAGGGTCTGCTTCGGGAAGATTAGTAACTTGTTTTAACTCATCAAAATCAATTCCCCGATCTGCCAATAACTCAATAATCTCGGAACGCTGTTCTGGATCTGCCCAGCGTTGCTGTATTTCTAGAGTGGAACGATACAAGATGCGGACTTGTTCTCTGGTGTAGTCAATTAATCGAGACAAGCGCAGTTGATGATCTGGGTTTAAATCATAAATTCTTTCTTCAACAATTTCTTCGCTTCCCCCGTCAGCGTAATATTTCCGAGGTGGTGCGTCATTCTCATCTGGGAGTCCCCAAAACCCAGACTTGTCGTCATCATCTTCTAAGTCTTCTGCTTCGTCTTCTAACTCTGCTGATTCCAGTTCCTCCTCATGTTCAGAGAGAATTTCCCCCTGATCATCCATCTCTGATTCATTAATGAGGGCGGGTTCTCCGTCAAAATCTCTATCCTCAAACAATACTGTGCTGTTGGTGTAGTCAAGTATATTAAAGGACAGCTTACCCCGTTCTTCTCGCACACGAGTTCCTCGTCCAATAATCTGCTTAAAATCTGTCATTGAACGAATTACACGGGCAAGCACAACATTTTTACAGGTGGGAACATCTACCCCTGTTGTTAGTAACCTAGCAGTTACAGCAATAACATGAGTTTCATTTAAGACATCTTTGAAGTTGTAGAGATGTCCCTTACCCACATCACCAGCATCAGAGGTAATGCGAGTTATGTAGTCAGGATTGGTTCTGGTGATGTCGCTGTTGAGGTTGCGTAATTCCTTGATCATTGCCTTAACGTGCGGTTCATCGACACAAAAGACAATGGTTTTGGCATAGCGATCGCTGCTTTTGAGAAAATCAGTAATGTGTTGGGCGATCGCCTTTGTCCGCGCTTCTCTCACCAATTTCCGCTCAAAGTCTGGAGTTAGATAAACTTCATCAGGAATTGTTCTTCCATAACGGTCAATTTGTCCAGCACTAGGTCGCCATCCTTCCCGATCGGAACGGGTAAGAACCCGATAAACTCGATAGGGAGCTAAGAAACCATCATCAATCCCTTGTTTGAGAGAATAGGTGTAAAGGGGATTGCCAAAGTAGCGATAGGTATCAACGTTATCATCCCGTAGCGGTGTCGCTGTCAATCCCAACTGATAAGCAGGTTCAAAATGTTCTAGAATTTGTCGCCAGTTACTCTCATCCCTAGCACTACCTCGATGGCACTCATCAACAATAATCAAGTCAAAATAATCAGGACTGTATTCCCTGTAAAGTCCAAAGCTATCTTCTCTATCCCCAATAGCTTGATAAATAGCAAAGTAAAGGTCACGTCCTTTTTTCGCTTCCCCCTGAATTTTGTAAATTTTCTCCTGATTAAAGGCAGAAAAATCTTTATTCATTGGATCATCTACCAATATGTTCCGATCTGCCAAAAACAAAATTCTAGGGGAACGAGATTCTCCAGAAGCATTCCATTCCAAACTTGACAGTTTCCAAGCGATTTGGAAAGCAACAGTAGTTTTACCTGTTCCCGTCGCCAATGTCAGCAGTAGACGATTTTGACCTTTAAATATTGCCGCTAGTGCTGCATTAATGGCGTTCCGTTGATAATAACGCAGTGGTTTATCTGGCGTTGGGTAAAAGGGAGTTAGCAGTTTTTCGGCTATGTCCTCTCTAATTTGTTCCTTACCTTCCCCTGTTAACCGTTGCCAAAGTTCATCAGGACTGGGAAAGGAGTCCATGACATCAGACTGCTTACCCGTGATGAAGTCATACTCCACAATCCCTTCACCATTAGTAGAGTAAGCAAACTTCACATTGAGAATTTGGGCATAGGCGATCGCCTGTTCTAGTCCCTCATCAGGAGTTTCATATTTCCTTTTTGCCTCTACTACTGCCAAGGGAAACTCGCCGTTATACAGTAGTAAATAATCTGCAAATTTCCGTTTCCCGCGAGGTTGACGCTTGTTTTTGGGGCGAATCTTGCCATCAGTGAAGTAATACTGCTCAGTATAATCGTGTGGTTCTTGCTCCCACCCCGCATCTCTTAATTTGGGTTCAACATACTTACGGCAGGTATTAGCTTCATTGCTCATAGCTAGACAAGTTACCAGTTACTTTTATAACTTAACAGCTAGTTACCTCTACGCACAAGTGAAGAATCTTAGCGTTGTTATTGAAGATATAAATATTCCTAAGCAATGTTCATCACTCACACAATTAGGTGTTTTATAGCAAGCGATCGCCTGATTTTCTACACATATCGTGACTCATAATATTTTTAAAATAGTCACGAATCGTGAGTTTTGGTGTCTTTGAAAACAAAAAGGCTAATAGACAATAACCCCCAGACCAATGAATATAGGATCGATGCGCTCAGTGAGAAGCCTTTGGAGCCTTTGGAATATTGTCAACGATGGGTTGAAATGTCCCCTGATGAGCGGGGATACAGAAAAGCCTGTATTGCATCTCTAGCTGACGCAACAGGCTTAAGTGAAAGGACTATAGGGAATTGGGGTCAAAATTTTGAGAGGCGACCTAACTATGTAGCGCATATATTACGCATGGCAGATATGCTGAACCAAATTAGAAAAATAGTCTTACCTCCTGATTATCCTCAAAAATAATTTAGTCGTGATTCGTGACTAAAATACTTGTAATGTGAGCCGATATTTTTTAACTTGAGTTGAGCAAGCAGAAGATATTTAAGCTAACCAGTTACGCTCACTAATCCTCTGCTTGCTTAATCTGATTCAGCAAAACAGAAGATGCAGACTGGGAGTGACTCCCATCAGAATAATCATCAACTTGATATCCTCCGTCAGTTGCCCCTTGAACCAACGGAGTATTGTCGCCGTTGGGTTAGTCAAGAACCAGGCCGCAATTATCGCAAAACCTGCATCCATGCGATCGCCCAAGTCACAGGTACTAGCCCAAAAACCGTTAAGGACTGGGGGACTGACTTTCGTCGACGACCTAAATACGTTACTCGCATATTAAGACAAGCAGACCTGATAAACCAATTTAGGCAACTCGCTGCAAAAGGAATTGTGACTTTACCTCCAGACTTTCCTCAAGAATAAGCAAAAGCGATCGCTACTCACGACCAATTGACCCAAAAACCCCTTGTATTAACAACAAGGAGAATCTTAGGCTGAGGTACATAGGTACTAACTATGACGAACATCTGTATCTCTATTGATGACAACAATGGCAGAACACCAAATGAACTCAATTTCTACTTTTGACATCACTAAGTATTTTCTTCTTGATGTCCTGAAAGATATTAAAACTGGACGCATCCAACTTCCAGATTTTCAAAGAGATTGGGTTTGGGATGATACCCATGTGCGTCGTTTAATTGCCAGCGTATCTCTTGCTTATCCCATTGGTGCAGTCATGATGCTCCAACAAAGCATTCAAAGCCGACAATTCAAACCCCGTCTAGTTGATGGGGTTTTAAAACCAGAAAATCATACACCAATCTTATTAATCCTTGATGGACAGCAACGCCTGACAACCATGTTTATGGTGTTCCTATCTGAACAACCTGTCATCATCAAAGACCAGAAAAGCCAAAAAATGATTAAAAAGTGGTACTACCTGGATATTAAAAAATGCCTCAACCCAGAATGCGATCGCCGTAATGCGATCATTGCCTTACCTGAATCCAAAATTGCACGAACTTTCACGGGTGGTTTGATTGACTGTTCCACCCCAGAAAAAGAATATCAGGCACTATTGTTTCCTTTATCTAAAGTTTTCTGTTTTTCTGAATGGCGGAGTAAATTTTCTAAGTATTGGCAATACGATCATCAAAAACTGGAGCTAATCGACACTTTAGAACTGGAAGTTCTCAAAAAATTTGAGCATTATCAAATACCTGTTATCCAACTGCGTGACTCTTTACCAAAAGAAGCCGTTTGCCAAGTATTTGAAGATACAAACACTGCTGGATGTGACCTCAATTACTTCGATTTAATGAGTTCCAGCTATTGCACTGCTGACTTCAGTTTAAGAGATGATTGGAAACAGCGCGAAAATCGCTTCCAAACCTTAAAAGTATTGCGTAAGCTCCGCAGCACAGATTTTGTACAAGCAGTTACGCTGATGGCTGGTTATGCCAAGAGGATAGAAGCCATAAAACAAGGTTGGAATATCGATAAATTACCAAGTGTTAATTGCGATCGCGCTGAAGTTCTCAAACTCACCAAAGAAGAATATCAAAAATGGGCTGATCCAATTTCCAGGGGTTTTGAAGAATCTGCTCGTTTCCTTCATGGTCAAAAAATCTTTGATGCAGATGATTTAGCTTACCCCATTCAATTAGTGATTCTGAGTACCATTTTTACCATTCTCGGAGAGCGTTCCCGTTCTTTGCAAGCACGTTCTATGCTGGAACGCTGGTTATGGTGTGGGATGTTTGGTGAAGTATATACACGTTGGTATGAGGCACGAGCCGGGCGAGACGTGATAGAAGTACCAGATTGGTTAGCAGGTGGCTCACTGCCGCTTACCATTGTGCAAGCGGATTTTTCTTTTGATAGGTTGATTAGCGTTAGAAAACGTTACGGTGCAGTCTATCAAGGATTAGCTGCTTTACTACGACGTGAGGGGGCAATTGATTGGTGTACTGGGGAAGAAATCAATGATGTGATTTATTTTGAAGAACAGATAGATTCGCACCATATCTTCCCTGTGGCATGGTGTCGCAAAAAAGGCATTGAACCCAAAAAATATAACTGCTTGATTAACCGTACACCTTTAAGTGCCAAAACCAACAAAAAGATTGGGAGTAAAGCACCATCCATTTATTTAGAGGAGTTTGAACTTTCTGGGACATCAGCCAAAAGACTTGACGAAATACTGCGATCGCACGCTATATCTCCAAAAACTTTGCGGCGAGATGACTTTGAAGCATTTTTTCAAATGCGGGCAAATAACTTGCTAACGCTAATTGGTAAGGCAATGGGCAAAACTTTAAGTTTTGAATCCTCAGAGGATTTTGTTCGAGATTGTCATAACGGGAATGGCAGAGAGTATAAGTTGCATCCCGAAATTATCACTAATTATTGAGCCATCAGGTTCAGAATAGCCTAGTTCACACCCTCTCTATAGGATTTTGTGACCAACATATTTTTCAATTCTCAACTTTGTTGGTCTGAGGATTCTTTCTTCTTTAACCAATCTCTAATTGCCTCCTCCAAAGCCGCAGTCTGCGTTACTTCCAGACGCACACAGGCGATTTCAAACGCGATTTTTAAGTCTTTAGGGAGTCTCCCCCGAACTTCTCTAGTTTCTTCTGCCATCCTAATTTGAAGCCAAAGCTTGCGGCTTTCATTTTTGCACAGCCTCTCAGGAAAAAAACATTTGCGTCATTGCGCTATTGCGTCATTGCGCTATACTTGATAAGTAAAAAAACAATTAATAACCCTGTCAGTTTTACCGAAACCACAAAGCTGAGGACACCATGAGCGTTATTACAATTCAATGTCGCTTGGTTGCTGAAGAAGACACCCTCCGCAAACTGTGGGAACTTATGGCTGGCAAAAATACACCACTTGTCAATGAACTATTGGCACAAGTAGGAAAACACTCAGAATTTGAAACCTGGCTAAAAAAAGGCAAAATACCTACTGATTTACTTGAAACACTTGTTGATTCCCTCAAAACTCAAGAGCGTTTTGCTAACCAACCTCACCGCTTTTACGCTTCTGCGATCGCTCTAGTAGATTATTTATATAAATCCTGGTTCGCTTTACAAAAAAGAAGGAAGTATCAAATAGAAGGGAAAGAACGTTGGCTCAAAGTTCTCAAAAGTGATCTTGAACTGGAACAAGAAAGCCAGTGTAGCTTAGAGGTAATTCGTACTAAAGCCACCGAAATTCTTACCAAACTTACTTCCCAGTCCGAGCAGAATCAAAACCAGAAAAAACGCAAAAAAACTAAAAAGTCCGAAAAATCTTCGCTTTTTCAGATTGTTTTAAATTCTCACGAAGAAACAGACGACCCTCTGATTCATTGCGCTCTTGCATATCTGCTCAAAAATAATTGTCAAATTAGTGAACTTGACGAAGACCCAGAAGAATTTACTAGAAATAAACGCAAAAAGGAAATAGAAATTCAACGATTAAAAGACCAACTCCAAAGTCGCATACCTAAAGGTAGAGATGTGACAGGGGAAGAGTGGTTAGAAACTTTAAAAATAGCTACGACCACTTTACCCCAAGATGAAAATGAGGCAAAAGCTTGGCAATCATCACTTTTAAGAAAAACTGCTGATGTCCCCTTTCCTGTAGCTTACGGATCTGGCGAAGATATGACATGGTTGCAAAATGACAAAGGTCGCTTCTTTGTGCGATTCAAGGGTTCAAAAGAACTAATCTTTGAGATTTACTGTGATAAGCGTCATTTGCACTACTTTCAACGTTTCCTAGAGGATCAAGAAATTAAACGCACCAGTAAAGATAAACACTCAAGCACTGTGTTTACGTTACGCTCAGGAAGGCTTGTTTGGTTGCCAACAAACCAAAAAGGCGAAGCCTGGAAAGTAAATCAACTGAATCTTTACTGTGCTTTAGATACTCGATTGTTGACCATTGAAGGAACTCAACAGGTAATTGAAGAGAGAGTCAGAAAAATTACTAAAACTTTAGCGAAAGAAAAAAACAAAGAAGACCTAAATGCTCAAAAACAAGCTTTTATTACTCGTCAACAATCCACGCTAGATAGGATTAATAACCCTTTCCCTCGTCCCAGCAAGCCTAATTATCAAGGGCAACCCTCCATTTTTGTTGGCGTTAGTTTCGGTCTAGAAAAGCCAGTAACACTAGCTGTAGTAGATGCTGTTAAAAATGAAGTTCTAGCTTATCGCAGTGTCAAACAACTACTTGGCAAAAACTACAACCTTCTCAATCGCCAGCGACAAAAACAGCAACGCCTATCTCATGAACGCCACAAAGCTCAGAAAAAGAATGCGCCAAACTCCTTTGGTGAATCAGAGTTAGGACAATATGTAGATAGATTATTGGCTGATGGGATTGTGGCGATCGCCAAAACCTATCAAGCAGGCAGCATAGTTCTCCCAAAACTCCGCGATATGCGTGAGCAAATTACTAGTGAAATCCAATCCAGAGCAGAGAAGAAATGCTCTGGTAATAAGGAAGCTCAAAAAAAATACGCTAAAGAATATCGTATGAGCGTTCATCGCTGGAGTTATGGTCGGTTAATTAATAGTATTCAATCCCAAGCTGCGAAAGTCGGAATTTCTACTGAAATTGGTACACAGACAATCAGAGGGAGTCCACAGGAAAAAGCGCGAGATTTAGCCGTCTTTGCATATCAAGAACGTCAAGCTGCTTTAAGTTAACTCAATAATCCGAACCTTGAAAATATAATATTGTTGTAATAGCGCCGCAGTTCATGCTCTTTTGAGCCAATGTGCTGTGAAAAATCTGGGTTAGTTTGGCGGTTGGAAGACTGTCATGCTTTCTGACCCTGGTAGCTGCCCGCTTCTGATGCTGCCATCTGTAAAATTTTATAGATGAGATAGGTGCGCTCCCAGCAATAAGGAGTAAGGCTTTTAGCTGTAGCCGTTATTCATAACGGTGTGGATTACCACAGTGGTGGCTACTGAATCACCCCCTTCGTCGGGGGAACCCTCCCAAATATTTTTTTTGGCGTGTCAAAGTGGGGGCAAAATCCCCGGAGTCCCGCCAAAACTTTAAAACCCTTATCCAGTCTTGAATTAAGAAACTAGCATGTCAATACATTTAGTATTTTAATTTTCAGTTCGAGACTCTTTTAAGCCGACCTGCCAAAGTATGTGTATGGAAAGCTCTGATAGCAAGGGTTCTAGACGGGTCGAGTTTCAACAACCATCCCGGCTAGGGGTGGGTTGAAAGAAGCCCGATTCGTCTAAGAACTTATGCAGAATGCAGTTTCAACAACCATCCCGGCTAGGGGTGGGTTGAAAGCAGAACGACAAAAGCACCACCGCAAACTCAAGTCAAAGTTTCAACAACCATCCCGGCTAGGGGTGGGTTGAAAGTGAAAAGCTTGTCGTGTATCTTCCCAAGCCTTTTGGTTTCAACAACCATCCCGGCTAGGGGTGGGTTGAAAGACTCTAATGACCGCAATTGAATGGGCTACAAAAACTTGTTTCAACAACCATCCCGGCTAGGGGTGGGTTGAAAGCAAAACTTACTGTAATTTCGGTGAAACTTTTTGAAGTTTCAACAACCATCCCGGCTAGGGGTGGGTTGAAAGGCGCTACCGTGGTTGTACTCTTGTGTTGAGCATATCCAGGTTTCAACAACCATCCCGGTTAGGGGTAGGTTGAAAAAAGATAGTATCTAATGCCAAACTGGGTGATTCTAAGTTTCAACAACTATCCCGGCTAGGGAGGAGTTGAAAGAGCGTCAGAAAATATTTAACAGAGGGTTGAAAGGTGCATCCGACTTGTAAGCATATTTATGAATATTATCAGGGAAGTCATCAAATAAAGATTTAGCTATATTTCCTGTACAATAGATGTCTGCAAACACTTTATCGAATTGGTTAGACGACATTAATTTGTTAACGTTTCGTAATTAGCATTATACGACACTAATTTGTTAATAGCGACAGTAATCTGTTAACAACGACAAATAATTAGTTATTCAACAGTTAAAAAGCCAGCAGCTGGATTTGAACCTGCGACCTTCCGATTACAAGTCGGATGCACTACCACTGTGCTATGCTGGCGTTGTAATTAGGCATCACCGATTTCTAATTATAGCACAAGCTTAATGGTTGTCTAGAGGAAGCTGCAAAAAAATCCTTGATTTGATGGGTCGATAAAGTTGATAAATTAATATTCATAGCAAAAGCTAACTCAAAATCCTGGGCTGGACGCAAAAAGATTGAATACAGTGTTTAACTGTATTTTTTTTGACACGGCTAGGTAAAGAAACAGCAATAGATAATTGTTCTTTACAGATCAAAAACATGGCAGTGTTAATCGGGCGAGATATATTAAGTCTGGCGGACTTCAGTCCAACGGAACTTCAAGAAATTCTGGAATTGGCTGGGCAATTAAAATCTCAACAGCTAAAGTTGCGCTGTAATAAGGTGTTGGGTTTGTTGTTTTCTAAGGCTTCGACTCGCACGCGGGTGAGTTTTACGGTGGCGATGTACCAATTGGGTGGACAGGTAATTGATCTTCATCCTAATGTTACCCAAGTGAGTCGCGGTGAACCGATTCAAGATACAGCACGGGTGTTAGATCGATATTTAGATGTTTTGGCAATTCGGACTTTTGCCCAGGAAGATTTAGAAATTTTCGCTAACTATGCCAAAATTCCGGTAATTAATGCTTTGACTGATGCGGAACATCCTTGTCAGATATTGGCTGATTTGTTGACGATTCAAGAATGTTTTGGGAATTTGGCTGGTTTAACTTTGACTTATGTGGGTGATGGCAATAATGTGGCAAATTCTTTGTTGCTGGGTTGTGCGTTGGCGGGGATGAATGTCAGGGTTGCTACTCCTAAAGGATTTGAACCTGATGCCAAAATTGTAGAACAAGCAAGGGCGATCGCATCTGGTAAAACAGAAGTTCTGCTGACTCATGACCCAGAATTAGCCGCTAAGGATGCTTCTGTACTTTATACTGATGTTTGGGCAAGTATGGGTCAAGAACAAGAAGCTGATGACCGAATGCCAATTTTTCAACCTTATCAAATTTCGGAACAATTGCTGAGTTTGGCTGATCAAGATGCAATTGTTTTACATTGTTTACCAGCCCATCGCGGTGAAGAAATTACCGAAGAAGTAATTGAAGGTTCACACTCACGAGTTTGGGATCAGGCCGAAAATCGTCTCCATGCACAAAAAGCCTTACTGGCTAGTATTTTGGGGGCTGAGTGAACAGGAAATAAAAGTGCTGAGTGCTGAGTGCTGAGTGCTGAGTGCAAACCCGGTTCCCATAAGTCTTTGAGCAATTTATTCTGTGACAACTTATCTGAGTTTATGAGTAAAAATTAAAAAGATAAAAGGCAAAAGAAGTAAACTTTTTCTTTCTTTTGCCTTTTATTTTTTTATTTCATCTTGTTATCTGGAATTTTTTGTAGTACTAATGTTCTAGGGACATTTGTATTTACTGGCAATAATTATTATGGAACGACTAACAGAAGCGCAACAAGAATTATATGAATGGTTGGCAGAATATATCCGACTTCACCAACATTCTCCTTCAATTCGCCAAATGATGCAAGCGATGAATTTAAAGTCGCCAGCACCAATTCAAAGCCGCTTAGAACATTTAAGAAATAAAGGCTACATTGAATGGACTGAAGGTAAAGCTCGCACAATTCGGATTTTACATCCAGCCAAGCAAGGTGTACCAATTTTAGGTAATATCGCGGCTGGTGGTTTAATTGAGCCTTACACTGAGGCTACCGATTATTTAGATTTTGGCAACTTTGCTTTACCGCCACAAACCTATGCTTTGCGGGTAACAGGCGACAGTATGATTGAAGATTTAATTGCTGATGGTGATGTGGTATTTTTAAGGCCTGTTCTAGAACCAGATCAGTTAAAAAATGGCACAATTGTGGCAGCAAGGGTGGATGGTTACGGTAATACATTAAAACGTTTTTACCGCAATGGCGATCGCGTTACTCTCCAACCTGCTAACCAAAAGTATAGCCCGATTGAAGTTTCGGCAATGCAGGTACAGGTGCAAGGTTCTCTTGTCGGCGTTTGGCGTGGATACAACTGAATAGGGAGTGGGGAATTGGGAGTAGGGAGTAGGGGATGCAATTTCACTATTCACTACTCACTGTTCACCACTCACCACTCACCACTCACCACTCACTACTCCCATTATTGTTTATGTACCTGACGCAAAATTCCGTGCAGCAGCTACCTACTTTCCGGCTAAGAATACCGTTTGCTAGGGAAGATAGGGGTAAGTACCATCACCAAGTACTACCAGGATGTCCGAAGATACCGCTATATCTGCAATTGCGCCAGTATCAGCGCCAAGCTGTTACTAACTGGTTTGCGAATAATGGCAGAGGGACGTTAAAAATGGCGACTGGTAGTGGTAAAACTATTACTGCATTGGCGATCGCTTGTGAATTGTACCAGCAAATTAACTTACAAGTGCTGTTGGTGGTGTGTCCCTATCGCCATCTTGTTACCCAATGGGCGCGAGAATGCGAAAAGTTTAATTTACAACCGATATTAGCCTTTGAGAATGTCCGCAGTTGGCAAAGTCAACTTTCTACTCAACTTTACAATTTGCGTTCTGGTTCTCAAGGGTTTATCACAATCATTACTACCAACTCGACATTAATTGGTGAAGGTTTTCAATCGCAACTCAAGTATTTACCGCCGAAAACTTTAATTATTGGTGATGAAGCCCATAATTTAGGCGCACCCAAGTTAGAAGAAAGTTTACCCCGGCGGGTTGGGTTGCGGTTGGCTTTATCTGCCACACCGGAAAGATATTTTGATGATAGCGGTACGCAATCTTTATTTGATTATTTCGGCCCGGTGCTGCAACCAGAGTTTACTTTAAGGGATGCGATCGCCCAAGGCGCTTTGGTACATTATTTGTATTATCCAATTTTGGTAGAGTTAACGGAAACCGAAAGCATTGCCTATTTAAAGTTAACTAAAAAAATCGGGCGTTCTTTACTGTATCGAGAACGCAAAACTGAAAATTCACCCAACTTTGAAGACAACGAAGATTTAAAACCTTTATTAATGCAACGGGCGAGATTAATTGGTGCAGCCGCCAATAAATTAACAGCATTACGGCAATTAATGGCAACACGCCGCGACACTACTCATACACTTTTTTATTGTAGTGATGGTTCATTGGAAACGGGACGTTCATCTCTCCAACAACTCAAAGCCGTTGTGAAAATTCTGGGAGGAGATTTAGGTTATAAAGTTAGTACCTACACAGCCCAAACGCCTTTAGCCGAAAGAGAAGTTTTACGCCGTCAATTTGAAAATGGCGAATTACAAGGTTTAGTCGCCATTCGCTGTTTAGATGAAGGCGTTGATATTCCCGCCATTAAAACTGCGGTGATATTATCGAGTTCTGGAAATCCTCGCCAATTTATTCAGCGTCGAGGCAGAGTTTTACGCCCCCATCCGAGTAAGGAACGGGCGACGATTTACGATATGATTGTGCTGCCACCAGATTTAGACAGGGAAACTATAGAAGTTGAACGCAATTTATTAAGAAAAGAACTGCGGCGCTTTGTTGAATTTGCCGATTTAGCCGATAACGCTGGGGAAGCAAGAATGAAATTGTTAGATTTACAAAAACGCTATGGATTATTAGATGTTTAATCCGCCTGCGGTTAGTTTTGTAAAATTTTGTTTGCTACCTGTAAATATTCCGGTTCCTCATGGAATAATTAATATTGATCATAATGGGATAGGAGCGAAATTTTTAAAGCAACAAACACTCCATTATGATCAATATTTAACCTAAATTCAGTATATCAGTAAATTCACCATAATTAACCCCAGTTTTGTCAAAAAATTTTAAAATTTTCCTCCCCATAATTACCCTAAATTAAAGATGCGAGTAAGAGTCAGATGGCGGATGTAAAATTATCAATCATCTCCGGCTAAAATAAAGCATAACGCATACGAAACTGAGATGTTGCCAGAACAGAATATCGATGATGTGCAAGAGCCAATTACTAGCGCCTCGCCGGAAGTGCGGCAGATTATTGAGCGAGTCTGGAACCTAGAAAAAAGCAGGCTAGATAAAAAAAGTAATAGCCCCATCAACGATGATATTTTGGCAATTGTCAAGGAAGCCGTACAATGAAGCTCACTTCCATTAAACTGTGTAACTTTCGCTCTTTTTATGGCAGAACACCGGAGATAGTTTTGGCTGGCGGTGATATTCTCAACACCACAATTATTCATGGTAATAATGGAGCGGGAAAAACCAGTTTACTGAATGCCTTTACCTGGGTATTATATGAGAAGTTTAGTGCTGCCTTTGCTTCAACAGAACAGTTGGTGAACAAAAGAGCGATCGCAGAAGCTAAAACTGGGCAATCGATAGAATGTTGGGTAGAAGTAAACTGGGAACATGAAGGTAAACGTTACAACGCTAAACGCCAATGTCGCATATATAAAGATAAAACTGACTTGGAATCTCTCAAAACAGAATTATTAATGCAAGTGGCTGGGGATGATGGTAGATGGTATTTCCCCCTGCAAAAACCAGAAGAAATCATTGGGCAGATTTTACCCGCAAGTTTACATCAATACTTCTTCTTTGATGGAGAACGCATTGAAGAAATAGTTCGTTCTGATAAAAAAGCTGAAATAGCCGAAGCTATCAAAATTTTCTTGGGTGTGGAGGTAATTAACCGTTCTATCAAACATCTTAGTGAAGCCAAGAAAAGTTTAGAAAATGAATTAAAAGCCATCGGTGACTCAGAAATTAAACAACTTCTCAAAGAACAAGACAAGTTAGAACAAGAAATTGCCCAGATTAACACCAGACAAACAGAAATTAAGCAAGAGTTAGAATATCAACAAAGCTTTAAAAAAGAAACCGGGAATCGTTTACTCGAACTGAGTGCAGCGAAAGAATTGCAAGACAGACGACAAGAATTAGAAAATCAAAAAGCCGCGTATCAAGAATCATGGCGGCAAACCAGAGATGCACTCAAAAAAATCATTTCTGCACGCGGTTATACAATTCTGCTGTCAGATACTACTCAACAATTTCGGACAATTCTCAATGATTTGAAAGCACGCGGCGAATTAACATCGGGTATTTCGCGGGAATTTATTAACGAATTACTCAAAAGTAATCGCTGTATTTGTGGAACAGAATTAAATGCCGGCAGTCATCATCATACTCATGTAAACCATTGGTTAGAAAAGGCTGGTTCTTCGGCTGTGGAAGAAACAGCAATTCGCATGAGCGCCCAAGTCGATGAAATTGATAAGCAAGCCATAGCATTTTGGGAAGAAGTCGATAGAGAACAAACGAGAATTAATCAGTTACGGCAAAACATCTCCCAAATTGAACTTGAATTAGACACAATTCAAGAACGGTTGCGTAAAGATGCGAACGAAGAAATTAGTAGTTTACAAAAACGCTTAGATGAAATTGAAAGTAAAATTGATGAATTAAACCGAGAACAAGGTGCAAATCAACAGCGAATTTCCCATTTAAAAACTGAGATTGATGCTTTGGTAAAACAAATCGCCAAGCAAAAACTCAACGAAGAAAAGCAATTACTAGCCCAAAGACGTATCAACGCCACTCAAGACGCGATTGAAAGATTAACTGAAGTCAGAAATCGGCAAGAAAAACAGTTTCGGTTGCAGTTAGAACAGCGATTACAGGAAATATTCACATCAATATCTTTTGCGCCTTATCTCCCGAAAATTAGTGATAAATATGAACTCACTTTAGTAGAAAATACCACCGGAGTCGAATCACTTGTTGCTGCATCTACAGGAGAAAACCAAATTCTCAGTTTGTCTTTTATTGCCAGTATTATTGATAAAGTCCGCGAATGGAGTGAAAAGCGCAAAGTTTTAACTGTACCGAATAGCAGTACTTTTCCCATTGTGATGGATTCTCCATTTGGTAGCTTGGATGAAAGTTATCGTCGTCGTATTGCTCAAACATTACCTGAGTTAGCAAATCAGTTAATTATTTTAGTGACGAAAACTCAATGGCGTGGTGAAGTAGAGCAAGAAATGGTGAATAGAATTGGGCGGGAATATGTGTTGACTTATTATTCCTCTAAGCCTGATTGTGAGCAAGATTATATTGAGTTGGGTGAGGAAAGATATCCGTTAGTTAAGCAAAGTCCGAATGAGTTTGAATATACTGAAGTGATGGTGGTTGAGCGTAATTGGTAGTATGAATTTGTTTCACTCAGAGACGCAGAGGCGCAGAAAGTGAGAGTTTGAGAGATGAAACTAAGTAAGCGGTCGTAAATATTTTTAAGGTAGATGTTACCAGTTTTCCAATATCAGTCCGTCCACATAGCTAAAGTCAGAATCATCTGTTACTAACCGCCAACTATGTTCTAAACACTGTGCTGCAATCCAAACATCATTCATAGGAATTGGTCTTCCTTTCTGCTTTAATGCCAACCGAGTTTGAGCGTATACCACAGCAGTTTCTCGACCTAATGTTACTACTTCGCAGGTTTCAATAAACTCTAAATAACGGGGCAGATTTTGCAAAGGACGACTGGAGTTTTCTGCTCCAAATAATAATTCACCCACAACAACAGTTGGTAAAATCACAGTTGTCAATGCCAGTACTTGAGCTACAACTGCTTGATCACCATTTAAAAAGCGCACAGCGACAGAAGTATCTAAGGCTACATTACCATTCATTTGTGTCTATCTGCTCAAACTCGGCTGCAATTACCTGTTGTAATTCTCTAGCTTCTGCATCGCTTAAAATTCCCGCAAATTTGGCTAAAGGATGTTCATCTTGCGGTGTCAAATCATTGTCTGGTAACTGACGTAGAAAATTAGTAATCACATCAGCAAGGGATAGTTTGTGTTGCTGCGCCCAACGTTCTGCTTTTTGAAGCAAAGCTTCATCAATATCTAGCGTAATTTTGCTGGTCATGACTGTATTTGGTCTGAGACTTTCTGATTTTAGCCTGTACACCTCTTCAGTATGATGGCAAGGTAAACTGGTGGAATTGACTGATGTGAACCTTGTCCTATGCCGGATTTTTTATTAGAAGTTGGTACAGAAGAACTACCTGCAAATTTTCTCAGTGATGCTATCGTACAATGGCGATCGCGCATTCCTCAAACTTTGGCAGCTAATAGTCTCAACAGTTACGCGGTAGAAGTTTACGGTACTCCCCGACGCTTGGCGGTGCTTATCAAGGGTCTACCACAGCAACAACCAGACAGGGAAGAAGAAATCAAAGGCCCTCCCGCCCAAGCAGCTTTTAAAGATGGTCAACCCACACCAGCAGCTATCGGCTTTGCTAAAAAGCAAGGTGTGGAACTGGACGCGCTACAAGTTCGCCCGACGGATAAAGGCGATTTTGTATTTGTTAACAAAAAAACTCCTGGTCGCCCGGTAGCGGAAATTTTGACCGAACTTGTTCCCCAATGGATTTTTACGTTAGAAGGTAAGCGGTTGATGCGCTGGGGTGATGGCGATGTGAGATTTTCGCGTCCGGTGCGTTGGTTGGTGGCGTTGTTGAATGAGGCAATTTTGCCGATAGAATTGGTGAATGGTTCGGATAGAATTAACAGCGATCGCATTTCTCATGGTCATCGTGTTTTACATCCCGCAACTATCACTATTAACCAAGCAACTGATTACGTTGATACTCTGCGTTCTGCTTATGTAGTGGTTGATGACAATGAACGTGCAACGACAATTGCAAAAGAAGTTCACGCCGCCGTTAATTCGGTCAATGGTTCCACAGAAATCTATCCCGATTTATTAACAGAAGTAACTAATTTGGTGGAATGGCCTTCGCCAGTTGTGGGTAAATTTGACGCGGAATTTTTGAATTTACCCACAGAAGTTATTACAACTGTCATGGTCAGCCACCAAAGATATTTTCCTGTTTTTAAAGGAGAAAATCATCAAGAACTATTACCAAATTTCATCACAGTTTCTAATGGCGACCCGACAAAATCAGATATCATTGCTAAAGGTAATGAACGAGTCATCCGCGCCCGATTAGCTGATGGACAGTTTTTCTATAACGCCGATATCGCTAAACCTTTAGAAAGCTTTTTACCCCAGTTAGAAAAAGTAACTTTCCAAGAAGATTTAGGTTCCCTGCGTGTCAAGGTAAATCGTGTAGTTAATATTGCCGAGCAAATTGCCACACAACTGGGATTATCAGCAACAGATAGCCAAAATATTCAACGCGCTGCTTTATTGTGTAAAGCTGATTTAGTCAGCCAAATGGTGTATGAATTCCCAGAATTGCAAGGCATTATGGGGCAGAAATATGCTTTAGCAAGTGGCGAAAATGCCGCAGTGGCAACAGCAATTTTTGAACATTATTTACCACGGGGAGCCGATGATATTTTACCGGAAACATTAACAGGTCAAGTCGTCGGTCTAGCTGATAGACTAGATACTTTAGTCAGCATTTTTGGCTTAGGGATGATTCCTTCTGGCTCATCTGATCCCTTTGCTTTACGTCGGGCGGCGAATGCGATTGTAAATATTGCTTGGGCTGCGAATTTAGGAATTAATTTAGATAATTTATTGCAGCAAACAGCCGCTAATTTTGCTCAAGAATATAACAAAGAAGCAGGGCAATTAGTCACAACATTGCAAGAATTTTTCCTGCAAAGAATTCGGACATTATTGCAAGAAGAAAAACAAATTGATTACGATTTGGTGAATGCTGTATTGGGCGAAAATGACCCAGAGTATACAGAAAGAGCGTTGCAGGATTTATTAGATGTCCGCGATCGCGCCTTATATCTGCAACAAATCCGCAACGATGGTACTCTCGATAAAATCTACGAAACTGTCAACCGTTCTACCCGCCTCGCCGCCCAAGGTGATTTAGACACCAAACAGCTAGAACCAGCAAATTTAATCAATCCCGAACTATTCCAAAAGTCATCCGAAAAAGCATTTTACGATGCCATTGTGGAATTAGTACCCCAAACCCAAACTGCCCAGCAATCACGGAACTATCAACTGTTAATTGCAGCGTTAGCAAAAATCGCCCCTACTGTCAGTAATTTCTTTGATGGCCCGGAAAGCGTGTTAGTTATGGATACCAACCCAGATATTAAGCGCAATCGCTTGAATTTGCTCGGATTGTTGCGAAATCACGCGCGAGTGTTAGCTGACTTTGGGGCGATCGTCAAAAATCTGTAGCATAAATCAACAAAATATGGTGTAAATGTTGCCAATAAGCGTTAGTATAATGAGTGCTTAACCAGGGGTCTCTGCTACAGTCTATGTCCAAAGCTCATGTGATTGGATTAGGTAAGTCCGGTGTTGCTGCGGCGAGATTGTTGAAACGGGAAGGATGGGAGGTGGATCTAGGCGATCGCAACACCTCTGATACCTTCCTGCAACAACAACAAGAACTTGCTGCCGAACAAATCACCGTTAAACTAGGATATTCCCTAGATTTAACCGATACTGATTTACCCCAATTAATTGTTGTTAGTCCCGGTGTACCTTGGGATATTCCCGTGTTAGTCAAAGCACGAGAACTAGGGATTGAAACAATTGGTGAAATGGAACTTGCTTGGCGACATTTAAAATCCCAGCCTTGGGTAGCCATCACGGGTACAAACGGCAAAACGACCACCACAGCCTTAATCGCCGCCATTTTCCAAGCAGCCGGTTTTGATGCTCCCGCCTGCGGTAACATCGGCTATGCAGCTTGTGAAGTCGCCCTATCCCCCAAACTTCCCGATTGGGTCATCGGTGAAATTAGCAGCTATCAAATCGAATCATCTTCATCCTTAGCACCCCGCATCGGCGTGTGGACAACATTTACACCCGACCACCTCGCCCGTCACAAAACTTTAGAAAATTACTACGATATTAAAGCCAAGCTGTTAAAGCAGTCTCAGTTACAAGTATTTAACGGCGATGATGCTTATTTAAATAAAGTCGGTTTGAATCATTGGCCTGATGCTTATTGGACAAGTGTCAAAGGTCAAGATTTTTTAATTGGTGACAAAGGTTTTTACATTGAAGATGGCTGGGTGATTGAGAAAATCAACGCCACCTCAACACCAACCAGAATTATTCCAGCCTCTGCATTACGCATGGTCGGAGAACACAACCTGCAAAATCTCCTCATGGCCGTAGCCGCAGCCAGATTAGCAGACATTCAACCCGACGCAATTACCAAAGCCATTGAACAATTCCCTGGCGTTCCCCACCGCTTAGAACATATCTGCACTTGGGAAGGCGTGGACTTTATCAACGACAGTAAAGCCACCAACTACGACGCAGCCGAAGTTGGGTTAGCCTCAGTGAAAAGTCCGACAATTTTGATTGCGGGGGGAGAAGCCAAACCCGGCGATGATACAGGTTGGTTAGCCAAAATCCAAGCCAAAGCCGCATCTGTATTACTCATTGGCGCAGCTGCACCAGCCTTTGCCCAACGCTTACAAGAAGTGGGTTACACCAATTACGAAATCGTGGAAACAATGGCAAAAGCTGTACCTCGGTCAGCAGAATTAGCTAAACAACACCAAGCACCTGTAGTTTTGCTGTCTCCTGCTTGTGCAAGTTTTGACCAGTATCCTAACTTTGAAGTGCGCGGTGACGACTTCCGCCAGTTGTGTTTAGCTTGGGCTGCGCGTTGATAGATTATATAGCTTTTGGAAATGCTTTTAGAGTAGCGATCGCACTGTGCCAGTTGCGTAAGTCCTGATAGTATTAAACAGGATTTTTCTGTGTAACATCCTATGGCTCAACGCTCAAAAAAGTGACTCGAACAAGTGCAAAATGTTATCTGAACTTAAGTACTACAATCATTTGTAAAATTTCTATATCTTTTTCTTCTTTCTTACCTTTGCGTCCTTGGCACGACAGTCGCTTCAAGCCGGGAAACCAGTCCAACGCGCTGCCTCTTTCTTGGCGGTTCGTTTCCATATCTATGTTTTTCACTACTCATTTAGGATTGCTATATTCTTAGAAAAAACGATTAAATTAGGGTTTAAGCTAATTCATAACTCAGGTTAATTACAATTAAACTAGCTATTAGCTAGTTTGCGCTATGATTCTTCAAACCAAAAATCAATTAACTTTACAAGAGTTTTTGCATCTTTCTTCTGGTGAGGGAGATACTACCTATGAACTTGTGGATGGTCAAGCTATTTCTAAAATGTCGCCGCAAAAATTTCACTCTAAACTGACTCGCGTCCTGCTTAACTTGATTGAACAATTATGTGGAGCTAATGGAGAAATATGTCCAGAATTGGCTGTTTCTTTAACTCGTAGGGGACGAGATTGGGTTCCTGTACCTGATATTTTATACATCTCTAACGAGCGTTTACCTTCAGACTGGGAAGAAGAAGGAGTATGTTCTGTTCCGCCAGATTTGGTGATTGAGATTATTTCACCAGGGCAAACCTTTGGTCAGATGATAGCTAAAGCCAAAGATTATTTAGATGCAAAAGTGCTGCGAGTGTGGGTAGTTGATAGCAAAGCCAGAAGTATTACTGTGTTTTTCCCCGATGCAGCACCACAAACATATATGGGGGATGAAATACTGCAAGATGCACTGTTCCCAGGGTTAAGCTGTTAAGCATTTAAATTGGGTATAATAAAAAGCTGAATTCAGTAAAAAAAATGGAATAATGCCAGCAAAAAATCATTTAACTTCTCAGCAAATAGAGAAACTACAAAAAGCCTTAAAACTGGAAGAAAATGGAGAAATAAGAGAAAGAATACTAATTCTCTTGTT
>NZ_JACJQW010000068.1:0-21727 GCF_014696905.1 Nostoc sp. FACHB-190
GGTTTTTGCTGTCATGGTACTACTCAAGTGTACGATTTATTCGCCTTTAAACGTTGGCTAGTCTGTGTTTCTTCTATATTTTGCTAGTGCGTCGCCGCGCTAGTTAGAGGCTCATTTCATGAACACAATCAATAGTTGGCAGAGAGATTTGTTAGCGATCTCTGTCAATCACATTGCATATTCATGCAAATGCGGGGGCAATTTATGCTCTGGCAAAGCCTATACAGAAGTTTTCCGTATAGTATTGAAAATCTGGAATTTAGACTCAGACACAAAAAAGAACTCAGACAAACTGAGTTGAACAGCACGAAAACAAAAAAGTTGAAAAATTCCAAATTAAGGCTGTGTGATTGGGAATTAGCCAGTTTTAATAGTTGTTAGCACAAAATCTCCCCTTCACATACAGTTTTCCAGTGATGATGAATGTTATGACAAATTTTCCTGATGTTGGTATTGCGTGGATACTACTTGACTTAGCAGGTAGAGATACCACGACAAGAATTGTCCAGTCAATCAGCACCATATAAGTTTGCATCATAACACTTAAGGCAACACGTAAAAATAAGTCGTAGATGGTGGACTTGATGAAGATCAAAATCGTAGTCACCGAAGTGATTATCAAACCATCACGGTTGTGAGAGGTTTGCAAGCGATGTATCCAGAAATTGCTCTTATGGCTTCGGAACTGGTTGGAGCGATTGGCGAAACTATTGCCATGAGCGATCGCCCTTTGGAGAAAAACTTTTTGGTTTACTGACGAGTTCAAACCCGTTGTAAACTTTCCTCTTGAATCAAAGTAACAAAACCGCCTGAAATTATTTTGAAATTAGTATGACAAACAAACGCTTGTATCACATTGGTTTTGGGCAAGAGGATTTAGGGACATCGCCGCCTGAGATTGCTTTATTATCTGGCGATCGCGATCGCACCCGTGTGATTGCCGAAAATTATTTCCAAGATGTGCGTTTATTATCCCAAAATCGCGGACTTGATAGTTATTTAGGCTATTTACCCAATCATCGCCCCATCTTAGCGGCAACTAGTGGGATGGGTGCGCCTTCTTTAAGTATTGTGGTGAATGAATTGGTACAGGTGGGAATCCGGCAAATTATTCGCATCGGGACTTGTGGCTCAATTCAACCCCATGTACCAGTCGGCAGTATTGTCATTAGTAGTGCTGCTTTGTGTCGTCAAGGTGCAGCTAATGACATTGCACCTATAGAATATCCGGCGGCGGCTGATCCATTTTTGACAGTGGCTTTAGTCAAGGCTGCACAAGAGTTAGGATTTGAGCATTATTTAGGAATTACTGCATCTGTTGATACTTTTTATGAAGGACAGGAACGCGCTGATTCAGCCAATCCCTATTTAATGCGATCGCTCCGGGGAATTACGGAAGAGTATCGGCGGTTGAATATTTTGAACTACGAAATGGAATGCGGCACATTGTTCAAAATGGCGGGTGTGTATAAATTTGCGGCGGCGGCTGTTTGCGGTGTGGTAGCTCAACGCACCGTTGATGAGAGGGTAGTTTTAGAACAGAAAGAGGTGGCTGTGGGAAATGCGATCACTACTGCTATCCACGCCATCACAAATTCTTGTGTTTAGCTTTAAATATCACCTCAGTAGATTTATGGACTCTTCATTTAATCTTTAAGTTAGCTGTTCCTCAATCTCGATAATATAGATTTATTAGGTGAAAAACTCATATTTTGCACATTAATAAATCCTGAAAAATACTGGATTTTACCAGCAAACTTATTGAGAAATCAGTAAAATTTAGTAACTAAAACCATCAATCTAAAATTTTAATAAAGAATTTATTTTTCATATTAATAAACAATCGGAGAATATCCTCAAATGAACTGCGCTTGGAAACGGGCAATTACTAATATTAACGTGGCGTTGATTGTAGTAATGCCAACGCTGATATTATCAGCATTTACACACCGGGCAGTAGCGGAAGATAAAGGTACTTGTTTTATGGTGACTGCTTCTGGAATGACGGTGGAGTTAACCAAGCTTTGCAGTGATGCTCAGAAAATCAATGCAACTTCTGGGGGTAAGGTTTTTCGGATACCTATCAAACGTCACTTTGGCAGAACTCCGGTGATTGATGTCACCTTTAATAACCAAAAAACCTTTGAAATGATTGTCGATACAGGTGCTAACGGAACTTTGATTACCCAAGCAATGGCTAATGCTTTGCAAGTTAAACCCACAGGTACACTGCAAGCGCAAACTGCTGATGGTAGCCAAGTACAATTTTCTACAGGCAAAGTTCAGTCTATCTCTGCGGGTGGAATTGTAGCAAATAATCTGGAAGTGGCGATCGCATCTAAAGCAGGTATCGGCTTACTTGGTCACGATTTCTTTGGTAACTATGACATCAAAATTTCACAAACAGTCGTGGAATTTCATACGCGCTAGATGATGTCGCTCTATTCTATTAACCCTGTCTGATTGCATTTAGGGTTTAAATGTACTGTGGAATTTCTGGTATAAATTATTCTGCTGCAACTCTCAGCACACACTTGAGAAACTTTGCATTTAAGTCTCCGAAATTGGAATTTTGAATTATTACCCGCTATATAGCGGTTCTCGGTTGGATGAGGTACATTTCAACCCCACCCCCAACCCCTCCCCGCAAGCGGGGAGGGGAGCGTTTGCGTCAGCAAATGCAGGGTGGGGTTCCAACTGTATTACAAGCAAGTAAGAACTGCTATAGTCATTCTGTAGCGGGTTTTTATAATTTTAAATATGTGGATTAAGAAAATATTTCTCTTATGTATATTGAGCATTAGTATCAATTTGTTGTTTGCTTGTAAAGAAGATACAGCAAATTCATCAACCAAAGCTGCAAAAACTTGCCCCGGTGAAAATCCTCAATTCAGCCTGGAATTTTTTAAAACTAATAATCAAGGGCAGAAATCGACTAAGGGTATTAATCATGTGATTATTTTTAATCCTAAATCACCAAAGTTAGATTTCAAGGTGAATGTGGGTTTATCTCACAAGCTTTATGCAAAAAATCAACAGGGTAAATTTATCAGAAATTATGTACCGAAGCAATTTAATGAAATTATCAGCGATCGCAATTCCCTGTTAAATGGACAAAGACCACTAGTAGCGATTAACGCCGACTATATCGGCACTGATGATAAACCACAAGGCTTAAATATTTCCCGTGGTGTGGAGTATTCGGGCGCATTTAAAACTAGACGTTCTTCCTTTGGTATTTCTGGAGGGAAACCACAAGAGCGAATCGCTACAATTCAAGCAGGGAGAAGAAGTAATAATCTTCTGAATTACAATTTAGTAGGTGGAAATGGCAGATTTTATCGCCAAGGTAAGTTTAAAGATATTTGTCAAGATTTAGGAGAACTTGCTTGTAAAGAAGCAATCAATCGCTCTATGGTGGCGACGACTAGTAAAGGCTATGTAATTTTATTAGTGAATGATATAAAAGCTAATTCGGTGATTGAATCTTCTCAAGTTAATCAGGAATTAATGCCAGATATGTTTGATGATGTTTTATCTGGTATTGCCCGAAATAACTGTTTAGGCACAATTCAAGAAGGAATGTTATTTGATGGCGGTGGGTCGCCTGGATTATATTACAACGGTAAAATTTATGTCGAAAATGGCGGTGCAATTGGTTCGGTGTTTTTGATTTACAAAATATCCAATTAAATTGTTCATAAATGCGATCGCTAAAATATGGGCGATCGCATTTTTAACTACCAATCAAATTACACAGTAATTCGGGTGCCGTCAAATCTAGTAAAGGTAAAGCCTCGGAAATCTTCGATATAACCTAACCTTTCATCTCGCAATAGGCTAATAGCCACCTCTTCCCCTATAGCTATACCTGCTGCACCATCAGTCCGCCAGTGAATACCACCGTGACCACGACCAATAGCATAATTAGTTGCCAACTTGTTCAACTCACCACCCACGGTTAATGGTTCACCAGTGTAGGGAATTAACTTTGTTGGGTCGCTGGGGTCGGGTACTACGGGGTTAGGAATGACGTGGTTTTCATCAAAGAAAGCCTTTAACAATGTCACATTCACACCTGCAATTACCGCAGCGCCACCCGTATATGAAGGATGTAAAGGTGCAGCTTCTGGATAAGCTTGCGGTAGCAAATAAGTACCCAACTTGCTGTAAGTTCTGGCCAAAGCTTGGGAATTTAATATCTCAGGATGAATGGGATATTGAGTCCTGTTGACAAGATTGTTGTAGATTAATCCACCGTAGGCTTCTGGGCGCAGGGTGCGATGTACATAATACTTCTGCCAATATGAGGCGCGAATTGCCCGTGAAGTTCCCAAGTTTAATAGTGCTTGTAAATGCCCCACGGCAAATGTCGCAGCAGAACCTACTTGTGTCCGAGAGTTAACGTAGGGATTACCAGGATTTAACGGTGCGCCAATTCCACCGTCAATCAGTGGGTCACGTAAACTCACTGGGGAACTGAGAAGTAAAGAAGCCCCGTAATACAAAGCGCCACCAATATGAGCAAATTCACCCAAATCACGCACAGTCGATACATAACGGCGCGTAGGGTCATAATTAATTGATCTGCCAGAATTGCCACCATTCTGCACAGTCAGCCATTCGTTAAAGTCAATCAAAAAGTCATTACCGGGGAGGGCAGTCCGAATTACTGCCAAAATATACTGTGTTCCCCAAGGAATATTCCGCAGTAAAAATTGGGAAATGTAAGGGCCGTTTAATACCCCTGGCGGAGTGACGTGTCTTGGAGTTCCACCAGAACGGTCAGAGGGGTCAACGTAGCTGACAGTACCACGAAATAAAGTTTGCGGGGTGACACGACCATTGATTTTTGGCCCGTAAAAAGCAGACAGTCTGTTCAACTCGTCAACAGCTGCTAAAACATTCGGATCATCTGTATTATCTTGAAACTTAGAAAAAGATACATCACGCAGTAAAGCTTGCCAGTATAATTCCACTGCTTCATCGGCGCGGGCTGCACTGGCTAAAGCTGGTGGTATTGGTACGCCTATTTGAGCCGCGTTGATACCTTCAAGGCTAATTGCCAACGGCCCTTGAGGGTTGACTAGTTTTCTGGTACCACCCAAGATAATTTTTTCATATAGGCTGGGGTCTTGCCTGTTAAGTGCTGTAGTTAAAGAGTTGTAAGCTTCTAGGTTAACTTCACCTCTTTGGTTATGGGGCAAACCTCTAGAATCACTGCCAATTTTGTTAGCATACCTTTGCTCATCGCCGTTGGTAGGATGAGGTGGAATCGGAAAACTTCGTTCTAGTCTGGCGGCTTCTAAGCGAACTCGGTAGGCTCTATCTACAAACCTGTTATAGTTAAACCGCCCAACCACATCTCGTCCACTAGCTTGAACAACGCCTTCTTTGCGGAAAGACGAAACTGTGGAACCCATCACACCTGCAACTACCCCAGTTGCAGTTAACATTGTGGTGCGATTGAGAAATGAACGTCTGCTGAAGCGTTTAATAAATGAATTGCGAGTTGGAGAATTTGGGCTGTTGTTTTGCGCTTGATTTGCTGACTCAGATTCAAATTGCATCAGATTTGCTCCTCAATAAAAAAGTCAAGATGATATGTCGCTACAAGCAGTTGTTTGTAGACGTTGCTTACTTATGGCGCATCATCAAAACAGGATGCGTGAGAGAATTTCTGTGTACAGGTGCAGAGATTTACCTATGTTCTGATACTTAGCAGATAATCTACCCATCAGAATTTAGGCTGACTCTGGCAGCCGCTTTTATCTATATATTTTCACTAACTACGGTAAATCGATAGATTTTAAGTAGTTAGTGATTAAATTAGAATTTCCCACAAATCAGCGAGAAAAGCAAGATGATAATTTAAATAACCAGAACTGATATCATAAGGACTGTAGGGGCGGGGGGAAAAAGAAATTGAGACGCTGATCAAAATCGCCCTAAATCAAATACCCGACTTATTCAATAAGTCGGGTATCTAGTTGTTTATCAAGAATTGAGTTTAAATTACTGATGAGTTATACCAAATTGAAGAATGATTGCGACAAATGAATTGCCCAAAAGCTTACCAGTAAAGCCTGTCTCAATCCAAAATCTGTCTTGAAAAGTTTGCTCAAGTCGGGGAACCCGCCCACGCAACTTTTCGCAAAATCTAAAATCCAAAATGGTATTACCCTTACTTGGATGCTGTTTCACCAGGGCCAGCAGTGACAATCACCACATTTTCTGGTTGAATTAAATCTTTGATGACTTGTTGAATTTGAGTCATATTTACAGCTTGAATGCGTCGCGGAAATTCTCGGATTTCTGCTGGTGAAAGACCCAAAACAGCATTATTTAAAATGATGTTGGCAACTTCGCTGGGATTCGCTAATTCCACAGGGTAGCTATTAGTAATGGAACGTTTGGCAGTATTTAATTCTGATTCTGTGATGCCTTGTTCCCGTAACTGTTTGAGTAAAGCGAGGGTGCTGGCGATCGCTTTTTGGGCATCTGTAGGCGCAGTTTGCATTTCAATTAAGAAGGGGCCGGGATTGATCCCCGCAGCAAAACCACTGTAGATACCATAAGTCAAACCAAGGCGATCGCGTACTTCTGTACCCAAACGGCTAGATAAAGTATCACCGCCTAAAATTTGATTCAACACCAAAGCTGCATAGAAACGGGGGTCTTTACGAGAAATGCCGTTGTAACCAATATAAGTTACAGCCTCAGCTTTACCGGGAATCACTTTATTCAAGCGAGTGGAAGTTTTTGGTAGGGGTACTTTCGGCAAATTCAACCCAGGTGGTTTACCTTCAGCTTGCCATTTAGTAAAAGCTTGATTGAATAAATCTTTCACCTTCGCTGGGTCAAAATCTCCCACTAAAGCGATTGTGGTTGTGTCTGGACGGTAATGTTGACGATAAAAGTTCAACACATCGTCACGAGTGATACTCTTTAAACTCGCTTCTGTGGAAAAACTGTGGAAAGGATGACTTTCTGGGTAAATTGCTTGTTGGAATACGCGCCTTGCTAAAGTACTGGGGTCATCTAACTGCACTTTTACATTAGTTAACGCCCGTTGACGACTCAGTTCTAATTGGTCATCGGGGAAGTTCGCATTTTGTAAGACATCTGCCAAAGTTTGCACTAAAACTGGCAAGTTAGCGGAAAGCCCTTCACCACTAATACTGACACCTTCGCGGCTGGGGCTAAACTCTAAACTGGTTCCCCGATCTTCTAAAGTTTGGGCTAAAGCCAAAGCATTTTTCGTTTCGGTACCATTCATTAAGTTTTCTGCGGTGAGAAGAGCGAGTCCAGCTTTTTGATTACTATCAAACTCAGTTCCCGCATCAATTTGACCACTAATATTAATTGTGGGCAGACTGCGGTCAGGTAACAGTAAGACTCGCAAACCATTGGCTAAAGAAAACTGTTGTGGTAGAGGTTGTTGATTAGATCCTGTAGATGAACTTGCAGGCGGTAAATATTTTGCCAGTTCGGCCGGGTCTACAGGTTGACCAGGGCTAAAGTTTTCCACAGTCCGACCAGAACCAGAACTAGAGGTTCCGGCTTCACCATCTGGTTGAGTTGGTTCAAAAAAGCCAATGGTTTTTTTGGCTGGAACAAGGTAAGTTTTTGCTACTCGTTGGACATCTTCTGGTGTCACTTTGGCGATCGCCGCTAAATAGCGTTCAATATATTTATAATCTCCCGCCACAGTTTGGTTATATCCCAACTGACTAGCTTGGCTGCTGATATCTTGATTGCCTAACACAAAAGAAGCCTGCAATATTGTCTTCGCCCGGTTTAACTCTGCTGCACTCACTCCCTTTTGTTGTAATTCTGATAGCGAGGTTTGCAGAACTTGGGCGATTTTCTCTAACTTTTGACCGGGGGCGGCTGTCGCCTCAATTTCATACCAACCCGGTTCAATTAATTCCGCAGGACTTCCACCCACAGAACTTGCTAAACCAGATTCCACCAAAGCTTGATAAAGTCTCGAACTCCGTCCCCCCGTCAAAATTGCATCCATCACATCAATTGCTGGTACATCAGGATGTTGGATATCTGGTAAAGGATAGACAACATGCAACAAAGCCGCACTTCCCGGTTCTTTTAAAACTATGGGAGTTGAGGCTTGGGAGTTGGGAGTGGTGGGGGGTGTGGGTTTTTGACTATCAACTGTTGATTTTTGATTCTTCGTCAACTTGCCAAAACTTTCTTTCACCGCCTTGAGTACAGATTCTGTGGCAAAATCCCCTGTGATTACCAAAGTCGCATTATCGGGACTGTAATAAGTTTGGTAATAATTCCGCACCTGTTCGACAGTGAATTTTTCCACATCGGCTTTTGTACCACCTACAGATAAACCATAAGCCCGATTGGGAAAAGCTGCCCTCATCACCGCCCGATTTAAACGATAACTGGGTGAGTTTTCATAGCCTTGCAACTCCGAAATAACAACACGCTTTTCACTGGTGAGTTGTTCAGCCCCAACCAAAGCATTTTTCATCCGGTCTGCTTCTAAAATTAGCAGTGCTTCGAGTTTATCTCGTTGCACTGTGCCGAAATAAGCTGTTTCGTCGTAACTCGTAAAAGCATTAAACTGACTACCCAAAGCACTAAACAAACGACCAAACTGTACTGGGCGTTCTTTAGTACCTTTAAACATTAAATGTTCTAATTGGTGAGAAATACCACTTTCCCCTTTACCTTCGTTGCGTGAACCAACTTTGTACCATACTTGCACACTCACCACCGGGGCTGTATGAACTTCTTTCGTTAATACTGTTAAACCGTTTTCTAAAACAGTTTTTTTAACTCCTTGGGTAAAAGATAATCCCGATACTGGTGCAACTGCGGCTGGTGTCACCGCATTAATGACATTTCCCGAAAAAGGTATCAAACTTAGAAAAAAACTAAGTAAAAATGCTATTACCATCGTTGAGCGTCGCTTCATAAGCAAATCAAAATTTGAATTTTCAATTCATAAAGGCGATTCTAGCGAATCATTCTTTGAAATATGGGGATCAATTTCTTTAATCACGCCAGAATGACATGATTCACCAAAAAAATAAAGACGAAAATCTGATCTTTAAACAAACCAATTCCCGGATTTTTGAAGAATTCAGGGATCTTCTTCGAGAAATAGCTGAAATTTAAGTAATACTACTGAAGCAGTCTGTATATTACGATGTTCAAATAAGTAAATTAGACAGCAAAATTCCCGTTAAATCTCGCAAAACAAGTAATTACGCGGAAATTTTTGTCTAATTACAGAGTTGTAATGAAACATCTGCATATATTTTTGCTAAAACTTAAATTTTTTTTACACACAGAGAAGGATGGTAGTTATGCGGTTTAAATCTATATTCACCACATTGATGTGTCTGGCAGTTTTTATATTATTCAGCATCTTTGTGCAATCAGTAGACCAAGCAGTTGCTTTCGGACAGTCAAGTAATATTAAACTTGACCCCAGCAAAGGTAAAGAAATTGGTTTTGTGTACGAAGCTTTTTTAAGTCCGCTACAAGAACCAGATGATGAGGAAAATACACCAAAAATAGCACCACCGTCTTTGAAATCTACCGCACCTTCTATACCAAGAAATCAGCGTAAGTCACATGGACACGGAGTCGTAAAATTCACCAAAGACTTGAGTAAAGCATTTGTTGATGTTCAGGTAGCAGGCGTAAATCTCAAAGATATAGTTATGTTTCATATCCATTGCGGGAAGCCAGATGTACTTGGCCCTATTCAAGTTGACTTTGCTTTGACTGGGGATATTAAACAAAACTTTGCTGATGGTCATTTTTCCGCAGAAGTAACAGATGAAATTATTGAAAAGACTACTAATTCCGCCAAAGATTTGTTAGGAATTTACACTTTAGGTTGTCCTATTGAATCAGGAAAACCCGATAAAGTTAAAACAATTGCTGGTATGGCACATTATGGCAGACGTAGCGAACTTTATTTTAATTTACATACCAAAGGTCAAACTTTTTATGGGGATATTCGCGGTCAATTACATCCGGTAGAAAATTAAACTATGGCAGTCTACATCAGCAATTATCTAGGAGTTGGTAGAGATTGAGCAACAATGGGAATTGCTATGAAGCGGAACAAAAAGTCATACAATTTTGGATTTAGGGAGAGGATGTTTTTTTATTCCCTACTCCCTATTTCCTATCTTTAATTTAACTAGCGATCGCCTCGGCTTTTTCTGCCACGGGGACATAAGGTTTTTCTGCGCCTTGTGCCAAATAAGCAGCTAACTGGCTTTCAATTTGGTCGCGGACAATTTGGCGATATTCTAAGAAATGCTCGTTGTGGGCGCAAACCGAAAGGTAATGTGTAAATACAGCAGGGTTCCGTTTGATAATACTGAACAAATGATGCCAGAATTTCCACCGAGTTTCCCTGACAATTCCTTGTCGCCAAACGACAATTAACAATGCTTTGAGTTCTACCCATGATGGCATTTTAAAAGGTGCTTTCCACTTAGGCGAACCTAACATTAAAAAACAGCGATAGGTGCGGTCTAAATATTTCACAGGGTCGTATAAAGCACAAAAAGCCTCAACATATTCCCTGGCAAGTTCTTCTAAAGGACGGGTGGGAATAAAGTTCATCAACGTGGTTTGGTTGATGTTACTTTCTGTATTTTCCCGCAATCTACCTTCTTTTTTCAGTCGATGCCACAGTGCAGTATTGGGTAGTGCTTGTAACATAGCGAAGGTGGTTGAGGGAATCCCGGCTTGTTCGGCAAACCGGACGATGCGATCGCCTGCGCCAGCTTTTTCACCATCAAACCCGATAATAAACCCAGCCATTGGCCGCAACCCAGCTTTGATGATGGTTTGTACTGCGTCTGTCAAAGAACTGCGGGTATTTTGAAATTTCTTGGTGAGTTGTAAACTATCTTCGTCTGGGGTTTCAATTCCCAAAAACACCGCCGAAAATCCAGACTCAACCATCAATTCCAGTAATTCTTCGTCTTGGGCTAAATCTACAGAAGCTTCTGTATCAAACTTAAAGGGATATTGGTGTTCTTCCATCCAGACTTTTAACTCTTTCAGCAACAATTTCACATTTCGCTTGTTACCGATAAAGTTGTCATCCACCATAAACACACCCCGCCGCCAACCCAATTCATAGAGATAATCCAACTCTGCTAATAATTGTTCTGGGGTTTTGGTGCGTGGTTTACGTCCATAGAGAACGATAATGTCGCAAAATTCGCACTGGAAAGGACAACCGCGCGAAAATTGCACCGACATCATGTCATAAGCATCTAATTCTAATAAATCAAAGCGGGGTACGGGTGTGCTTGTGACATCGGGTTTTTCTGCGGTGCGGAAAGTTCCAGATTTTTCACCTCGTTGAATTGCTTCCACAAACATCGGTAAGGTGATTTCCCCTTCATCCAAAATCAGGAAATCTGCACCAACATTTTGGACATCATAAGGTGTAGAAGTTGGGTAAGGGCCACCAACTGCAACTAACTTACCGCGTCGTTTGGCTTCTTGAATTTGTTCCAATAAATCTTGTTTCTGGACAATCATCGCCGATAGAATGACTATATCTGCCCATTCCCATTCTGCTTCTGTTGCAGGACGAATATTGCGATCAACCAGCTTAAATTCCCATTCTTGGGGCAGAATTGCCGCTACAGTCACTAAACCCAAAGGTGGTAGTAAAACTTTGCGATCGACTAAATCCAGAATCTTTTCATAAGACCAAAAGGTTTTAGGAAATATCGGATAAACTAATAAAACTCGCATGTAGTAGCAGACCTCACACTTTGATTGTTATCCCACTCTAGCGGAAATAATTACTTATTGACTTTATATTGGCTTTAGCTTACCGTTAAAGGTTTTGTCTGTGCAATTATTAACTAGAAAATATTGTGTGTCTGATGATAAAAATATGATGCCTCTCGATGCTTGATGATGTAAGAAAGAGGTCAAAATGGTACAGATACCTGCTAACCCAGAAAACTTATTGATTGAGTTACCGAAAACCATTGCTTTATATGTCACCCAAGAACAGTTTACCGCTTTAGCCGCCGCTAACCGAGACTTGAGACTAGAAAGAACTGCAAAAGGAGAATTAATCGTGAGTCCGCCAACAGGCTGGGAGACTGGGAGATGTAATGTGACCATTTCGGGAGAATTATACTTATGGTGGCGGAATGCTGGTGAACCCGGTAAAGGGTTCGACTCCTCAACTGGCTTTGTCTTACCAAATGGTGCGATTCGCTCTCCCGATGCTTCTTGGGTAAGCCAAGAACGTTGGCAAGCACTGACTCCCGAACCAAAAGGAACTTTTGCTAATATCTGCCCAGATTTTGTAGTAGAATTGCGCTCTAGTTCCGATACTCTCAAAACGCTGCCAGAAAAAATGCACGAGTACATCGATAATGGTGCGAAACTTGCTTGGTTAATTGATCCACAACAGCGACAGGTAGAAATTTATCGCTCAAGTTCGGCGGTGGAAGTGTTGGAAAATCCGGCGACGTTATCGGATGAAGAAGTTTTACCGGGTTTTGTGTTGAATTTGCGTCGGGTGTGGGGTTGAATCAGAGCATTATGGTTACAGCGTCCAATCTGCGATCGCTAGTCTGGGTACTAGACTAAAATCTCGTTGGTTACGGGTAACGACGGTGGTATTAAGAGATAATGCGATCGCAGCTATTCGCATATCTTTTTGCAGGCGGTTTTTTCGCAGAGGGGGATTCTCTCTGAGCAGTTGTTTGAGACAGTCATCAGCCTGTTGTGTGAAATCCAGGATCTCAACTGTTTGAAGATATTTGACGGTTATCCAAAGTTTTGAGTAGAGTGCGGGGAGATTATGCACTGCTGACGGATCGTTAATTTTACCAATCCAGCCGTTAAAAAGTTCTTGAACCGTAATTACAGTCACAGCAATTTGATGCAAAGAAGCGTTAGCGATAACTTGAGGATGATTACAAAGAATTAGTGAAACATGATCCGTATCGAGAATATATCGAGACACACTAAGCTTCCTCTACAAGTAGTATGAGGAGTCAACTTCACTGTCATCATCTGAGGTTCGCTGCGATCGAATTTCATTCATAATTTCCTGAAAATCTTGATCGTTTTGAAAAACACCCGCAAATTGCATCCAAGTTGGTACTGAAGCTTCTATTGGTAGATTCCAGGAAATAGCTTCGATGTGGCTGAGTCTTTCTAAAAAGGTGGTTTGGAGTTGGGTGATTGCATCTTCTCGTGTTTGTGCTTCAACGCGAAAGTTGGGAAACTCAAAGATAGATGCAGCAAACTGACCATTTTTGAGGCTTTCTATTAGGAGTGTCACCTTCAGGTTAGCCGATGGCTGAGACTGCGTTACATTTAGATTGACGACCATGTTTGATAGACTTTAAGTGTCTTACTCATTTTACTGTAGATGCTGTAACCGCTCACTGTAGGCGATCGCAGAAACCAAACCATTTCGAGAATTAGCTATACCTGAAAACACACCAGTTAGCAGTTTATTTTCTATTAGGCACACCGCTAATTTTCAACACATCACTCATGGTTGCACAATAATTTGGTAAGCCAAAACTTGCGGGATTGACAGCATTTTTATATGTAAAATGACGATAGTTCATACAGAATCTATCCCAAGCTGCCATTTGAATGCGGAACACGGCAATAATCAAATTAGCTAATGAAATAGATAGAGGAATGCGAAAATAAATTTTTTTCCCTAGATAAGCACAAGTTTCTTCTATTGCTTGGTTGGCGGTGAGTCTTTCTTGACCTAAAACTAATTTGCGTTGTTCCTGGGTTTGGGGTGGATGTTCAATTAAATATTCCACAACGGTAGCAATGTCTTTTCCGTGGATAAAGTGAAAACTACCGTCTGCTTGTAAAAAGCGAATTAAATTAATATATTTTGTAACTTCGGGTATGCCAGAGGTGAGGTGAGAATAAGGTTTGCTGGCATCACCGCCTAAAACTAAGGTGGGAAAAACTGTGGTAATTTTAGGTGCGATCGCTAGTTTTTCTTTTTCATGCAAGCATTGATATTTAGAACCGATATAATCTGTCCCAATTTCGCCTGCTTCTTTTAGAGGTTGATTTTTGTTATCTAAAACACTAGCAGTTGAAAAATAAATTACCTGTTCGCAACGTTCAGGGTCTAATAAACTGAATAGTTCTAGTGTCTTGTTGACATTAATATCGTAAGTATTTTCTCCGCCCCATGATGTTGCTGTTAACACTGCAACATCAATAGTTGATAACAAATCCGCAAAGTGTTTAATTTCTTGCATATCGCCTTGCAAGACAGTAACACCTGGACGAAATTGCGTATTAACTTGCAGTTTATTGGGGTTTCTAACTAGTAAAAATAGCTCGTGATTTGTATTTTGAATTAATGCTTCTGAGATGTAATGACCGATGCAGCCGCTTGCACCTGTAACTAATATTCTTTTCTGACTCATAGTAAATTTTTTAAGTTAAGAGTTAAAAGTAAAATTAAATGTTTCGCACTGAAGATTCATTTTCGCGCAAAGGCGCAAAGTTTTTATTCAAAATACATCTTCATAAACATCAGTTACAGAACCAGAAAAATTTATGCTTGTAAACTGTAATTCTTGATTGCCTCTATAACTATAAAGTTCCCATCTGCCTTGTGCATTACGTCTAAAACAATCAATTCTTTGACGGTTTTGGCTGATTAATACATATTCTTGCAATGTTTCTATTTCTTGATAGTCACTAAATTTATCACCTCTATCTAAAGCCTCAGTGGAAGGCGATAAAACTTCAATAATTAAACTGGGATAGCGTTTAAAATATTCAAACTCTGTATCTCTTGGGTCACAAGTCACCATAATATCTGGATAATAAAAAACATTCAACGATTCAATGTGTGCTTTCATATCAACGACATAAAGACGACACCCAGTTCCGCGAATGTGATTTCTCAGCAGAGCAACTAAGTTAGCAGTAATAGTTACATGAGCGTCACTGGCTCCTGCCATTGCATAAATCTGCCCTTGGATATATTCATGTTTAATGGGGCTAGATTTTTCATTTTCGAGATATTCTTCTGGTGAAATATACGGGTGAGATTGGCTAAGAGTCATATAAGTGAATTGTCAAAAGCTAGATTCTCATTTTCTAGCAGCATTTCAATGACTTCGCGTAGATTTTTGTTTAACTCATCTAATGTTTCACCTTGAGAATGCGCTCCAGGAAAACCAGGAACATACCCAACATATAGATTTGTGTCGGGATCACGTTCGATTATCGCTGTAAAAGTTTTCATAAAAATAGATGTTTCAGCAATGCAATTATTATGTCTTTGTGGTTCAAAAATTGTTACCACAAAGACACAAAGGGAATTAACTCACCAGTGCTGCTGTACTGAGTTGCTTGGCTGTTTCAAAGAAGAAAGCGACGTTTTCTTCTGGGGTATCTGGTAGGACACCATGACCGAGGTTGAGGATATGACCCCAATTGCCAGCTTTGCGAACGGTATCATAAATGCGATCGCGGATGAACTCTTTGGAAGCATAAAGTACACCAGGGTCAAGATTACCTTGTACTTTAACGTGCTTGCCTAATCGAGCGCGAGCATCAGCCATGTCTACAGTCCAGTCAACGGTGACGATATCCGCACCAGATTGAGCCATTCTTTCTAGTACACCTGCACTACCACTAACTAAAAGAATTAATGGTGTGTCGGGGTGGGTTTGTTTGACTTGCTGGAATACCCGTCGTTGATATGGCAGCGCAAAGGTATCGTAATCTTGAGGGCTTAATTGTCCTGCCCAAGAATCGAACATTTGCACTACTTGAGCGCCGCAGTCAATTTGATAACGGGCATAAACAGCGATCGCATCTGCCAATTTTGTCAGCAGTTGGTGTAGAATTTCCGGGTCTGAGAAGGCCAAGTTTTTGATGATGGAATAGGTTTTAGAACCTTTTCCTTCAACTGCGTAAGCAGCTAACGTCCACGGCGCACCGACAAAGCCTAATACTGTTGATTTGTTGCCAACTTCTTGGCGTAATGCCTGCAAGATGGTTTTAATAAACGGTAGAGCCGCCTCTGGATCTAAATCATGCAGGCTATCAATTTGTGCTTGAGTGCGAATGGGCGAATGAATGATTGGCCCTTTACCTTCCGCAATGTCCATATCAATGCCCAAACCAGGCAATGGAGTTACAATGTCGGAAAATAAAATCACTCCGTCCGGCTGGAAGGCTTTCCAAGGTTGCAGGGATACTTCAATCGCTACTTCGGGAATTTCGGAGCGATCGCGAAATGAAGGATACTTTTCCCTTAAGTCTCGGTACGCCTTCATATATCGTCCCGCTTGTCGCATCATCCATACTGGGGGACGATCTACTATTTCACCACGAGCAGCCCGCAGGAGATGAGGGGCCGTTGAGGAAACACCCATTTAACACTTCATCCTAAGTCACTTTGTTATGTCAATGTTTAGCTTATCATTCTGAGATTACGCTTTTTCAGAAGGCTTGCTTGAAAAGCCCAAGTCTTAGCTTTACTTAACTTAATATGCAAACCGATTCTAATAATCCAAATCCTTCTAATGTTGCAGCTACTAATAGCAATTCTCCATCAGGCAAATTATTTATACCCCCCAGCCAGCGACGCAAGTTTTGTGTATTGTTTACTTTTATGACAATTTTGGGTTGGGTAGTGGGTGGCGTTTTTAGTCTGGCAGTAGAAAGACTGCTCACACAAATTCTGACTGCATTTGGATCTATAGAAATGCAATCATGGGGCTATGGCATAAAATTACTCAGTAATATTGTATTTGCTGTGGTTTTTGCTACCGACCAAACATTAGTTATCCGTCGTTATCTTTCTGGTTGGCGATGGATAATTGCAACTACCATCGGTTGGTTAACTGCTGATTGTGTAGCGACTGCCTGGATTAATTATATTGCTTCAATTGCTAATTCTCTTAATGAAACTTTATCTCCTGAGTTAGCAATTATCTTTGGATTTTTATCAACAATTGCTTATATTTTTTCTGGTCTTTGGATCGGACTATTGCAATGGCTAGTTGTACGCCGTTACACAATCAAATCCTGGTGGTGGAATTTTGTACCATCAGTTGCTTTTTTGTTAATTAGTTTGCTGGTCTGGTTGCTATCATTAATGCAAAACTTCATACCAGAAGCAATATTGTATGGCAGTCAACAAGGATTAACAGCAACTATCCTAGGAATAGTACCAGCAATTGGTTTTTGTAGTTTAAAAAGACGCTTACCAAGGCAAACTCAGGCAAGTTAAGCAGAAAAGTTTGAGTAGGAAATACATTTATGTTTTACTACAATCCGTTAGCATGTTTACCTTCATCAGCCGAATTACCAGATTCTGACGATACACCTGTGGATAATGAATTACAAATATTAATTCCCAGCTTATTATTATCAATTTTAACCAGCATTTGGCACAGTCGTGAAGACTGGTTTTTTGGCATAAATATGGGTATTTATTATGGAGTGAGTAAACCTGCGATCGTTCCTGATGGATTTTTAAGTTTAGGCGTAGAACGTTTTATTGGCGAAAATGGACGTTTTAGTTATGTGATGTGGGAAGAAGATGGTATACCACCAATTTTTACGTTAGAAATTGTCTCACAAGCATACAATTATGAATACGAACAAAAGAAATTAGATTATGCTCAGTTGGGAGTATTATATTATGTAATTTACGCCCCAACACGCTTACGCCGGAAACGTCAACGGCTGGAAGTTTATCGCCTAGTTGATGGAGAGTATATTTTACAATCTGGTGATAAAATTTGGATGCCAGAAGTTAATTTAGGTATTGGCAGAGAACGTGGAACTTATCAAGGCATGACGCGAGAATGGTTGTATTGGTACGATGAAAATGGTAGACGATATCCAACACCAGAAGAATTGGCAAATGTACGACAACAGCAACTAGAAGAAACCCAAAACCAACTTCAAGAACTCTTAGCTAAATTACAACAAAAAGGTATCGACCCCAACAATTTATAAAAACTATGGGAAACATCAATTCAGTAGTCATTGCTACTGGTACACATGGCAATGAATTTACAGGTATCTATCTAGGTAAAAAATTTGAACAGTTACCAAAACTGCTTCAGCGTCCAAGTTTTGATACTCGCGTTTTATTGAGTAACCCCAAAGCATTTGCAGCAGCCAGACGCTATATTGATAAAGACTTAAATCGTTGCTTTGCAACAGCAGATTTACAAAATCCCCAACTTGCTAGTTATGAAGATATTTTGGCAAAAAATATCTATTATTTACTAGCAGAAGAAAGTAAAAATCAGCAACAAGTTATTATTGATTTGCATAGTTCTACTGCAAATATGCAGTTAACTATAATTTTAGGTAGCCAACATCCATTTATATTACAATTAGCTGCCCAATTAAGTGCAATTAACCCTGATGTGAGAATTTGTTATTCTCAACCCACAAGAGATTCTAACTTTCTGTGTTCAATATCAGAATTGGGTTTTGCCATTGAAGTGGGGCCTGTAGCACAGGGAGTTTTAAATGCTGAGTTATTTCAAAAAACTGAAGCGTTAATTTATCAAGTTTTAGACTATATCGAAAGTTATAATCAAGGTTTATCTCAACCATCAAATACGAATCTAACATATTATCAATATACAGGAGTTATTGATTATCCTCGTAACAAAGCAGGAGAAATTGTCGGCATGATTCACCCCGAACTCCAGTTTCGAGATTATCAACCGCTTAACCCTGGCGAACCGATATTTTTAACATTAGAAGGAAGTGCGATCGCCTATTCAGGCACATCTACAGTTTACCCCATTTTTATTAACGAAGCTGCGTATTATGAAAAAGGAATTGCGATGTGTTTAACTGAAAGAAAAACCATACAAATTTAAATCTTAACGTTTATTTATGTCTGACATTTGTATTGCACTACTTGTCTAGAACAAATGTTCTTACCTCTTTTCATAAACAGGATTTACGCAAAAATCTTTAAAAAGTCTAATTTATCGTAGACGCGAAGCGGTTTCCCGTAATCCTTCGGAGAACCCGAAAAGTAAGGTCTCTTCAAATCGCATTAGACGCGCAAGCGACTTCCCGCAGGGTATAACGCCAAAAAATCTTAGAGTCTGCGTAAGTCCTAATCAATCAATTTAGGGACTTGAAACCCCATATTCTGGCAGTTCGAGAAAGCTGTTACCTCTTACCTGTTCCCGCACTCGTTGTATCTGCTCAAAAGACTGTAGTATTTTCATCATTTGTTGCAAAACATAACATTCATCAAACTATAAGACTAATATTGGATTGCTGAACAAATCAGCACACCCAGATCAGACTTCTTTCCTACTCCCTACTCCCCATTCCCTACTCCCTGCCTTTACATATATTCAACAATCAAACCGGATTCATATATAAGTATTTATTCACTGTGTTTAAAGTTACCTTTATCAAAAAAAATGTTGTTTGCAATACTTGAATTTAGATTTAACTTATTTTTATGTTGAGATATTTAGCTTACCAAATCAGCATATTCAGTTAAGATTAAGCATGTTTTACTATTTAGTTGCTGGTTCTGGACTGCTAGACTCCCTGGATTAATTTCATCTTGTTATTCAATAGCTGTTAGCCCATACTGCTCCCATGCTGACCTATCATCGCAAGCCTGTGTGCTTATCACTAATTTCCACTGACCTGCCGTTCTGGTCAGTGGTCGAAACTGCCGGAACTTTGTATCAGAAAGATACGGAACGATTTCACTTACTGTTAACTGCACCGCCTCTCATTACCTGTGAAGTAGAAACTTCTCCCAGTACAGAGGAAATTTTGCCGCACAGAAAAAACACTGCCTACGTTCCCAGTAGTCCCAGAGTTTTGTGGCTGGAAATTTCTCCATATCGGGTGATTATGACTATGCAAGGTAATGGTCAAGTAAGTTACCGCCACTTCTGGGAAAAAGGGATATACGGTGTCAGCCGTTATTGGTTGCCCACGGAATCTTTACAACCAAATAATCCGATTCGCTTACGAAATTTTACAAAAACATTGACACTTACGGGTAAACAATTCCCGGAACACTTGCGCCTAGAGTATGAATTGTGGGCAGAAAAAGTCCAAATCGGATGTTACATCCTCAATTTAGAAATCAAACACTGATAATTTCAGCTTTTTTTTCATGCCTTTCCCAAAACTGCTTGGGGGAGGCATAATTTTGTTCTCCGACTGTTCCCCTGTCTCCACAGGCAAACTTTCTTAACTGGACTGTATTAGACTATATGACACAAGCAGCGTAATTTGTAGCTTTCTCGGTATATTTTTGTTTAGGCTCATGACAGATTCATCCGCATCTTTTATTTGAATCCTTAGCTTATGCGGTGGCTTTCCGTTTACTATGCGATCGCACCTATGGCATTGCCACCACTTTACCTTGGAGTGTAGATTTTGGTGATGGTATTTTCCTTCATCCCACACAATTATATGAAATATTCTTTTACATTTATTTATTATTCTTAATAAATCTTCGCTGCCTTTATCAATATCGCAGTGGTGACTTGTTTAAATTTTATTTAATTTCCTACGTAATTTTTCGGTTTTTTATTGACTTTACTAAAACCAGATTTTCATCCTTTATTTGGTTTGAGTGCAATTCAAATTGCTTGTGGATTGGCTATCCTATATTATTTGCCCAATATTCCGCAGGTGTTTTATATTCAAGCCCACAAATAAAAGTTAATTTTTATCTTAAGAATTTTTGACTAACTTGACCAAAAGATTAAACTTTTCCAAATATTTATCCACTTTTCATAAGTGCATTCACAAAAATCAAAGTTCTACATGATTTTTTTGGCTAAAGAATTCATGTATAGTTTTTTCGTGGCTTATTACCAAGTTTACTAACACCTAATACCTTGTTTAAGAAAATATTATGAAAGTTTTGAACGGGGGAAAAATGAGAAGTTTAAAACATAAAAACTTCTCGAAAAAAAAAGTAATTTCATTGTTAGCCATTGTTGCTACTGCCATGATGATTGTTGGCGTAATGGTAGGTGTGTTGCTGAATCGAGTAGCGCAGGCAGATACAAATGATGCGGTTCTGCCCAGCAGGTTCGGTCGGATGTTTCGGAATCAGCCTTCCTTTGCGCCACCCACTGATGTTATCAGAGCCGCTCTTTTAGAAATGGGCAAAGCTGGCGGGATATTAGATGCCAAAGACAATTTAGCCGCAGGGCCTCTAGCCTTGATTGTCGATCCGGCTCTCAACGTCAACAACCCCAACAACCCCAACCATACAGCTGGTACAACATTTTTTGGCCAGTTTATGGATCACGACATTACATTTGATTTGTCATCTCGGTTGGGTAGGGTCACACCTCCAGTATCTGCCCCAAATGGTCGGACTCCAGCTTTTGACCTGGATACAGTCTACGGTGATGGGCCGTTTGCATCACCCACATTTTATGACCCAACAGACCAAATCAAACTCAGACTGGAAAATGGCGGGTTGTTTGAAGATTTGCCCCGCGACGCAAATAACCGCGCCCTCGTCGTTGACCCACGTAACGACCAGCACTTAATTCTCACGGGAATCCTGAGTGCATTTCCTCACTTCTTGCACCTGGAAATATGAATGTCAAAACCACAACTACGTGCAAGAGGAGTTAGGCGTTCAATATTAAGTAAAAGAAGATACACAACTATATGAGGAAAAATAGAC
>NZ_JACJQW010000069.1:0-20927 GCF_014696905.1 Nostoc sp. FACHB-190
TGCAGTTTCATTTGCAAATAATGTCGTTTTGAGCAGAACCTTATTTGCAAATAATGTGGTTTCAAAATCGCCTTGTTTGCAGTTTTAGCCCTGGATGTTTGCAGTTCGCTACAGCTACCTTCTGCCCTTCTGAAGCAGCCCGGATGACCCACCAGTAGCCATCAGTAAAGCCAACTTCGCCTAATTTCTTGTCATCTTGGTAAATGCCATCATCAAGCAGTTCCAAGCCGTATTGTTCACAGGCATCGAAAATCTGCACCATGATTTCATTACCTGTGGTGCATGGTTCTTCAAATTGCTTCTGTATTGGTAATGTGCCTTGTTGGTACTGCTGTTTGACGTAACTGTGGCATCGAGCAGGTGTAATGTCCCGGAAAATCTCAATGTCATTTACCAGCACTCGCCAGTACAAATCCTCGTAGTTGTTCTGGTCAAAGCTAACGCTGGCCACCAATTGACCGTCAACAGAAGCTTCTTGGTCGTAGAAGGAGATTTCTGTAATTGTGGGGACTTCTGGAAATTGGGCTGGTGCAGGTAAAGGTAATGGGAGTGTCCCATCTTTGTAATGCCATTCAATGAAGCGTTGGCATCGGGCAAGGGTGTTGTGGCGGAAGATTTCGTTACCATTTACCATCACTACCCAAGGCTGGGTGACGAACTCGCTGCTGTCGTAGGTAATGTATGCGATGAGTTGATTGCCTGCGAAGATTTCGTAATGGTGGGGGTTGATTTCTTTGATTGTTAATTCTTCCGGTGCAACAGCCTGGGCTTGGTCTGCAATGTGGCTGTCGAGTTCGGCTTGGGCGATTTTTTGAATGTGGGTGGATTGGTAAGAGGCGATCGCACTAATCCATTCATCGCGGCGGCGTTTGTCCTGTATCGGTACTGTGCAGCCGATTTCAGCATACGTTTGTCTTAGCTGCGGGAGTGTTTTTGATTGCAGCTGTTGTGCTGTGTAAATGTTGTGCGTCATAATGGGAATTCCTGTAACAGGGTCAAAGGGTGATCGCAGAGCCTAGTAAACTTGCGCGGTCGCCTTTTGTTTTATCCCCCTAGTTTACCGTTGCCAACGGTAAACTGTCAAGCAACAACAGTAACTATTTTAGCGGTATCAAAGAAATCAGTTATGTCAGCGTTAAGTGCTTGACACAAAACATTAACAACTTCCGTTGATACCGTAAGGGTTCCACTTTTGAGACGAGTAGCATAATAATCTGGTTGTTCTAATTGCTGAATATATTGATGTGCAACTTTTTGCCCAAGCTCTACAGTTATTTGCTCAAGCTGACGGCGAGACATATTACCTCTCAATTGAGCTAATTTTTCAGCTTGAAAATTTCCCCATTTAAATGTGGCAATATGTTCAATATCTATCATAGTAATCATTTTTCTACCGTTGTTACTTGCCAGCATAGCATTTTAGGTTTATTGTTGTAAGCAGTAATAACGTAGCTCACACAGGGGTGACATGAGCAGTCATGCCATCAACTTTGTTGTGCTAGGCAGTAAATAATGACAGCGATCGCATCTGTTGAGAAAATTGGATTAGGACAGAGTAACAGCCTTGGTAAAGTTTCCTTTTAATTGCAGATATAGCAATCCTACCCCAATTGTGAGAAAATACGTAGACAAAAATCCTTGTTTTATAAGCATTTGAGGCTTATTGAACTCTCATGTATCATTTAGGATTGCTATATCCCCGATTCACAGCCATAGTTTTCGACCAAACAAAAATTGCTGGATGAGGGCGTGGAGTGAGGTTAAGATTACAGTAATCATCTGCATAGAAGCGAAAACTACCATGAGCGATAGAGAAACCGTTCTTGAACTTGTAAAGCGATTACCTCCAAATGTGTCTTTACGGGAGATCCTTCGAGAAATTGAGTTTATTGCGGCTGTAAAAGAGGGTTTAGAAGAGATTAACCAAGGACAAGGAGTGTCAATTGAATCTGTTGAACAGATGATTGAAGCATGGACGACTACCAAGTAATCCTCTCTCCCAAAGCTGTGGGTGATTTAGAGGCAATTGTCAGGTATATTGCTTCAAGCAACCCTGAAGCTGCAAGAAATTTGGGTCAACGACTCCTCGAAAAGACTAAGGAGTTAAGTCAGTTTCCATTCAAGGGTCAGAAAGTACCTGAATTTGACGATCCTAATATTCGTCAACTTATTCTTAAACCCTATCGTGTTGTTTACAGGGTTGAAGAAGAGAAAAAGCGGATCAGCATTGCTAGATTTTGGCACTCGGCACAAGATAATCTAGAGCTTTAGATTGAATGTAGCCACTTCAACAAGGTTTATACATTCGATAAAAAGTGACAACCCCACAAACTTTACAAACAGCAATCAACGCTGCAACTAACGCCCACACAGGACTGCACCAAGCCATTCACGAACTACGGCACGGGTCGGTGGCGGAGGCGAAACAACTGCTGGCGCGGCAGATAGCAGTGTTGGCGAATGTGCTGATGCTGTTGTAGGGCTAATATTGTATTAATTGTCTAATTTTAGATTTTCAACAAGGAGAGAGAATCCTGATGCAAAATCGAATAAATATTCATCCAGATATTTGCAATGGACGACCTGTTATTGCTAACACTCGAATTACTGTGCAAACGGTTATGGAATTTTTAGGTGCAGGTGATTCCATCGAAGAAATCCTTCAAGAGTATCCCTCTCTGGAACGAGAAGATATTTATGCTTGTATGCAATTCGCAGCAAAGTTGATGGCAAATCACTACGAAGTTAGAAAAATTGCATGAATGGATTTTTATTTGATGAAAATCTACCTTCTAAAATCCAATTTACCCCATCTTCTCCCATCATCCATGTTTCAATATTAGGTGATAGTCCGAGTGATACCCAGATATGGCAGTATGCAAAAGAGAACGGTTTGGTGATTGTTACCAAAGATGCAGATTTTTCAGATCGACTGATGCTTGATTTGTCCCCACCAAAAGTAGTGCATCTACGCTTTGGAAATTTGCGAAAAAGTGAATTTCACTCGTTTCTAGCCCATATTTGGCCACAAATTGAAGATTTAGTTATGAATCACAAGCTAATTAATGTTTATTTAGACCAGATCGAAGCATTCAAATAGCCATTAATTAACTGTGTATTTGAAGGTGAAACTAAATTTCCTACTTACGAACAGGAGAGTTAATTTTATGAGTAAGTACATTATTTTCAAAGCTGAATCTATGTCAGCAGAAGGCTGGGAGGAAAGGCAACTAGCTCATACCCAGGCTTATACCAGCATACTTGCGGAACATTATGATTCTTCCAATTCTCCAATACCAGAACCGGGATACAGACTTAGAGAATATCATCAAGTATCCAAGTTTGCTGATAAACAGTTTCCTGATTCGAGTACCCATAGTAGAGTCGGGGATTGGGAAGTAACCAGAGTTGAGGAGTATACTCCAGAAATTCCCAATCATGATTTTGAGGCTGTGGTTATTTGTTACTGTCGATACTCCCCAGTAACTACTCCACTAGAGCCAATGCCAGAAATTCAGGTTTCCCAAGAACTACAAGAAGTTTAGCGGAATCTGGGTAACAAGCGAACGATCAAGAAAAATTGTCAGTGCTGAACTCATCATCAATCGCAGAGTGAGGAATTATCTGATTTTTTAGGACTAAATTATAACCAATTCCCAATCAAGACAAAAGCCGCCCAGTAATAGGGATGAGAGAATTGTTCATCGCGCAGAATTGCCAGTTGTGCTTGACGCAGAGCCTCTGCTTTCGTTGCTCGGTTGCGTAATTCTTCATAAAATCGGATCATGAACAAGGGAGTGGAATCATCCGAAGCCAACCATAAAGAAGCTACAGTACTTCGCGCCCCAGCCCTGATAGCGACTCCTGCTAGTCCTAAAGCAGCGCGTGTATCGCCTTTAGCCGTATTACAAGCACTCAGAACTAATAACTCAATTGGCTGCAGCCTTGTATCAGTCCGAAAAAATTCATCTAACTCTTTGGCCTTGATTTTATCGTCATAAGCAAGTATGAAAGTGTTTTCAGAACGGGAACTAAATTCCCCATGAGTTGCAACATGAATAATTGAAAAAGGCAGCGAATTAATTGTTTGTGTGAATTTCGATTTAGTAAACATCTCATTCAGCAATATTTTTGCCGAAATCTGCTGACGGATACCCTTGAATTCTTCCTCAACTCCAGGAAGCGGATCAAAATCCTGCACAGATTGACTCAGACCGGCTGCGAAGATATTCAAGTTATCCAGTTTTATCGGTTTAGGATCTAGTAGTTGGAGTCCAGGAGTTAAAGAAATGCTATAATTTTTTTCGATTAGATATTGCTTACCGTCATAAAGAGCCGCCATCGGAATATTTTGCAGCACTCCATCCAAGACAAAAGTTAAGTTTTTTATAGGAAGGGCAGCAAGGTCTTTTTCTAGAGGGGCAATTAACCAGCTATATACTTTTTTAGAAAGTGATTTTATGGAAATTGCTTGACTCAGTCCTACTCTTAATTTCTGAACAGTTGTTTCTATTTCTGATTGAGAAACTGGTATTGTGTAGCGACGTAGATTGCTTTGAGTTCCTCTAGGAAGGGAAAGAATAATTTCTAATCGATTTGATAAGATGACTGAGTAGATAACAGCCGTATTTACATCTACTTTATCTATTTCTTGGTTTTTGACCGTAGTACAAGCTTCTTGGAAAAAGTTATCGAGTTCGGCTAACTGTAGGTCTTCAATTGTCTGACGGGCTATTTTCAGGGTGTCTTGGCTAGGTTCTCCGGCTTGTAGAAGTAAATCTACATATTCCCGATAAACTGGTTCGACTTGCTCTCGAAAGTCAAATTGAACATCGGAATTGAGACTAACTAAATCTCCTCGGAGATTTTTCAAGGATTTGACTGCATTAGCATAAGCAGCGATCGCATCTTCTTTATCCTCTCCTCTGAGCAACTTGCCTAACTGCCACTGCCATTGATAAGCTAAATCATCGGCTGAACGAATTTGTTTAGTGGCTTGTAAAGCTTGTTGAGTATAGATTTTAGCTTTATCTTCTTGGTTGATTTTTCCATACAGTTTTCCCAGATTACCAAGAGCATAAGAAAGCGATCTCCAATCTTCTAAGGATTTTGCCTGGGTAATCGCATTTTCCAACAAAGTCATAGCTTCGGAAACATTGCTTGGCTTTTGAGCTAAACTTCTGGCAAAGTTGATTTTTGCGTAGATAGCTGTACGACTAGGAGATAAATTCGCCAAGGATTCCCGTATGGGAGATAATAATTCATCTGCGGCTGCCCATTTTTGTTGCTCAATGAATAAATCTCGTTGATTGAGTAGAGCTTGAATTTTGACGAGAGGTGAGGCGGCGATATCGACTTGTTGATAAGCGACTAAAGCTTTTTGTGTGTAAACATTTGCATTGTTAGTATCTTTAAAGGTTGCTTCTCTTTTCGCCAAGGCGCGGTTTGTGTTACCCAAATTCAGCCAGATTTTGCTGATATCTTGGGGTGACTTCCATTTTTGAGCAACTTCTAGGCTGGCTTTTAAAACTTCCTCAGACTGTTCCAGTTTCCCCACGACTCGCAACACATTACCCAAACTCCGCAATCCTCGCCCTTGGGCTTCTCGAAATTTATCTGGGTTATTTTCTAGGAGCTTTTGTTTGAGGGAATTTGCCTGTATGCTTGAGAGTTCACATCCTTGAACATGAAAATCTAAAGCTTGGAGTAAAGTCTCACAGGCTCTAGGATATAAACCTAAATCTTGTAATGCCTGTGCTTGGTTAATTTCGCTAATTGCTGCACTAGGTTTATCATTGAGTGCTACATAGATTTTAGCGGATTGTTGCCAAGTCTCTAAAGCTGCTTGGGATTGTCCAATTTTTTGTTCTAACTGTCCTTGAATATCCAGAGTTTGGGCATATATGCGTTGTTGTGCAGTGGTTGTTTCCAGAGTTTTCAACAGTTGTAGACTTTGAATGATGGCTGTTTTGGCCTCATTCCACTTACCTAGTTGCTGATAGGTGAGGGAAAGATTACTCAAAGCCATTGCTTGATTGAGGTAATTTTTTTGCGATGCAAAAGCCATCACCGCCTGTTGCCAAATTTGAACTGCTTCGGTAAACTTTCCTGATTGATAAAGTCGATTAGCTTGTTTAATTAGGTTTAAGGGATTTTGGGGAGATTGAGCGATCGCGCTTGGTAGGGAATTTTGGGCAACAATGGAGGGAACTCCTATGGAGAGAACACAGACAAAAACTGCTAAAATCAACATTTTACGAAAAGATTGCCAGAACCATCTTCTCTGATGCCTTTTTTTTAATTTTCTCATCACTTTTTTGTCAAATTTAATTAAAAAATTCTCAGTTTATGTGTTTAGATATCTGAAATCAGAATGATGCGATCTTGTCCGGCTATGACTATAATTTGTGCGATCGCTTCAAGTAACACTTTATCGCGGCTGACAGCTAGTCAAACTTGTTTTTTGACGCTGAATGTTTGCATTGCTAGGATCGTAGCCAACTAGGATAATCCTACCTTTTTCGTTACGTATCCATCCTTGGGCAGGCACGATTGTTTCAGAAGTCACAGCAGTTGCTGATGGAGAAGTCACACGGGTTGCAGATTCTTCGGTTGGGGAAACTAAACCAACTTCCACTTCATCGTTGCTTTGAAATTGTTCGGGACTGGAAGGTAATCCTCCCCGCCCGGTGATGGTAAACTCGCTTTGTCGTCCTCGCTGACAAGCATTTTGGTTGATGAGAGTTCTTGGATCAACAACGGTTTCTGGTAAGTTTAATAAACCTTGACTGGGATCAATTTCAGGGGTATTAATGGTTACAACTCCCTCCACGCCAAGTTCAGAACTGGCGGTAATTTGACTATCAGGTGAAAAGAATAGTGCTTGAGTGGTGATATTAATATTACCTCCCCTACCTGCAAAGGCATTGGCGGTAATGTCGCTATCTTGATTGGCAACTAAGAAAGTTGTATTGATGTTGATGTTACCACCATTGCCTGTGCCGTTGGCGGTGGCAGTGATGGGGCTATTATTCCGCAGGCGCAGGAGATTGGCAATGTTGAGGTTGATGTTACCGCCTTCACCACTGGCTGTAGCGGCGGAGATGGTAGAACTGTTGTTGAGTGTGAGGTTATTTGCAGTTAAGAAGATGCTACCTGCATCACCTTGTCCTTGGCTGTTGACGCTGATTCGTGCGTTATTGTTCAGGTTAACTTGGTCGGGGTCGATAATGATGTTACCGCCGTTGCCTGTAGAACCAGGAGCAGTATTGGCAAATAATCCGCTTTCTGCTCCCTGATTATTGACGATATTTTCACCAAAACTAGCCAAGCGGTTAGCAAAGGTTGGATCGCTTCCAGAAATATCTATGCTGTCAGTAATATTGAGTGTAATGTTGCCAGCGTTCCCACTGTTGCGAGTCGTAGTCAAAATCTGTCCGCCGCCTGTGGCTGCAAAGGTGCTGGCGTTGATAGTAATGTTACCAGCTTTTCCAGCATTGGCAGTTAGTGTATCTACAAGTGCGCCATCTGCTAAACGGAAGGCATTAGTAGTGACGGTAATATCTCCAGCTGCACCATTCGCTCCTTGTTCAGTACTCGCCAGCAACCCACTAGAAAATCCATCAAGGCTGACTCCAAACAGGTTTACGAAGTCCTTTGTCTTGACTACAATATTTCCAGCTTGGCCTTGTCCACCAGGAAGATTATCTTGTGGGCGGAAAAGACTTGTTTGAATTTGTGAACCATGAGTTAGGGAGAGCGATCGCCCTCGAATATCTATATCACCACCTATCCCAATTCCTCCTGGATTAACACTGCCTAAAATCGCACTTCTATTAGTCAGGGAGATAGCGTCACCAACTGTCACCGAGATGTTTCCAGCATTTCCTGTCAAATCAGTATTATTTAGCTCTCCTTGACCAAAAGTACTTGCTATAACTACGCCATTATCAAGAGAAAGTGAACCTGCATTGATCTCGATATTACCTCCTCTACCAATGGCATTAGGAGAAAGGGTGCTGCTGATGAAAGCCAAATTACTCAGAGTGAAGTTATCATTCGCGTCAAGTTGAATATTCCCCGCTATTCCTCTTGCACCTATTCCCACAGAGGTATTAATTTGTGAAAAGTTTTGAGATGAAAATCCATTGATATTGATGTCACTAGCTTTGATCGTGATACTTCCGCCATTGCCTTCTCCTGGTGGGAGAATTGTACCGTCGAGTAGTTGAGAAACATCACGGACAAAACTTCCAATACCAGCACCACTGAGTAATGAGAAAGAACCCGCCGTCAAATCGATATTTCCTGCATTTCCTTGTCCACCTGATTCCACATTGCTCTCAATACTGCTATCCGATGCTAGGGTGGCATTCCCCTGTACGTTGATGGTGATGTTTCCAGCATTTCCTGTCAAATCAGTATTTAGCTCTCCTTGACCAAAAGTACTTGCTATAACTTCAACGCCATTCTCAAAAGAAAGTGAACCTGCATTAATCTCGATATTACCTCCTCTACCTATGGCGTTAGGATCAAGGGTGCTGCCAATTCGTGCAAAATTACTCAGCGTGAAGTGATTATTCGCTTCCAACTGAATATTACCCGCTATCCCTCTTGCACCTTGATCAACGGAGGTGAAAATTCCCGAACGAGAGCCTAGTTGCTCAGAAGCCCCGGACACATTTATATCATTGGCTTTGATCGTGATACTGCCGCCATTCCCTTCGCCTGCGGGGATAATCGTACCGTTGCGTAGTTGAGTAGAACGACGAACGATGGTTAAAATTTGGCTTCCATCAAGTAATGAGAGCGAATCAGCCGTCAAATCGATATCCCCAGCATTTCCTTGTCCACCTGATTCCACATTGCTCTGAATAATGCTATCCGATGCTAGGGTGGCATTGTCCTGAACTTTGATGGTGATGTTCCCAGCGTTCCCGGTCAAATCAGTATTATTTAGCTCTCCTTGACCAAAGGTGCTTGCTAGAACTTCAACGCCATTCTCAAAAGAGAGTGAATCTGCATTGATCTCGATATTACCTCCTCTACCTATGGCGTTAGGATCAAGGGTGCTGCCAATTCGTGCAAAATTACTGAGCGTGAAGTGATTATTCGCTTCCAACTGAATATTCCCTGCTATCCCTCTTGCACCTTGATCCACAGAAGCGGAAATTCCCGAACGAGAGCCTAGTTGCTCAGAAGCCCCGGACAAATTTATATCACTGGCTTTGATCGTGATACTGCCGCCATTCCCTTCGCCTGCGGGGATAATCGTACCGTTGCGTAGTTGAGTAGAACGACGAACAATGGTTAAAATTTGGCTTCCATCAAGTAATGAGAGCGAATCAGCCGTCAAATCAATATTCCCTGCATTTCCTTTTCCACCTGATTCCACATTGCTCTCAATACTGGTATTTAATGTTAGGGTGGCATTCCCCTGAACTTTGATGGTGATGTTCCCAGCGTTCCCGGTCAAATCAGTATTATTTAGCTCTCCTTGACCAGAGGTACTTGCTAAAACTCCAACTCCATTCTCAAAAGAGAGTGAACCTGCATTGATCTCGATATTACCTCCTCTACCTATGGCGTTGAAATCCAATGTGCTACGGACTAAAGCCGAATTACTTAGAGTCAAGTTATTAGTCGCTTCCAACTGAATATTCCCTGCTCTCCCTCTTGCACCTTGATCAACGGAGGTGAAAATTCCCGACCTCAAACCTCGTTGCTCAGAAAAACCGGACAAATTTATATCACTGGCTTTGATCGTTATGTTTCCGCTATTACCTTCGCCTGCGGGGATAATCGTACCGTTGCGTAGTTGAGTAGAACGACGAACAATGGTTAAAATTTGGCTTCCATCAAGTAATGAGAGCGAATCAGCCGTCAAATCAATATTCCCTGCATTTCCTTTTCCACCTGATTCCACATTGCTTTGAATACTGCTATCTGATGCTAGGATGGCATTCCCATACACTGTAATTTTAATATCCCCTGCTTGTGCATTTTCAACACCTAATTCTGATCTAATTCCAGCTACTAAAAAACTATTATTGAGGCTTAAATTATTAGAATTTATATTGATACTACCACCTTGATTACTTGCAACATCAATGCGTGCATTTGTTATAAAAGTATCACCAACACTATTAAATAAAATATCTCCGCCCCTACCAAATTGTCCGAAAGCGAAAGAATTAATAATTCCTGTGATTCCTATATTTGCTCTCGAATCAATTTTTAACCTACCCCCATTTGCCAAAGAAGCGGTATCAATAGCGGTAAACTGAAAATTCGGAATAAAACCGAAAAAAGGGTTAGAAGAAGCAACGGATATATTACCTTGTAAATTAGGATTAGGTTGATATTGATTGGTTAATAAAACATCTCCTGTTATTTTTTGAGTGATATCAGCAGGATTTCTACTAAATATAATAGTTCCAAGATTTATATCTGCACTTGTAGGAGTTGCAGATAAAAAGTTAGGAGGAAAGAAGAAATCATTGCCACTTTCTGTTACAGCAGGTATACCAATAAATTCTGGATTTACACCTGCACGAATATCTACCGTAGGGTTATTTCTCCCATCAATGGTGATTTGTTGTCCATTAGATAAGGTGATATTTTCCACTAAACCAAATTGTGGATCTGCACCTGTGATCAGAATGAATCCTGGTATCGTTACACTTCCTCCGGCAATTATGTGTAATGACGCACCCTGATAAGCACCAATAAAAACATCTCCAGTTGTCCGAATTATGGGATCGTGGGGACTAGATAAATTTCCTAAACTCCCATCTAATTGCTCAATCCGAAAATTACCACCACTCCAGTAATGTGCATCTCCGCCTACGGTGTTAGCCGATCGCAACACCAAATCTCCACCAGAGAACAAACCACTGTTAACATGATTTAACGCGAAGATATCTACAGACTCATTCCCCTGAATTAATAACTGATTTCCCGCCGCCGCAATGAAGGGTTGTTCTACACTATCCCTCACTGTCACGGTATCTTGGGCTTGGAGAGTTAAGTTTCCTCCCGCCTGGATTATTCCTGATAAGTTGAGATTCTGTGCTTGGAGGGTTAAATCTTTGCCGACTGTTAAATTACCAGTATTGTGAATATCTCTCGCATTCTCCCGAAATCTCAAGCCAATGGGAATATTCACATTTAATAATGGCGGCGCTTGGGGATTTGTGGCGCTAAACTCCAAATTATTGCCAAATGTTAAACTATCTGCTGTAGCAGCGACAAAGGAACCTTTAATATCTAATCGGGCAGTAGAACCAAAAGAAATCCCGTTAGGATTAATCAAGAATAAGTTGGCATTACCTAAAACCCCCAATGTTCCTAAAATGTTAGAAGGGTTTCCCCCTGTGACGCGGGTAAGGATGTTATTAACTGCGGCGGGATTGGCAAAATAAGCACCTCTCCCGGCTTGAATATTAAAATCTGAAAAGCTATGGAATAGGTTCGCGCCTCTCGTTGCGCCCCCGGTAATCAAGTCGCTGTTAATTCCTTGAATTGTTTCTTGTCTGATAATGGAACTCTCTACCCCTAATGTGCTGTCGGGAGTGATTTGGGCTGTAGCAGCATCACAAAAAAAACTACCCAAAGCAACTAAAGGAGCTACCAAAAGAAACGGGAATCTATCAGCCATAACCACCATTTTACTATTTTGCGATACTACCTATTGCGCTTTAATGCAAATGCAAGCAAGCAATCTCAGAGTATTATCAGTATTATTACGGCTATTTTATTATTTTAGGCAAAAAACTTCATACTTAACCTCAATCAACAACTCTGCGCCTCTCTGCGTTTAAAAATTATAATCGAGGGTAAAATACAGACCATTCTCATTCAATGTTCGCCTGTTAACATCCACCGATACCAAAGGAATCCCCCAATCGAAACGTGCATTCAAGCGATCTCCCATTGTCCACACTAAACCAAAACCAGCCCCCACCAAAGTATTCGGCTCAGGATTAACAAAATTAGAGCTATTCCAACCCGTACCAAAATCAATAAACGGCGCTACCTGTAACAATCCCTGTACTTCAGGAATTCGCCAAACTGGTAAACGTACTTCCGTAGAGGCAAAAATAGCATTATCAGTCAGCAAGAAATTTTGGCGATATCCCCGCACACTATCTAACCCACCTAACGCAAACTGTTCTATAGGAAAGGTGGCTCTAGAAGCAAACTGCAAATCAGAGCGAACTACCCACAGAGTATTTGGTGCTAGTAAACGTACATATTGTCCTTGTCCCCGCCAAGAGAAAAAACGCCCATCTGGTGGTTCTGCATTTAGGGTTGCGCCTAAAGCCCCGATACCCAGACTAAATTGCGATCGCACAGCAAATAATTCTCGATTATTTCGTTGCGTCCAGTCTTGAAAAAATCGCAGCACTGTGACGTTTGTTTCGCCGTTATCGGTTGCGCCCAAAGATAAAGGGAAGTTTTCTCCCAGCAACCTTGTTTGACTCCGTTGTAGAGACAGGGTTAAACCTAATGCTAATTCTTGGGTAGGAGATTCCAAGACAGGTTGACGTACACTCAGTTCATAATAGTTAAAGTCACCTGTAATATCTAAAACATCAAAAGGTGGTTCAATTACCGTAGTTTGACTAAATCCTCCCCCTAGTTTAATTGTGCCATTGCGGGGATTAAAGGGAATAGTGTAGCCAATATCCACCGCATTGCTACCATCAGTATTTCTATAAGTTAACTCCAGTCCATCCCCAAAACCGAGTAAGTTTCTTTCCTGAATCTGTACACCTCGTTCAAAACTCCCAATGGAAGGGACACGGCCATTATTAATTATGGCTTTAATGTTGAAAGAATCCGCTTCTTGAACCGTGACTTTGAGCAGACTTAACTCTGGACGCGCACCCGCCGATAATTCTGCGGAAATTCGTTGAATTAGGGGGTTGAGTTGTAAGAGTTGTAGAGCTTCGAGGAGTTTTTTTTGATTTAAAGGACGTTGAGTAGCGATCGCTAACCGACTGCGGATATATTCAGGTTGTAAACGCCCTGTTCCTGTAACAACAATATCTTCCAGACTCCCTTCAATAATCTGAATCTTCACCAACGCGGCTTCTGGGGACAAGTCTTGATTTTCAGGAATTACTGCTCCCGAATTGATATAACCTGCATCTGTATATTTTTTGTTGATTAGAGCTTCTGCTTGAAGCAGTTGAGCGAAAGATATTGGTTTATCTCTAAAATCCTTGGTGACTTCGGCTAATTGTGAGTCACTAAAAGCGGTATTACCTTCAAATATAAATTCCTTGACGATGATTGTTCCGGGAATATCTGGAGAGATTGATGGAGTTGGCGTGAACGATGGCGGTAATTGGAGGGGAATTTCAGGGGGTGGGGATGGAGGCTGAGGAGATGGTTGTTCTGGTTGTCTGGGGATAATTGGGTTAGGAACTTGGGCTAATCGTCCGTCTATAACTATTTCTGATGTTGTGTGCGCTGCCACTTTTGCGCCTATCCCGAATAAATTAATACTCAGTAGGAGTAAAATTAAGCCATCCCGCATTTACTAAATCTCTTACTCACGACACTTGAAGTTTCACTTTTTTTACGATAATTGATTCCTAAGTACCTTTTTTGAAAGTATCCAAATGTTGTTACAAAATATATTGCTTGACCGAGATTAGTGCAGAGTGCGGAGGGGTAGTTGCTGCTGATGTCTGCGATTGACTCTGAGCAAATACCACTAAATTCTAAAGAGATGGAAATGAACCCCCCACCATCAAAGCGCCAAAAATCTATCTCTGCCGAATCCTCAGAAGATCCAGCTTCAGCAATCATCGATGTTCCTGCCGTCGAAATTCCAGAACTCACTCCAGAGGAACAGCGCGATCGCCTGAATTTAGAACGCAGAGTTGAGAGAGCATTTTTTGAGGCTGGCAAGGCATTGATGGAACTGCGCGATCGCAGGCTCTATCGTTGTGTGATTCGTTTCTGGTATGGAGCCACTAGCAACTAGCGGGGTATAACCAGAGTGCATGATGAAAATCACTTTCATCATGTATAACTGTTCTTTTGATGTAGGTGAGCCAAGTAACCTAGAAAGGCAAGCCCTACCCTTGAGGAGACAAGTGACCCCCGACCTGCCCACAGTGAGTAGACTCGGAAATCTACAGACTGAAGCTGGGAACAGGACGCAATCAGAGCCGAAGCAGGTAAGGCACACTGGCGTTAATGGGAAGATAGCATGGGTAAACAAGTCCTGGACAAGTGTCTCACAGTCAAGTCACAACCTGAAAACAAAATGTGAACTTCATCCTCTATAACCTCGCAGCATTTTAGCGGTAGTAGCTGCAATCTCCGAGGAAAGGATAGGCAAAGTGGACTGCCCTAAACTATCAAAAACAATCGAAAGAACGGAACGAAAAGAAACGATATAAGAGTCTAGGGAAAAGGTCGAAAACCCTGGTAAGTAAGACGAGATACAGAATTCTCTTATATCGGGTAGGACAGAGCGTAACTGCTCTGAGGTATTCAGAAAACGCGATTTGGAGCAAAGTATGATTAGGCACAGCAAAACTGCTAGTGAATCTTGGAAATCATTACCCTGGAAGAAATTTCGGGCGAACCTTTTCCGCTTGCAAAGGAGAGTGTTTAAAGCTGTTCGAGTAGGAGACAAGCGTAAAGCTAAGTCTTTACAAAAGCTTATTCTGAAATCCAAAGCAGCTAGGTTTCTGGCAATTCGTCAAGTAACACAGCTAAATGCCGGGAGTGCGACCTGAAAGGTCAACTAAACTGAGACTCTGTAGTTTCTCTGGGATTTCTACCCCAGACCCTTATAGAGTAACCCGTAAATAACGGTACGTCACAACCGAGTAGGTAACGAAAAAGTTGGAGTGCAGACGCTAAAAGTAGCCGTAACTGCCAGGGTCAGGCAGTGAGGAGCAAAAGGGAAAGATGTAGAAGGATGAACATAGTCTAAGGTATTAATTAAATCACGTCACTTTAGAACGAGCCAAATGACTCCTGAATTAAGGCTCGAACCAAAATGGTAAATAGGTAGATTGTTAGGTTTTCCAGTTCTAACAATGTAGAAACAAAAATTCCTATCGTGAAATAGATACCCATCCTAACTACATCAAAAACTTTAGTTGATACAACAGGGTAAGCCCAACAGAGTCTAGAAGACGGTCGAATCTCCTAGTAAGCCAAGAGTAATCAAAGCCGAATCTTTGGTGGGTAAAGGATGAGTGAAAAAGCGAATGTTACCGAATAATTAGGTGAATAGGGGTTCAAAATTTGCCCCTGACCGAAAGGAAAGCTGAATTCACTTGGGTCATATACGAAATAAAACTTATCTAAGGAATGAATCCTCATGAAAAGTTTGATACATCAAACCGATGTAAATGGACATGGGAAACAACTTTTAAACTGGAACCAAGTCAACTGGAAGAAAGCAAGAAAGATTGTTAATAACCTAAGAAAGCGGATATTTCGTGCTAGAAAACTTGGGCAATGGAAGCAGCTTAGACGGTTGCAGAAATTGTTACAAAAATCCTACGCCAATCTATTACTCGCAACCCGACAAATTACTCAAAAAAACAACGGAAAAAACACAGCAGGAGTAGACTTGGAGGTGGCTAACACTCCTGAAGAACGAGTAAAGCTTGTCAACAGTTGGAAATATTTAACAGCTTCTCCCACAAAGAGAGTATATATTCCAAAACCTAACGGCAAGAAACGTCCCCTGGGAATTCCCACCATTAGGGATAGAGTCATGCAAGTAATAGTGAAAAATACACTCGAACCCGAATGGGAATCACAATTTGAGCCAAATTCATACGGCTTCAGAATCGGAAGAAGTTGTCAAGACGCTATAGCGCAATGCTTCAATAATCTAGTGGAAAACCCACGCGGAGCAAGACATACTTGGGTTCTAGATGCTGACATATCAGGATTCTTTGACAACATTGCACATGAATCCATCCTGACCATGATTAGCACACACCCTGCTAGGGAAATAATCAAAGGGTGGTTAAAAGCTGGATATGTCTATCAGGGACTTAAAACACCCACAGACAAAGGCACACCTCAAGGTGGCGCAATTTCGCCGCTTTTGGCAAACATAGGGCTTCACGGTCTGGAACAACTCATTAATTCTATTAAACTACCAAAAGATAAATGGGGAAACAGATTAAAGCTAGGCTTTGTCCGATATGCGGATGACTTTATTATCACATCTAGAGATAAAGAAAGCCTCGAAAATGCCTTAAGCCAGATTAAACAATGGCTGTCAGAAAGAGGATTAGAAATCAGCGAAGAAAAAACTAGGTTAGTTCACATAAAAGATGGATTTAATTTTTTGGGGTTCAATCTACGCCAATATAAAGGCAAATTATTAATTAAACCCCAAAAAGAGAAAGTGCTGAAATTCTGTAAGGAATTAGGTAACACAATCTCTAAATGCGCCACCTGGACGCAACAAAATCTCATCAATGAGCTAAAACCTATCCTTCATGGATTCGCTAACTACTACAGAGGAGTGGTTAGTAAGGAAACATTTAGTTACATCAATCATAGATTAACTATATACCTCTGGCGTTGGGCAAAACGTAGGCATCCCAACAAAGGAAAAAGATGGGTGAAAGACAGATACTTCCACCGAATAGAAGAGAATGAATGGACATTTGCTTGTCACGGAATTGATAGCAAAGGGAGGAATCAATTTTACTCCCTATGTAACATCAGTAAAACTCCTATAATCAGACACGTAAAAGTCACAGGAAACCACTCTCCCGATAATCCAAAATTGAAGGAATATTGGGAAACCCGCCATCAAAAACAAGGAAAGCTTTACTGGGCAAAAAATTCAAAATACGAACAAGTAGCCAAAAACCAACGCTTTTTATGTCCGATATGCGGGGAATATCTATTCAACGGTGAAGAAATCGAAACCCACCACATAGTACCAGTGGCAAAGGGTGGACGAGACGACAAAGAAAACCTGATGCACCTGCACTCAATGTGTCACAAACTGTTACACAACACCAAGTTGAAGGCTTGAAGTATGGCTTGAGCCGTGTGACGCGATGAGTGTCACGCACGGTTCTTAGGGGGGAAAGGACTGGTAACAGTCCTTTCCTACCCGCCAAAAGACTGCGGGTATCGATGGGAAAACCGCCTTAACTCATGAGGAGAGATTTAACCTCGAACTGCTGTTAAGACAGCAAGACTGGTATCATAACAAACTCAAACAGATACCAATACCCAAGAAAGACGGTTCCATCAGATACCTTAAAGTACCCACTATTGCGGATAGAGCCTGGCAATGCCTAGCAAAATACGCATTAGAACCAGCACACGAAGCAACTTTCCACAAATATAGCTATGGATTTCGTCCTGGCAGAAGTGCCTATGATGCCCAAAAACAGGTAGCAAATAACTTGACATCTGAAAAAAACGGCATCAACAAAAGAATCCTTGAGCTTGATATAGAAAAATGCTTCGATAGGATAAACCACTCTACCATCATGAGAAACCTTATTGCCCCTCAAAGGCTAAAACTAGGAATATTCCGAGCATTAAAAGCAGGGATAAACCCAGAATTTCCTGAACAAGGTACTCCACAAGGAGGTGTGGTAAGTCCATTATTAGCTAACATCGCTCTCAACGGAATCGAAAAAATACACAGCTATCACGCACAAGGACGTAAAATAACTGAAAACACGTCCGACAAGAGAATAGTAAACGCTTGCGTTCGCTATGCCGATGATATGGTGTTTTTCCTGAAACCTGAAGACGATGAAAAAGAAATACTTGACAAAATTAGCCAATTTCTAGCCCAAAGAGGATTAAAGGTAAGTGAGAAAAAGACCAAGCTAACCGCCTCGACAGATGGATTTGACTTTTTAGGCTGGCACTTTAAGGTACAGCAAAACGGAAAATTTAAATGTACGCCCTCAGAGGACAACTATAAAACTTTCCGCAAGAAAGTTAAGGAGATCGTCAATAGCTCGAATTATGGTGCTAAGGTCAAGGCTAAGAAATTAGCCCCAATAGTTAGAGGATGGAGACAATACCATAAATACTGCAAGATGGATGGGACACGGTTCACACTGTGGTTCATGAATCACAGAGCATTTATTGTATTCAACAAGGAAACAAAACAGGATAGGCAATCTGCCGAAAAGCTTGTAAAACAAGCCTTCCCTACGGTTCCATACTCCGAAAATAGCCATATCAAAATCAAAGGAAATAAATCACCCTTTGATGGAGATTTAGTCTACTGGAGTGAGCGAAATAGCAAACTCTACGACGGCATAACCTTTAAACTTTTACGAAAGCAAAACCATACGTGCGGATATTGTGGTCATAAATTGACCTTAGAAGAAAAGGTACATCTACATCACAAAGATGGTAATCACGAAAACTGGAAGGATGCAAATCTAACAGTAATACATGAAAGCTGTCACGATTATATCCACATGAGCAAAGAGGAAGTGAAATTTATTCAATTCCCTAGCGTGAAATCCCGTAACTAAGGGATAGGGAAGGAAGATAAAAGGTAACTAACCTCAAAGAATATCGGAAGCTGGATGAGGTGAAAGTCTCACGTCCAGATTTAAAAGAGAGGGGCGAAGCGTAATAGCTTCCCTCGACTCTACCCCACACACAAAACCTTTGAGGAATATTGCAAAGACAGGTTTGGATTTGAGCGTCGTCATCCTTACCGATTGATTGAAGCGGCGATTGTGGTAGATAATATTATGCAAATGTGTCCCATTGGGACACAAATTGAAGATGACTCAAGTTCTATTGGGACACAAAACGAAAGTGATTCAAGCGACGAACAAATGCGTCCCATTGGGACACAAGCCGAAATTGAATTGAGTCAACAGCAAATGCGTCCCATTGGGACACAAATTCTGCCAACGAGTGAGCGTCAAGTCCGTCCGTTAACCAAGCTAGAACCGCAACAGCAGGTTAAAGTTTGGCAACGGGCAGTTCAAGTTGCTGGCGGTAAAGTTCCCAGTGCCAGGATCGTAACTGATGTAGTACAGCGTATAATGGAGCGTACCAAAGTCCCCAACAGCTACCAAATTGGTGAGGTCTGCCAAATCCTTACAAAAGACAATCCCGAACTCAGGGGTAAAAGCCGTTGTTGGTGCATAGTGGTTGCCCTATTCAAATGAGGGAAACAAAGTATCAGGCTAAGTAAAATTGCCTTTGTTTGGCAAAAGAATCAAAATCATGTCAGCAACAGTAACCAGTGAAGTACAAGAAGTTACTATTTATATGGGTGCAAGTAAACTGGCTGATAAAATTAAGGCTACTGGACGGCAACAGAAGAAATCAGAACCAAGTGCTAAAAAATAATGAAGCAGTTACGAGCTACTGATGAAGCTAGAGCCGACCTGATTGATATCTTGCTTTAAACACTCGATAGTATGGAAACGGTAGTTGATATAATCTAAATCTCTCAGATATTTTTTACCGTTAGATTCAACATAAAAATACTCAGCTTTTGCAGAAATCTCTCGTAAAATATCTAAATGTTTCAATGCTTTGACTGGGATTCCAAAGAGTTCGGCAGTTCTTACATAGCTGTTATACTCGTCTACATTTTTTTCTAAATAAATTAGTAAATTTGACATTGAAATAAACTCAAACCTATAGTTGTAAAGGCTATATGTGTAAACATAAATAGGAAAATATTCCTGTTTGCTTTTTTCGCAATAAAATTGTTGTTGATTCCAGGCTTTTTTGATTCTAGATGATCGCTTAGTATGAATAGAATTGCTGACGATTGGGTAATCAGTGAAGTCAATTGCAACAATTATACAGCGTATCCTGTCCTCACTTCTATACTCACCAATAACAAGAGAACGAATTATGGGAAATAACAACGTTGGTTTATTGAGGACTTTGAGTAAACGCTTAATTTCAGACTCAGCTTGGGGTGTTTTTGGTAGAGAACTCTTTACCTTGGAACCGTTGAGTTCTGGTCGAAACAAAGCAATGTAATACTTTTCCTGTTCATTTAAAGATTCAACTGCAATCTCTTTCCAATAAATTCCATAACCCCGCTTTTTGTTTGAGCGAATCAGTTGAGCATAACGGTGATGGGTTTTACCTGACCACCTGCTTTTAAGATTAGCAGCTTGCCCCACATACCAAACACGATCTCTTGCGTCTGCAACCACATAAATTCCTGAATTAGTTGGTAAGCAATATCGATCAGTGAATTCAACTCTTGACCAGTTCTTCCATTCCATGTATCTCTACCCATAACCCTTCTATGATTAGATTTCCCTTTGAAACAGATAGAGTGATCACCGTTGGATAAGTTAGCGGTTTAAACTATTAATTATTCGTTAATATTCTACTTATATAGGCAGATAACAAACTATTTATTGAGAAATGCTAAAATCTTTAAATTATTAATCCAACAAAGAAACAATGCCTTAGCTCATAAAGCTACAGCCAAACATCATATTCTCACACCTTCATTATCACTAGCAGTTAGATTTTTACGATTTAGAAGAAACTACTCATACTGTGTTGAAACACTTGGGAGAACTAAAGCATCTCTACTTGACTGTATTTGAGGAGAAGCTGTTGAGTGTGATTGAAAAAAAATACGGCATCATAGATGAAATACCGCGCAATTCTCAATAAACCAAGAACCAGGAGAAAACAGTAATGCAGAGTATCAAGCTATGTTCTCATGTTGGGGCTGACGGCATTTTGCACCTTGAGATTCCCGTTGGCATCACAGACCAAGAAATGGAAGTTGTAGTGATTTATCAGCAAATAGAACCATCCACCGCCCCCAAAACACCCGAAGAATTAGGATGGCCACCAGGATTTTTTGAACAAACTTATGGCAGTTGTCAAGACGATCCAATTGTTATTGACTATGAAGGTGATTTTGAGACAAGGGAAGA
>NZ_JACJQW010000007.1:0-248238 GCF_014696905.1 Nostoc sp. FACHB-190
ATTATTTCTTCATGCTTATATCCATATAACAGCATTTTGACTGCTGTAGCTCGCTTGATTTCACGTTGTTCTTGACTATTTTTGATAAAATCTTCTAACCACTGTATCCACATAACCACAACTGCTTGCTTGTTATATAATTTACTTTCTTACTTTCTCCGTATTTTCTCATAAGTAGTTTAGGATTGCTATATCAGCAAAAAGAAGCCGTTTGGCAGAAATTCACAGGTGGTAAACAAGGAACACTGTGGTACTATCGCAGTTTATTAGCGGTGTTTCAAGAAACTGAGCCAAGTTTTCTCACTCAAGAATTAGCAAGAGCATTTCAGCTATTAGAGCAATTAGCTTAAAATTTAATTGCATATTTAATAGTCGTGAAAAATCTGTGTCAGGATGATGGCGATCGCTATTTTTATCTGTAATCTGACTGCACAGTTGACATACTCACTGGCGCGGATGAGTGGGTGTTTAAGAATTTGAGGCAATTTTTGTGGTTCAAAGGCTTATGTCGTATAGCTTTGAGGTGGATGGCTACAATATGAAGTTCCGCGCAATTCCTAGAAGCTTTGCCTGTTATGCTTTTGAGGCAATTTACAAAGGTGATGTCTTGACGAGCCAACGGCTAAAATGCTACTTTCTTTCTAGTCCCGCGCAAAGTGGCTTTAAAACCTTTGCAATATCAAGGTTTCAGAAGCCCGCAGCCGCTTCTATTCTTTAGGGGCGGAATTATTGGAAATACGAACTAGAAGATGCACAATTTGCTCGTGTATTGCCGCTTCTATTCTTTAGGGGCGGAATTATTGGAAACACCCCAAAGATATGCACTTTTTCAATCCCCGCTTCTGGCCGCTTCTATTCTTTAGGGGCGGAATTATTGGAAACTCCCTGAAGATGTTCAATTGCTGATCAAAAGAGAGGCCGCTTCTATTCTTTAGGGGCGGAATTATTGGAAACAGGTTGACCAAGCCCAGGATGTTCACTGCATCGCGCCGCTTCTATTCTTTAGGGGCGGAATTATTGGAAAGAGCGATCGCCCTCCTAATGCTGCGATCGCTTTTCAAAGCCGCTTCTATTCTTTAGGGGCGGAATTATTGGAAAGAATCTACAATTCAATCTGTACTAAAAATACTAGATGCCGCTTCTATTCTTTAGGGGCGGAATTATTGGAAAGGAACGTCTTCAGGAAGAGAAGAAAAAGCAGCGCGAGAAGCCGCTTCTATTCTTTAGGGGCGGAATTATTGGAAACGTTGGCGCTGATAAATGTTCACTTTTCGACACCACTCGCTAAATCCCCAAAACCCTATACTTTTCGTTAAGTGGTGTCGATTGCTTACTGGGTAAGGATTTGAGCTATGTACTTGGTTAAATTTCGCCCAACATTTATAATGTTCTTCAGAGTGGTGTCGATTTGGCGGCTGAAACCCTTACAGGGTAAAGGCTCCTAGACGAACTCTTTACCGATTAACTCAAATCGGAATTATTGGAAACATCATCTCTTTCCTGAGCGTGTTGTGTGGCTGCGCTTTACCGATTAACTCAAATCGGAATTATTGGAAACGCCTGGTAGACCACGATGGTCGGTGTAATGGAAGTCAAACTTTACCGATTAACTCAAATCGGAATAATTGAAAACACTTCTACTGGCTGTTGTGGCGATATATCTCGCCGAAAGTGTTTTGATTCCTCAAATCAGAATTTGAGCGGTTCTCAGTTGGATGAAGTACATTTCAACCCCACCCCCAACCCCTCCCCCGAAGTTTGCTCAACGGGGGGAACCCCCGCACGCAACTTCTCTCCGCGTGCGGGGAGGGGAGCGTTTGCGTTAGCAAATGCGGGGTGGGGTTCCGACTGTATTACAAGCAAGTAAGAACCGCTATCACCAAAACAGCAAAAAGAAACCCGACTTTATTTAAAGTCGGGTTTTTAATAGTGGAAATAACTTATCGGATCAAAATCATGCGGATTAAAATACTCATCACCTCATCTGGGTTAGCAGTGGGTAAAAGTGGACTCCAATCACCAGTGCTAGCGTAGCCAATAACGTGCAGGTGGTGAATAGTATTGCTAACAGCTTGGGGAGAACCCATGAGTATGTGTTTAATGCGTTCTCGTTTGGGTGATGGATTTTGAAAAGCTAAATTGTGAACAGGTGTATTTAACTTTTCGCCCTCTAAAAATTGTTGTAATTGTGATTGGGCAAAACGTTGATGTCGTGCAAACTTTTTGACTTGTGCCATGATAGAAATTATCTCCCAGAAAGGGGGTTTAGGGAAAGGCGATCGCAAGCTCTTGGCGGAGGGCGATCGCCTTTCTTAATCCTATAGTACTGTATAAAATTATACTTGTAAATACCTCAGTAAAAAATATTTTGTGGTTTGCTTTTGAACTGGTGTAAATTTTCATCACTCTTACACCAAATCGTTAATTAAAAAGCATCTTATTAACGCGATGTGCAACTTATTTTTGTAACCCCTCTCCAAACCTCTCCCCGAAACGGAGAGAGGCTTTGAGTTTTGCTCCCCTTCCCTCGTAGGGAAGGGGTTGGGGGTTAGGCATCTTATTAGCCTGCAAAGGTTGTTACTGCGCTTGTCCTGAGCTTAGTCGAAGTTCTGGTTGTGTCTGTATAGCCACGACTTCAGTCGCTTGGTGCCAGATTTGAATATACAGCCTCTTATAGAATTGGTAAGCTAATCAGCATTTAAGCTGCACTATTGAAATTGTACATAAATGACTTAAACTCTCTCCTCTGCCCCTCTGCTCCCCTGCGGTCTAAACTGCAAACTAAGTGCTTAATAGCTTATTACACCCATTCTCAATAAAAAAACGGCGTGCGTAAGTTATGTACTAATAAAGGCAAAACCCCTTGAAATCCAACAGTTTCAAGGGGTTTAGTGGTATGCCAGGAACGAGACTTGAACTCGTGACACGAGGATTTTCAGTCCTCTGCTCTACCAACTGAGCTATCCCGGCGGGTGCTTTGTTTTTGCGCCACGATTTATAATCTTAGCAAACGAAAAATGATTCTGCAAGGGTCATCTAAAAAAAAGTTATGCAGTTTGCCAACCCAGCTTAATGACCACGAACACAGCAATGAATAGCAAGAACTGAACCAGCACAATACTAGGGCCAGAAGCGATGTTAAAAATCCCTGAAACCAGAATACCTACAATGCTGCTAATTGAACCTACAATTACCGACATCCACAAAAAGCGGCTAAAATGCTGACTCATCAGCTTGGCTGTCGCGGCGGGGATCACTAAGAAGGCGTTAACTAGTAAAACTCCCACAGCTTTAATCGCCACTGCAACGGCTAGTGACAGCAGCACCACAAAGGCGTAACGATATAATTCCACGGGAATACCTTGGACTTTAGCAACATCAGGATTGAGGGTGAGTAAAATTTGCTGGCGCAAAGTCGAGAATAAGAATATAGCGCCGCCTACAAGGATGAGTAGGGTTAAAATCAAATCGGTGGTATCAATAGCGAGAATATCGCCAAACAGCACAGCCATCAGGTTACCCCGATATCCTTGAATCAAGCTAGAAAGAATGACACCGATCGCCAAGGCACCAGAGAGAACTATACTAAGTACGCTATCACTACCTAAATCGGTCTTATCAACAAAGTAAAGAACGATAACGCCAAAAACCAAGGTAAAGGGTAACAGCATCCAAGTAGGATTTAACTGTAGCAGGACACCCAAGGCGACACCAACTAAAGCCGCATGACCAACGGCATGGCTAAAAAACGATAATTGTCGTAAAGTGACAAAACTACCCAGTAACCCTCCCAGTATGCCCATCAACACAGCACCAATCAGCGCCCGTTGCATAAAGGGAAATTGTAATAAACTCACTAAATCTTGACTGCTAGTAATGGCTAACTCTGCAATGGGGTAACTCATATAATCATCCGGTGTGATTGTTGAATTTAGTTGTGTGGGGGGTGTGGGGAGTGTGGGAAGAGAGGGGGGAAAGATTTCTTTACTATCCTCCCACACACCTAGATTTCTCCCTTGTGAGAAATCCAGGTTTATCTGGGTGTACTGGTTTTTTCATAAATCTAAATATGAGTCCTATATAATCTCCGGTGTGATTTTTGTTAATTGGAAGATTGCTATAAAGGTGCAGGTTAGGTGAGTGGTGAATCATCTAAAATGGCCAGTGAGTATTTCAGAGGATGTTTGAAAAGTATTTATTCGTAGTTTTAAGTACTCGTTGATCCCCTTGAGCATCCCCTTAAAAAGGCTGCGGTGTACACACAAATCCGGGTTGAGTGCATCTATCCCGCCTCGGAATCAATTCCGAGTCTCATAGCGCAAGTCCTCTGAAGAGGACTCAAGCAAAAGTTCATTTCAGTCCACTTGAGTGGACTTTGGCTATGAGCCTGGAACTTTAGTTTCAGGCGGGATGCGGTTTCATAGAGCAAATTTTCGACTTGTGTGTACACCGTAGCTTAAAAAGGGGGGAATTAATCTCAAAGTCCCCCTTTTTAAGGGGAGACACTGCGTTGCGGGGTTCCCCCCGTTGTAGCAAGTGTCGTGGATTTAGGGGGATCTAAAATATTTTGCTACCAACAAGCAGACTTTTAAAACAACCTCTCAACTCAAACTGCCATCTATCTGCTGTTTTGATTACCATGACTGAGCAACCTAATACTAATTTGCCATCAGCAGATTCTCAATCTACCAATGAACCGTCTGGAGGTCAAACGCAGTCGGTTAATAACAATTGGAAAAACCGCATTACAGGAATCTGGCAAAAAGCTACATCTAGTTTGATGCAGTTGCTACCTGTGGAACAAGTATCGCAGACTGTGGTTGAATGGTATAGTGTCAGCGAAGCTCAGGTAGCAGAGATTTTAGAAGCTGTCCGTGCTGAACTGCCAACTACAGAAGCTTTGTTAATTGGTAAACCCCAAGCTGGTAAAAGTTCGATTGTGCGGGGACTGACTGGAGTTTCAGCAGAAATTATCGGACAAGGTTTTCGTCCCCATACCCAACATACTGAACGCTACGCCTATCCTTCTGGTGATTTACCGTTGCTGATTTTTACCGATACGGTGGGGTTAGGAGATGTTAATCAAGAAACTCAAATTATTATCCAAGAGTTGTTGGGTGATTTGCAAAAGGCTAGTCGTGGTGCGAGGGTGTTAATTCTCACAGTCAAGATTAACGATTTTGCCACGGATACGTTGCGAAAAATTGCCCAAAACCTACGTCAACAATATCCTGATATTCCTTGTTTACTGGCGGTGACTTGCTTACACGAAGTTTATGCTGTGGATGTGGTAGATCATCCAGTTTATCCACCAGAGTATGAAGCAGTTCAACGGGCTTTTGCAGAAATTCAGCAAGCTTTTAGTGGATTGTGCGATCGCGCTGTGCTGATTGACTTTACTTTAGAAGAAGATGGTTACAACCCGGTATTTTATGGTTTAGAAGAGTTTCGAGATGCTTTAGCGGAATTGTTACCAGAAGCCGAAGCCCGCGCCATTAATCAGTTATTATCACAGGGAGTAGGTCAACAAATTGGGAATATCTACCGTGATGCGGGAAGGCGGTATATGTTGACTTTTTCAGTGATGGCAGCAACATTAGCAGCCATACCTTTACCATTTGCAACCATGCCTGTGTTAACAGCATTGCAAGTATCGATGGTAGGACTGTTAGGTAAATTATACGGGCAAACCATCACACCATCGCAAGCAGGCGGAATTGTGAGTGCGATCGCCGGCGGATTTTTCGCCCAAGCCATAGGACGGGAGTTAGTGAAAATTATCCCTGGTTTTGGCAGTGCGATCGCGGCTTCTTGGGCGGCGGCTTATACTTGGTCTTTAGGTGAAGCAGCTTGTGTTTATTTTGGCGATGTTATCGGTGGCAAAAAACCTGATCCGCAAAAAATCCAATCTGTGATGCAAGCCGAGTTTCAAGCAGCGAAAGAACGGTTTAAGGGAATTAAGCGGTGATTTGGGGGACAAGGGAGACAAGGGGATGTAGACTTTGTGTGGTTTTGCGATCGCTACAAATTGATTTTATTCTGTTGTCTGATTTTAGAGAATTAAGTTCAGTTAAGAGAATAGTAGGTTGGGTGTAGCGATAGCGTAACCCAACAAATTCTTGAGAATGTTGGGTTCCGTTCCTCCACCCAACCTGCACCTGTCACCTATCCCTTATTACCACAGCCGATTCCAACATTTTAATTGTGCCAGCATCGGCATCTATTTCAACATTTAAACCAATTGGCAATGTAAATTTATCTTTAATATGACCAATCATTGAACCATACCAAGCCGGAATTTTTAAGGGAATAATATGTTCGCGTAAGACTTGAGTTAATTTAAAAGATGGTTCATCACCAATACTACAGTCAGTACATCTACCAAATATCAAACCAGAAATTTGATTGAGAATCCCAGCGTTTTTTAGCTGAGTTAACATTCGGTCGATCCGATAAACATCTTCTCTGACATCTTCCACAAATAAAATGCTTTTGTACCAAGCAGGTAGATAAGGTGAACCTACCATTGCTGCTATCACTGATAAGTTACCACCTATTAATTTACCTGTGGCTTTTCCTGATGCAATCGTCTCAAATTGGACATCTTCAGTTTTAAGATTTTCCATTGTGACTGCTTCGCCATCAAATAAGATGCGCTTGGCATAATCTACTGTAAACTCATTCCAAGTAGATGTGGCATTTGGCCCGTGAAAAGTCAGGACTCGACTACGGGCATAAATAGCCAACACCAAAGCAGTAATATCACTAAACCCCATGATAATTTTAGGATGGGTGCGAATCTGGGGATAGTTCAGTAAAGGTAAAATGCGATTACAACCCCAACCGCCGCGCATAGTCATAATGGCGTTGACGGAATTATCTGCAAACATCGCGTTTACATCGTCGGCGCGGTTAGCATCTGTACCAGCTAAATAGCCGTACCTATCTAAAATATGGTTGCCTAATTTAATTTTTAATCCTAACTCGGTGAGCGATCGCTTGGCATTGGCTAAATCTTCCGCATCAATGACACCAGCCGGAGAAATTAATCCTACCGTATCTCCCGCTTGGAGGCGGGGTGGCTTGATAATGGTGTTTGGCGATAGTTGACCTTGAACCTTAGCCAGAGGTATCTGTGTAGCTAAGGCGGTGAAACCACAGGTGGTAATAAATGTGCGTCGTTTCAAAATTGGGGAGTGGGGAGTAGGAAAGAAATTTGATTATATTCACATCTTGCACCAAACGACTAATACCAATTCGCAATTCACAATGACCGCTCAATTACCGCGTAGTCGAACCACTGCCTCCTACTATAACGCTACCCATCTCCCGCCAACTTTATCAGTCTTGTCTTTCTAAGAATAAAAGTTGGGTTTTGGCAGTTGATCATTTAACGCCCAATTTCCTATATCTCTGATTTTATAATCAACAGGATCATGGAGAGTGAACGTGCGGAGATTCCGCCAATAGCGGTCAAAACCATACTTGGCATTAGTAGCGCGTGCGCCCATAACTTCAAAGATGCGGTTGGTGATATCTAAGCCGACTCTAGTAGCGACGACTTTGGCTGTAGCGATAAACAGCGCACATTCTCCCCGTTGTTCTGCGGTGAGTGACCATTCTTTTTCCCAAGCTTGTTGTAACAATTCTCCTGCTTGGTCAACTAGACAAGTAGCAGTCTGAAGCTCAACCCAGAAATTGCCGTAATGCTGGATAATGTATGGATCTTGGGTAGCACTTTCTACACCTGATGTCAGCCAAGGTTTAGTATTAGTGCCAGTATAGGTTTTAGCAGCTTCAAATGCTCCTTGGGCAATTCCCAGGTAAATATTAGCCAGATTCAATTGAGTTAAGCAGGCGCGAATCGTGGTGAAGGGTTGACTGGGTTTATCTCTAATACCCAGAATTTCGTCTGGATATACCAGCACATTTTCAAATGTCACAGTACCGCTATCTGTCTGACGTTGCCCTATGTTATCCCAATCATCATGAACAGTCACACCTTGGCGTTGGGTAGGAATTGCCAGAATTTTCAATTCACCAGTTTTTTGATCAGTAGCGGTGATCGGTAATATATCCGAGTCTTGGGAGCCAGAGCAAAAGCTTTTGCTGCCATGAAGACGGAAATAATCATTTTCCGGTGTCAGCGTCGTTCTTCTATCTAAAGGGTTGAGAGCATTGCACCAAAACCAATTGTTGTCAATAGTTTCTGCATAATATCGCTGCTTCTGCTCTGTTGAACCAAATATATGCGGAACTACTACCCCTAGATGGTGGTAAGAAAAGACGTGAGCAATAGAACTATCAACCTTGGCAAACTCGCGGGTAATTCTGAAAACGGTAATCCAGCTTTCTCCTAAACCACCGTACTCTGTCGGTACGATCAATTTTAGCAAGTTGCTTTGGCGCAGGCGATCGCGTTCATACTTTGGCGTTCCCCCTTTGACATCTCGCTCTACAGCAGTAGCAGCAAATTCCTGCGCTAAAGATTTAGCTAGTTCAAGATAATTTTGAGATTCTTTAGTCTTGATTAATTGCATACTTCGCAACTTCTCCTGCAAATACTTTATTAATTACAGCCAAGGATGGCGCGGGGGATAAACACCATTCAGGAAGTAGTTACCAACAGCGTAGTATTTCCAACGGACGGGATCGTGGAGTGTGTGAGCGCGGGCATTTCGCCAGTGGCGATTGTAGTTAAATTCTTCCAATGTAGATTTAGTACCTGCTAGTTCAAATAACTTGTTGGTAGCGAGGATTGCGGCTTCGGTGGCTAAGGCTTTGACTTCTGCAACTGCAATCGAGGCTTCAACTACCTTGGGTTCTTCTAAGCCTGACTCGTTAGCGATGTCTAGAAATTCGCCTGCACGACGTAGCAAAGCTTCCGCAGCATGAACTTGAATCTGCACGTTACCAAATTCATATAGTGTCAGGGGGTCTTCGTAGCCTTTTTCTAAATTGCTGTCAACCCAAGGGCGCGTATATTTACGGACAAAGTGAATGGTGTCACGGACTGCGGCTTTGGCAATTCCCACGTCTACTGCGGCTTGGATGATTTGAGCGATCGCACCCATTGGAGTAGCTCGTTCAAAGGCTAAATAGTGCGGAATAACGTGTTCTGCCTTGACTTTGACATTTTCAATAATGGTAGTACCACTAGCTGTGGTGCGCTGTCCAAAGCTTGTCCAGTCATCAAGTAGGGTTAGTCCTTCGACATCTCTTTCAACAAATGCCACTACTGTTTTACCATCGGGATTACTGGCAATCACAGGAACCCAATGTGCTAATAATGCGCCAGCCGAGTAGTATTTGCGTCCATTGAGTACAAAGTCAGAACCATCTGGTTGTAACTTGGTTTGCACATCGGTGACAGACTTAGTACCTACTTCCGAGAAGGCGTTACCAAAGCGTTTGCCTTGTAGAACCAAATCAAAGAAGAACTTTTTCTGATCGTCCGTACCATCCAACCTGACTGCTTCCACCATGTAGAGGTGGTTTTGAGGAATTTGACCGAGGCTAGAATCGGCTTCGGAGATGATTTTAATTACTTCTGCTAGGGTGACATTTGAGACAAAAGCACCGCCATATTCTTTCGGGACTGTAATTCCCCACAATCCGCTTTGAGAAAACTTCTGCACTTCTTCGGCAGGTAAACGCCGAGTTTGGTCGCGTTCTGAGTCACCCTTAGCAAACTCCGCCGCTAATTCATGGGCGATCGCGATCGCTTCTTTGTCATCACGAATCATATGCGCCTTTTGTTCTGTATTAATTAGTGATGTCATGATAAAACTCCTTGATTGTGATTTATCGTGTTTAAACGCAGAGGTACGCAGAGTTATCACAAAGTTAATTTGCTAGGAAATTTGGGTAATTATGAAGATGATTTGGTTACGTAAAAATTGTGATATCTGCGTTTCGCTGTTGCTGTAGAAGTGGGTTTAGCTGCGATCGCAACAGCTTGGCTCTACAAAACCCACTCCTACAAGATAAGTAACCACGCAAAATTAATTACAGTCATTGCGAGCGAAGCGAAGCAATCCCAGCCCTTGCGATTGCTTCATTTCGCTTCGCTCCATTCGCAATGACTTTGTGTAATTAATTATGTTTAACTACTTATGTGACTGTGAATCTACACCACAGCCAACTCATTAGCAGTCCGACGATGAGATTTAAGTTCGCGCACAATGGGGATTACGTTCTTACCAAATGCTGGTAAATCATCTGTATAGTGTAAGAAGCCGCCGAGAATTAAATCAACCCCCGCTTCATGGAATTGGCGAATCTTCTCTGCTACTTGTTCAGCAGTACCAATCAAACCTGACTTGAAGCCATCGTTGTACTGTACTAAATCTTCAAAATTGGAATTTGCCCACATTCCCTCACGTTCACGAGTTGCAGCTCCAGCTTGTTTGACAGCTTCGCCAAATCCTTTCACTGCTTCTACATCGGCTTGAGCAATAATGTCGCGCAATACTTCATAGGCTTCTGCTTCCGTATCTCGCACGATGATAAAGGAATTTAGCCCAAACTTAATTGTGCGTCCTTCTCGACGAGCTAATTCCGACACTTCAGCAATCTGCTCTTTCACACCTTCTAGGGTATTACCATTCATGAAATACCAATCAGAGACACGGCCAGCCATCCGTCGGGCTGCTTTAGAGTTACCACCTTGGAATATCTCTGGGTGGGGATTCTGATTCACCGGTCTAGGCTTGACCCAACCGCCGTTAATCCGGTAAAAGTCGCCTTTAAAGTGAAACTCATCCTCAGTCCATAAGCCTTTGAGGACACGGATAAATTCTTCGGAACGGCGATAGCGTTCATCATGGTCTAACCAATGTTCACCATATATAGTGAATTCATCTTTGAACCAGCCGCTAACTACATTCAAAGCAAATCGTCCGTTAGAGAGAAAATCAATGCTGGCTCCGATTTTGGCAACTACTCCGGGATGCCATAATCCAGGATGAACCGCCGCAATCAACTTCAATTTTTTGGTGACTGGTGCTAGGGCTGATACAGTTGTAAATGCCTCTAGCTGGTACTCAGCCCCATAGCTGGCGATAAATCTAGCTTGTGCTAGAGCATATTCAAAGCCAACCTCTTCAGCAGTTTGAGCTAGTTGAGCATTATAGTCGTAAGTCCAGTTTGTCCGTTGGGGAATTTTACTAACTACTAACCCCCCGCTAACGTTGGGAATCCAGTATGCGAACTTAATATCTACCATAATTGTGTGTTTGAGAATGAAACAGCTTGGTTATTTGTTTAAGTTTGCTTGTGATGCAACAAAGCCGAATTTGTCATCACTAACAAATCACCTAAAACTTGATCCAAAAAATCTAAAGCTTGATAGCGGCTGCAAAGTCCTCTGAGTTTACAAGTAGACAATCTCAGGATTTGATATTGGCAATATATCATAACCCGATTGAGCTACCGTATTTTCATGGATCAGACTTTATCACGACAATTTTTCCGATGTCGTGACTGCATATACTTAAATTCCATTTCTGTATTCCATTTTGGAATACTGCTAACGTTTGCGGAATATTTAATTATTCTTTTATATTTGCTAGTTATCATCCTGATGATGTCAACGAGACCCGAAATCCAGGACTCAACAAAGGATGGCTACTATTCCAGATCGTGATAAGTGAATGCTTTGCATCTCTCATCTGCAACTATACACAGCAGAAATAAATATGGTAGTGTGAACTACTAAACTACGGTGGCAAGATAAAAATACCGTAGTTTAAGTAACGTAAGTCCGACAAATCTTTTTTTGACCTCTCCCCCAGCCCCTCTCCGACGCGGAGAGGGGAGCAAAAAACTAATTTTTCTCCTCCCTTTCCGTTTCGGAGAGGGAGGCTGGGAGGGAGAGGTTTAATACCTTAGAGAAAAAGCACAGGAGAAATATTTATGCCACTTCAGTTTGGAATTTGGTCGCCTGTCTGTGGTGGATGGTTGCGGGTTGTGAATCATGAGGCTAATGTATCTACGCAAGATTTGGTAAAACTGGCAGTTCAGGCGGATGAGTTAGGTTATGACTTCTATTACATTCCTGAAAATTACCTGAATGCTATTCATGGCCCGAAATATCATGTTGCAGATGGTTGGATTACAGCAGCTTTAGCCAGTTTGAATACTAAGAACATCAAAATTGTTGCGGCTGTACAACCCGGTTTTAAACTACCTGCGGTGGTTGCTAATGTAAGTGCAAACATTCAAAATCAACTTTGTAACGGCAGATTTGCCCTGAGTGGGATTGCTGGATGGTGGAAGTTAGAAGTAGAAAGTTATGGAGATGTTTGGCTCCCCCATAGTGAGAGATACGCCCGATTAGAAGAGTATATTGATGTCATCAAGGGGCTGTGGACAGTCGATGACTTTAATTATGTTGGTAAATATTACACTATTACAAATGGTGTTCTCACTGATAAACCTACACCAACACCACCTATTTTCATTGCTGGGGAATCAGACAGGGCAATTAATTTAGCAGCTCGTCACGGAGATTATTTATTTATCAATGCTGATGAACCAGAAAAAACAGCCGCATTGGTGCAGAAGGTGAAAACATTGGCGATCGCTCGCTACGGGCGTAATATTAAAGTAGCTATGAGTGCTTTTGCGATCGTTCGTGAACATACAGCCGAAGCTGAAGCTAGACTAGCCGCGATTTATCGTTCTGCGGATCAGCAACAGATTAAATACTTTCAAGAACAAATAGATCCTAACGTAGTTGCCCACAACAAACTAGATATCAGCCAAACCATTGAAGCGAATCTCGGTTTATCTGCTCAACTTGTAGGCGATCGCTATACAATTATTCAACGTCTCAAAGAATACGAAACTGTTGGCGTTGATTTAATCATACTCAAATTTGAATCGATGTTGGAAGATACTATTCGCTTCCACAAACTAGTTATTTCCGAATACACACAGCAGAATAACTTAGTTAGGTTGTAATTCAAAATCTTGCCCTACATAGCATGAATAAGATTAAACTCGAAGATATTACCCTCAATCACCTCAAAATTTTAAAAGCGGTAGATGACTGTGGTAGCTTCTCGAAAGCAGCCCAAAAACTAGGATATAGTCAAGCATTAATTAGTAAAAAAGTAAAGCAAGCCGAGGATTATTTTGGAGTAATTCTGCTGAATCGCTCTCCTGGCTCTATCTGCTTAACTAATAAAGGCAAGAAATTGATTTCTCAAACACTTAATGTTGTCGAAACTGTAGAAAATCTGCGAGAAGAATTTCACGCAACATTTAGCGCCGAGGGTGAAGATTTAATATTGGGGGCGACTAGTTTAATTTTAGAAGTCTGGTTAAAACAATATTTGCAGCGATTTCAGCTTTGTTTTCCCGGTAGAAATATCAAAGAAATTCAGGCTCAAAATAGTAGTTTTTTCTCACATTCTCAACTCTTAGATATAGATTTACTGCTCAACAGTTGCTCTGGATATAAGGAAGAACATCACTGTACTAGATTAACAACTCATAAAATGGTGTTGTTCTCTTTTGGGAAAAATAAATATTTCAATGAGTATCGCTTGATTAAAACAAATGAGATTGATTGGGATGAAGTCTTACTTTTAGATGAAGTTCATCGAGAACTATCTAAAAATGGAATTTTGTTGCATCAATTAAGTGGAGTCAATATACTATCAAGCTATCAAGATGTCCTCAAATATGCTTCAGAAAATCAAAAATTAACTATTTTACCTGACTTTTGTGAAGCTGATATCATATCTCAATACCAAGTTTTAACCCTGACTATACAAGATGTTAATGAATATGGAATTTATATTCATGTTCCCCGCTTTAGTGAATTATTAATCTCCGCAGAGGGTTTAGTCAGAAGTTTTAGACTCGAACAAAATAACTTGGAAAGTGTGCCTAATGTAAATTTAATTTTAGGTAGCTCTTCTGCTAAAGAAGAAAATGTTCTAAGAATAGGTATTCAGCGTGATTCCATAGGACAATTTATTGCAGGATATGGAACTAAGTATATTTCTGATTTACAGAGATCATCCTCATTAATTGAACAGCCTATTTTTAAAAATATTGAAATTAATCGAGATTTCGAGCTACAAATTCTGCCCTGTTCTTCTGGAGAAGAAATGAACCATCAAATGAAAAGGGGAGAACTAGATATTTGTATTTTAGATGATATTTCTCTCTTGAATAATGGGAGTCAATTCTTTGATGATTTAAGTTTTGGTTCTAAATTGATTGGGATTGCTTCGTATAATCTTTTGGGTCAGGATGTGAACATTGTTCTCCATAAAGATTCTGCCATAAATACTGTCCAGGAACTTAAAGGCAAGCGGATTTCTACGTTATTTGGTTCCAATGCTCATCGGTTCATCATTACTCTGTTTGACCTCTATAATATGGATGTGAGTAAAGATTGTAAATTAGTAAATGAAGATCCACAAAGGGCTAGTAGGAGTCTCGCTAACAAAACTATAGATGCCTACGTGTGTTGTCACACTTTTGCGTCAATTTTAGAAGGATATGCTTTTGTCAGAAAGCTACCTCTATCTCAAACAGATAGTTTAAGAATTCCATCAATTAGAGGAATTGTTTGTCGTTCGCAGTTTATTAAAGAAAACCCGAAAATTGTTGTAGCTTATTTACATGATTTACTAGTTGCTAACTATTGGTTTAATTCATCCCCAATTCAGGCAACAGATTTATTAACTAAAGTGATTGATGTGAGAAAAACCCAAATAAATCAGTTTTTTAATCCTGTATTTGGTAATCGTATTGATCCGACGCTTAAACCTCAATGGTCTTGGTTACTAAAAACTTTAAATCGCAGATTGGAAGGAAAATATGGCATTTCATTGTTTGATGTGGATTTCTGGATAGATGATTATTTTTTGAGGCTTGTCTACAACCTGCTAAATTTAGATTATCATTTTCATCAGGTTTCTTTTGCAAGTGAATTTTCTAGTAGCTATTTTTTAGAAGAACAGTTTAGCCGACACATGAAAGTTCTCTATGAGAATTATGATTTACCACAGAAATATTGAAAGCTGATAAAAAAGTTTACTATGACTTACGCACTGTACAAAATAACTATCTTGTGTATCAACGGAAATACGTTGTTTCAGCCTTTGATCAATCACTCTAGATTAGGTGCGATCGCTAAAATATCATTGAAAAATCTAGCTATAAACCTTAAAAACCCTACCTGTTATTTTGGTTTGTCTGTCAATGCGTAAGTCCTAGAGTATTTTAATCCGTATGATTTTGATGCGATAAGTTATTTCAACTATTAAAAACCCGACTTTATTTAAAGTCGGGTTTCTTTTTGATGTTTTGGTGATAGCGGTTCTTATACCAATTTGAAAAATGATTGCGACAAATGGGTTACTGAAAAGCTCACCAGTAATACCATTTCACTTTAAAAATAATACAGACATGAAAGCAGCGCCTCGACTTCGCTCGGCGACCGGAATCCGAGTTGCAGAGGAAGTGATTTGTATCAGTAATTTCGTGAATTGGTATAAGCAATTTCCCAATCCAAAATCTAAAATCTAAAATCCAAAATAGTATTACTTGCTTGTAATACAGTCGGAACCCCACCCCGCATTTGCTAACGCAAACGCTCCCCTCCCCGCACGCGGGGAGGGGTTGGGGGTGGGGTTGAAATGTACTTCATCCAACTGAGAACCGCTCAAATTCTGATTTTAAGAATCCAACAACTTTCGGCGAGATATATCGCTACAACAGCCAGTAGATGTGTTTTCAATTATTCCGATTTGAGTTAATCGGTAAAGGACGGAAAAATTAAATATGTCTCAGGACACGGCGCGTTTCCAATAATTCCGATTTGAGTTAATCGGTAAAGTCGACAGTTACTGCGACGAAGCCGCCGATATCTTCGGGTTTCCAATAATTCCGATTTGAGTTAATCGGTAAAGAGTTCGTCTAGGAGCCTTTGCCCTGTAAGGGTTTCAGCCGCCAAAGCGACACCACTCTGAAGAACATTATAAATGTTGGGCGAAATTTAACCAAGTACATAGCTCAAATCCTTGCCCAGTAAGCAATCGACACCACTCAACGCAAAATATAGGGTTTTGGCGATTTGGTGAGTGGTGTCGAAAATCATTTTGTTTTCTGATAAAAACCTTGTAGAGACGTTTCATGAAACGTCTCTACATTTAAATTCATACCTCGATTCAGCAACGCCCAGATAAAAATAGCGATCGCTATCATCCTGACACAGATTTTTCACCACTATTAAATATGTATGCAATTAAAATTTAAGTACGTCTCATTCCATTCGTCGGGATTTCTATTCAAGATGAGCCGAAACCTGGGATTTACTCAACTCCTGCACTAAACGATGTGCTTGGTGCAAGTATAGGGGATGTTGGAGAGTGGCTGGTAATTGATTCATTAAAGTTCTGGCTAAGTGCATATCACAACCAGTAACTCGTGAAATTATGGCTGCGCCTTCAAATGTGGCTTCTGCGGAAATTGTTTTTTCGACTCGCACTAAGCAGTGTCCGGGTTTGATGGTTCCGCGTTCGACGGCTTGCAGTCCTTCGATGGTGGCTAAGACGACCAAGCGATCGCCTACAATTAATTTGATATCATCAGCAGGCATAAACTTGGGTGTATGCTGTTTAGCTCTCAGATAAAAAATTGGTACTACTCGATAACCATAGGCGATATCAGCGATTAATTTGCCATTGAGGGTGTCATCAGCTTCAATTTGATATTCGGTAACTAATATTGTTTGGTTATGCAAACGAAATAAATTTAAAATATTTTCCCCAAATGCTGCACCTGCAAATGCTTCGGCGGCTAAGGCGTAAACTCCCATAATTCTGGCGTGAGGTAGCAGCAGTCCGATATTTTCGCTAAAACAAGGGTCAAAGGTACGAATAACTAAGTTAGCTTTTGGGTTGACAGTGCGTGCTTTTAAAGCAATTTCCAAATTTGTCACTTCATCATCGGTGACAACCACAACACTTTTTGCTGTTGAAAGATTGACTTTTGTTAAAACATGGTTGAGATTTCCCAAAACTAAGGGCATTTGGGGTAACATTCCTGATTCCAGGTCTTTGGTATTTACGCCTACCAATGGTTGTTTGAGTTCTTGCAACAACTGGGCGACACTCCGACCAACTCTCCCCATCCCCACTAATACTACATGGTCGGCTTTGGGGATGCGGGGACGGCGTTTAGAAAACTGAAATCTCGCAGATAAGACACGTTCCGTCATTAAGGCATAGAGAATACCAACAAACAGTGTACTAGTGACACTCGTGGTAATACTGAATAGATGCAGCCACCATGTCAGAGGAAAAGATATTTTTTGCTGTCCCCCAAACACATCACCGTAACCACCGAGACTCAATACCAAAGCTACATTTAGCGCATCTTGCCAAGAAAGGTCAGGATACTGTGCTTTGAAAAGCAGTGTTCCTAACAAGAATAAACTCACTAACAATAATGCCCCAACTAAAGCGACGCGGCGGGTTTGACTACTGTCTTCCCAAAACTGCGTTAATTTGTGGCGGAGATTTTGCCATGATATTTCTGTCAAAATTTCCTGCCAAAATTGCCCAAAGCTGTTCATTTGTTTGGGGGAAGTCTTGAGATTTTCGCTGACTTCAATGTAAAAGATAGAGTCTCCGGGGAGAATTTTTGCATCTGGTTTCCATTTATAGAAACCTTTGGGGACTGGTTGACCGGCTGTGATGTGGATAAGTACGCGGCGATGGCTAGTGTTAATTTGCGAAAGACAACAATGACTCCAGCGATGGGAAGCATGGATAGATACTGCAAAAACTTGGAGTAAATGGTTTTCTAAATTAAAAAATCCTCTGGTTTCACAGCCTAATGCGGCTAAGGCTAAACTGTGGGCTGGTAATTGGGTGGCTTCAAAGGCGATAAAGTTACCCAAACTGTCTTGGAGTAAATCGTTGAGATTATTTTGGGCGGAACGGATAACTAAACGTACATGAGGATTAAGCGATCGCGCCGCAAATGCCGCCGCTATATTTACTCGCTCATCACTTGTTACAATCAAAATTGCCCGACAATGTTTTATCCCTGCTTGTTCTAATATTTTCGGTTGCCGACAATCACCAATCACCAACTTATCAATTAACTCTGGTAATTCTGCAATTTCCCAAGTGTGAGTACTTACCTGTTCAATGGCATTGACCTTAACACCAAACTCCTTCAGCACAGATACACAATATTGTCCTAAATTTCCCAGTCCACACACCAAGAAAAAGTTCGGATCTGTTGTTGTATTGTGTTCCATATTTTGATGTTAGTCATTCACGAAAACCTAGACAGGACTTACGCAAAATCATGAAAAAACGAACCGCAAAGAGCGCAAAGGTCACGAAGTTAAGAGGATTTGAGAGGGTTCTTGCGTAAGTCCTACTAGATATAGACGTAAACCCTAAAAGCTTTGCTGCATCTAAGTTTTTTAATTGCGAATGGCGAATTGGTAAGCTGTTACACATTTAAACTGCATAATTAGGGCGGGCAAGATGCCCACCCCACAAGAGTTATTGGCATTTCCGTTATGTAAACTAGATGTGGTTTAGCTTATCACCCTTCTTTACCTTAAGCAAAGCATGATTAATATTCAACTTTTCAAGGTGTATTGGTTTTAGAAACTTCTGGCGAGAGAATTAGCAAATGTCCTTTGTCATTTTCTTGAATTGCAATTACGGCTGGACGCTGATTAGGTGTTGCATTTGGCGGTAAAGCGGTGAACAAATAAATCCAACCGCCACGTTGTAGAAGTATGCGCCAAATTCTCGGCTGTTGAGGATTACTAATATCAGTATCTTCTTTACCGCTTAAGTCTTCAAATAAACCTCTATCTCCAATTATTCTATAGCCTTTGAGTGAGGGATCAGCAAAGCGATTATCAAGTTTACGTCCGGCAACAAACTTTTCCTCTGGGGTAATTAAAGCAATTACAGGTAAGGTAGAATTTTGACCAGCATCTCGCCGTGCATCAGTTACACCTTGCCATTGGGCTAACCAAAATATCACAATTAAAACCCAAGCGACAATGACAATTTCATTCACTAGCGATCGCAAAAAATCTACTAACAGCAATTGTTGAGAACTATAGTTAGCTAAAGAATAAAGAAATTTCGCTGTTACTGACCGCTTATTTTGAGTAACACTGATGATGCGATTTGATAAATCATGGAAGCGGTTAACAACAAACTCGCTGATAACTCTAATTAACCATAGCGTCATATTAATAGCGATCGCTGCCACCAAAAAAGCGATCGCTGTTTTGCATATTGCCCAACCATCCCCAAAAAATATTTGTATGGGAACAATGAGAAACGACTGTGCAGGTAAATCTAGGTTAGAAATTTCTAGTTTAAAAAAGTAAAAATATGCCCAACGGTAAATCCAGCCTGCAAAGAACAGCGCCGCACCAAGTAAACCAACTACACTAGTAAACTTACCTAAAATATTTGGATCTGGGGTTGGGTTGGGATTTGAAGTCACAGAAGTATTCCAAAGAATTACCCAAAATATAGATTAACGCCATCTACAACAATTTCTTAAAAAAATCCAGTGATTTTCCGTTATTTTACGGAAATTTGCTAAATAGTGAAGATGATAAACAAAGAATTAATACATAAGCAACCGTGTTAAGACTATGACAACTGTTTTTCAGGTGATATTTGCGGGAGTTTTGACTACAGGAGTAGTGCTGGCAAGAAATACCATATCTGCAACTGGTCAGGAAGTCAAGACGGGAAATCTGTTACTAGCACAAACACCAGCAAAATCACAGTTCGTAGAATTGCTTATAGCCTTACCAAATTTGGCAAGAATTTCTTTAAAGGGAGGAGAATCGCAAAGCGGTAAGATAATCCAAGTAGATACCCAAAAACAAACCTTAAAAATTCAGCGTAGTAATCAAACCCTTTCTATTTCTCTAAGTAAAATTGACAAAGTACAATTCGACAATAAAGCTTTAGTTTATACAAGTGATAGCCGTATGTTTGTGCGGGGTGAACAAAAACACCACACAGCTAAACAAGTAACTTTGAATGGTTTGTCACTAGATAATTTTACGATTGAAAATTCAGCTACAGGTCAAGCAAAAGTTAAGCTGGCTCCCTCTGTAGTTCCCCTTGTGGAGTTGTTAGGTATTCAAGCAGTGGCTGAAGATAGACAATATGTGGTGGATCAAATGCAGTTTAATCTGCAAAAAAAAACTATGACTATTCAAGCAACACCTTATTAAATCAGTGAACAGTTATCAGTAAACAGTTATCAGTATATGTAGGGTGTGTTAAGTGACAGCCGTAACGCACCGCAAGCTTTGTGGTAAATACTTTACTCTCCTTTAACACATCCTACGTCTTGACTAAATCATTTCTGCTCGTCTAGCAACTCGTACAGAGAGGAAGCTTTATGAACAACCCTGAAGAAGAACATAGCGGTTCTTACTTGCTTGTAATACAGTCGGAACCCCACCCCGCATTTGCTGACGCAAACGATCCCCTCCCCGCAAGCGGGGAGGGGTTGGGGGTGGGGTTGAAATGTACCTCATCCAACCGAGAACCGCTATATACATTACAACTGCGCCCACGCTCACATGAAACAGTATCTCTAGAAATCCCCAAAGATACCTTAGAATCTCTTAAAAAAATAGCCGACAGTCGAGATATGTCTTGTGAGGCATTACTTAAATTTTATATTGGGCAAGGTTTACGCCAAGATGTAGCTAAGTTATTTTCTAACCGCGTGCTAGAGGTTACTGCTCAAGTTTTGGCACAACATATTGAATCAGAAGCAGAAATTTCAGATATTTTACAAGAAATTCGCTCTCAAACTAATTATTAATGCGATCGCTTGATTGTTTTGACGGAAGGAAACCCAACACCAATATTTGTCTTGAGTTTCCGAGATTTTTGTTGGGTTACGCTATTGCTTCACCCAACCTACATTTTTCTGGGTTTAGCTTGAGGTGGTACTTAAAGCCATACCTTGACGCATTGCACGTTTGCGATCGCTTTTTCGAGTTCCTCCAGCCATTTGATACTCATGACTATTATTGCCAAATTTATAAGCAATTCCACGCAGAATATTTTCTGAATAATCTGCTAAATGTTCCTCGTTTTCCACAATCTGGGTTAATAAAACATCAATACTAGAAAGAGTAGTATTATACACTTCCAGTAATTGTCGCATCTTTTCTATTTTTTCAGTATAATCTGTCACTGTTAATCCTTCCCCTACATCCAGGGTGGGACTGATGGATTTAATACTTGCTAGACGCATTTCGGCTTTTTCGAGAATACGTGAACTGCGCTTTTTTCTTGCCATAATTAATACTCATTTTTTGAGTTTACCATTACTCTATAGTGAACAATTGTATAAAAAGTTGCCATACGTAAAACTGTTGATTTTTGTTAAATAACCAATGTCAAAGCGGAAACTACTACAGACTGAGGGAAACACGGAACTATGAAAGCAGAAGTTACTTCAAAGAAAACAAAAGTTAGTTTCCCGAAAGCAGAAGTTAGTTCAGGGAAAACAAAAGTTACTTCAGGGAAAACAAAAGTTCCTTTAAGGAAAACAGAAATTGCTTCAGAGAAAACGAAAGTTACCTTACACAGCATCAAATTTGAGTTTGCGATCGCCCTACTATATAAAAATGTAGTGTTTGCAAAAGTGCGATCGCTTGAGCATTGTTTCAACAACAAGATCCCCGACTTTTCAAAAAAGTAGGGAATCTGATTTTCTCGATGCGAATTGCAAATTGATATAAAACCTAAATTCTGTCAAACTTTAATAATTACAAATCATGAATTACAAATTATTATTTTTGCTTTTATTGCTGAGTTCCCTGCTGCTATCAGATGTAGTGAGAGCCGCATCAAAAACTCAAGACTTGCAAATAGCACAACAACTAACTCAACCAGACGCAACCCGCGCCGCAGCAAAACAAGCATTAAATGAAGGACTTGAGTTATACAAGCAAGGCACAGCCAAAAGCTTACGACAAGCACTTGCAAAATGGCAAATTGCTTTACCTCTGTGGCAGAAATTAGGTGATAAATTTAATGAAGCTAACACTCTACTGGGAATTGGCAAAGTCTACTCAGAATTAGGAGAAAAGCAGCAAGCACTGTTATATTACAACCAAGCTCTGCCTCTATATCGTGCAGTGGGCGATCGCTCTGGGGGAGCTGCTACTCTCAATAACATTGGCTTAGTCTACGACGCATTAGGAAAAAAACAGCAAGCACTGTCATATTACAACCAAGCTTTGCCCCTATTACGTGCGGTGGGCGATCGCTCTGGGGAAGCTACTACTCTCCATAATATTGGTGCAGTCTACTCAGAATTAGGAGAAAAGCAACAAGCACTGTTATATTACAACCAAGCTTTGCCCTTATATCGTGAGGTGGGCGATCGCTCTGGGGAAGCTGCTACTCTCAATAACATTGGCTTAGTCTACTCAGAATTAGGAGAAAAACAGCAGGCATTGTCATATTACAAACAAGCTTTGCCTCTATATCGTGCAGTGAACGATCCCGTGGGGCAAGCTACTACTCTCAATAAAATTGCTGGAGTTTACAGCGATTTGGGAAAATACCAGGAAGCATTCTTTCATTACACCAAAGCACTGCCCTTCTGGCAGGATGTGAGCAATTTTTCTGAGAAAGTTGAAACTTTAAATTTCAATATTCCTGCAATTTTAAGAGCATTGTCCAACATTTTTGGAGTGGGCAATGACCATTATAAGAAAGCCAGTATTTTCCCGGTGAATCCAAAGTTATTATACAACTCATCTCTGCTCTTCATTCGTGCAGGTGGTCGCTATGGAGAAGCTACTACACTGGCTTATAGAGGTATTGTATCTCAAAATACAAATCGACCAAGTGAAGCCATTACTGATTTAGAAAAATCTCTGCAAATCAACTTAGAATTACGTCGGGGTTTACAGCAAGAAAATCGCCAAAAGTTTTTACAGCAAAATGACTGGATTGCCATTGCTTTAGTAAATATCTTGATTAATCAAAAGAAATATGAACAAGCTTTTGCCTGGGTTAACCTCTTCAGCACTGCTGATTTAGCCGATTACAATCGTCTCATTAATGCCAAAGTCGCTAACCCAGAAGCACAACAGGCAATTGATGAATGGAATCAAAAAAATCAACAACTAGAATCTCTACGACAACAACTGCAAAATAATTCGTCCCCAGATTTCACTCAAAATTTTCGTCAATTAGAAACACAAGTCAATCAAAAAGCAACAGAAATATCTCGCCAATTTCCCGAAGTTGCCGAACTCTTTGAAACCACACCCGCAGATATTGACAAGCTTAAATCATCCATCCCCGCAGACACGGTAGTAATTCAACCCGTCTTGCTAACAGGTGTGAAAGATATCCCAAATTCCCTCGCAATTTTTATCTTAGCTAACAACAACAAGGTAGATGTTATTAAAAAAACAATCCCCGATGATTTTAATCAATTGCTCAACCAATATCTAGAGCAATTAGAAAACCCTGGCAGTCATGACTTTGGAAAAACTAGCTCTACATTATATAATATTTTAATTAAAGATGTAGAAGAAAAAATCCGAAACTTGCGACCCAAGCAATTAAGTATCATAGCCACAGGTAAACTCCGTTATCTCCCATTTGAAACCCTCAAAAAAATTGACGAAAAAAATAAAGAACATTTATATTTAATCCAAAAATATCCCATCAATTATCTCACTCGCATTTCCACAAGCTCTTTAAGTTCACCAAAAGCAACCACAAAGCAAGCACCAAAAGTCTTAGCATTTGGTAATCCCGTACCGCGTAAACCACAAAATCTACCAGGCGCAGAAACAGAAGTTAAGGAAATCACGAATAAATTACCTGGAAGCGAAGCTTATCTTGGCAGTAAAGCTACCCTGGCAAATTTCAAAAGTCAAGCCTTACGCTTTAATTTTGTCCATTTAGCAACTCACGGCTGCTTTCAAGATACAGACTGCAAAACATTAAATTTAAAAAATAATTCATTGCTGTTTGCCGATACACAATATAACATTGCTGATGCAGCATTTTTAGGGTTAAAAGGTACACAATTACTAACCCTGAGTGCTTGTCAAACTGCTAAAAAAATTGATGATAAAGGCGTAGGCATTTCCGGCGTTGCTTATATATTTGAACGTGCAGGTGCTAAAGCAGTAATGGCGAGTTTGTGGTCAGTTGACGATCCTGCAACCCAAAAACTCATGGTTGATTTTTATGCAAAACTCCAGGAAGGGAAGAGTAAAGGAGAAGCATTACAACAAGCCAAATTGCAGCAAATTAAACGTCATCCCTATTACTGGTCGCCATTTGTCATCATTGGCGATGCACGGTAAATATATAGCGTTTCTTACTTGCTTGTAATACAGTCGGAACCCCACCCCGCATTTGCTAACGCAAACGCTCCCCTCCCCGCTTGCGGGGAGGGGTTGGGGGTGGGGTTGAAATGTACCTCATCCAACCGAGAACCGCTATAATAGTAAAAAGTTAAGAGAATTGTAGGTTAGGTGTAGCGATCGCGTAACCCAACAAAGTCTTGAGAATTTTGGGTTCCGTTCCTCCACCCAATTTACACTAGAATTGCTGCGAGCCATGTATAACAGCCAAAACCTCTATTTGTTCGGGCTTAATATAATAAATAATTCTATATGAACCTTCAATGACTTCACGAATCTGCTCAGTTTCAAACTCTGGCACAATTCTTCCAGATAAAGGAAAATTAGCAATTTGTTCCGAACGTTTAGTAATTCAGTCTACTATCCTTACTGCATATTGTGGTGAGTTTTGGGCAATGTAAGTGTAGATAGCTGATAAGTTTTCTATAGCTGTTTCTGTCCAAAAAACTTTCACTCTGGTAGTCCGAATTTTGCCCTAACTGCTTGTACAGAAGTTACTCTACCAGCCTGAGAGTCAGCAAGTCCAGCCTCAATTACTTGTCTGACATAAATCTCATACATTAGGTCATCCCATGTACAATTATCTGGCAATTGCTCAATTAATTTTTTGGCTTCTTCTTTGATGTTTAGTTTTTCCATATATGTTTAAACAATCGCTTTATGTTTATATTGTAGGCGATCGCAATTACCTCATCACTTGGTACAAGATGTGAATACATTCAATGCAGAATAGCTTAGGGATCTGCGGGTTAATAGTGTCCCAACCAGCCGGGTTTCGACACTTCTCCTACCGGAGACGCTACGCGAACGACAAGCTCAGTGCATCGCTTCGCTCAACCCTCAAAGATCGAGAGTTGAGCGGAGTCGAAACTCGGTTTACTGGTACTTTATTTTCATGCAATTCCCTTACTTCTCAACAGCTACAGCACTCACCCCATCTCTCACCAGATGTCCATCTTCCATGTAAATAATTCGGTCAGCAATATCTAAAATGCGGTTATCGTGGGTGACTAGCAAAATTGTACAGCCTTGCTCTTTGGCAAGTTTTTGCATTAACTCCACGACATCGCGCCCAGATTGTTTATCGAGGGCGGCTGTTGGTTCATCTGCCAAGACTATTTTAGGCTGATTTACTAAGGCACGAGCGATCGCTACCCGTTGTTTTTGTCCCCCCGATAAGCTATCAGGATAGTAATTCAGGCGATGTTCTAAACCAACTGCGGCTAACATTGCTTGGGAACGTGTCAGCATTTCTTGGGGTGCAATTCCACGATGCACTTCTAAACCCATACGCACATTCTGAATTGCTGTTAAACTACCGTGCAAGTTATGAGCTTGGAAAATATATCCATTACTGCGTCGAGCTTGGGTTAATTCCTCACTACTAGCATGACAAAGTTCTCGATTTAATACTTGTAAACTACCAGATTGGGCAGACCGCAAGCCACCTACCAAGGTTAATAATGTAGTTTTACCAGAACCGGAAGGGCCAGTCATAATGATAATCTCACCTGCGTTAATGGTGAGGTTAATATTAAATAATACTTGTTTCCGCAGTTGCCCTTGACCAAAGTAATGGTCAAGATTTTGGATGGATATAACAGGTTTAGAGGAGTAATTAGTTTCCATATCGATTTTTTTACCTCACGCAGAGACGCAGAGACGCGGAGAGTGATGAGTTTTTAAAACATATCGGCGGGGTCGGCGGATTGGAGTTTGCGAGTAGCGATCGCTCCAGATAAACTACACATCATTATTGTTAAAATCAACACAAATAATGCCCGACTTACTGTCATATATATGGGTAGATTTGTCGCCGTGGCAGCTAATTGATAAAGTCCTAATGGGAAGATGAAGCCAGGAATAAACCCCAAGACGGCTAATATAATTGCTTCTTCAAAAATGACTCCGAGTAAGTAGGAATTGCGATAGCCCATTGCTTTAAATGTGGCATATTCTTTAATATGGGCATTCACATCAGTTGATAAGACTTGATATACAATAATCACACCCACAATCACCCCCATTGATACACCCAAACTGAAGATAAAACCAATCGGACTCTCGGTTTTCCAATAATCTTCTTCAAATTTGATGTATTCTGCGCGGGTTAATACTTTGACATCTTCACTTTGGAGATGTAATTTTAATGCTGCTGCAACTTGTTGGGCATCATAACCTGGTTGAATATTAATTAAACCGAGATTGATACTGCCTACTTGTCGTTTTGGAAATAAGCGTAGAAAGTTTTCATCGCTAGAAACTAATGTGCCATCAGCACCAAATGATGCACCTAATGTAAATCCACCACTCAGATTAATCGTGTGTTTATCTACTTCTGTGGTGACAGTTTTACCTGCATCCAGTTGCTGAACAACTTCTTGATATTCACCTCTGGATGCGCGATCAAAAATGAAGGTATCTGGTAGTTTAATTTTGTCTAATTGGCTTTGAACTCCGGGAATGTTTAAGGCGGATTGTTCCGGGTTAAAACCAATGGCTTGCATGGAGGTTTTGCTGCGGGTTTGGGGATTTTTCCAAGTCAATAAACCGATATACATGGCTGTAGCTGATTTCACACCGGGTACATCTGCGGCTTGCAACAGTCGCCGCCGAGAAAATGTGGCTAAATTCTGCATATTCCGGCTTTGGGGACTGAGCAAAATAATGTCTGCAACCAGGGCGCGATTCAGGCGGGTGTTGCTGTCATACAGTGCATTCTGAAAACCTAGCTGCATAAAAATCAGCACATCAGCAAAGGCAATACCAGCTAATGCAACTAACAAGCGGCTTTTATGATGACTGAGTTGCAGCCATCCCAAAGGTGTGCGGCGTTGCAGTTCTTGGATCATTCCTGTCATAGTTCAATTACCGCTTTGACTTGTAAATTGGTAAATTTGGCGGCTTTGGTGCTGGAAGCTTCATCTAGTTGCACATGAACTTCCACGACTCTAGAGTCAATATTTTCGCTGGGATCTGTGTTGATCACATTTTGGCGTTGGACTTTCCAGCCAATCCAATCTACTGTTCCCGACAATTCGCCAGGGAGAGAGTTGCTGGATATTTGCACTTTTTGTTGTGGACGAATTTTGCTAACGTCGCTTTGATAAACTTCTACGACTGCATACATCTGGTTAGTTTGTCCAATTTCTACGATGCCATCGCTAGATACTAATTCACCAGAACGTGTATGAATATCGAAGACTACACCATCTTGGGGCGATCGCACATAAGCTTGATCTAAGTTTGCCTTGGCTTGGTTAGCGGCGGCAACTGCTCGCTCAATTTCTGCCTTCGCGGCTTGCACATCCACGGGGCGGACTTCGGCAATACTATTTAAGCTGCCTGCGGCTGACTGGACTTGTTGGCTACCTGTTGCCGTAATTCGAGCTAAAACTGCCTTGGCTTCACTAATTTGTTTGCTACCAGTACTATCTATGCGGTTCAAATTGGCTTTGGCTTCGCTCAACTGCTGGGTGATGGTATCTACACTCAAGCGTTTACTGTCAAAGGTAGAAAGGGAAATTGCACCTTCGGAATACAGTTGCTGATAACGACCAAATTCGGCTTCAGCATTTTTTAATTCTGCGGCTAATCTTTTGATTGTTGCCTGTTGAGCAGTCGTGTCACCTTGCCATTGTGCTTCTAACCGCGCAATAGTTTGCCTTTGTTCGGTTTCTTGACCTAAACTTTGTGCTTGTATGCGGGCAACTTCGGCTTTTTGGGCAGTAATTTCGCCTTGTTTCGCACCCGCTTGCACTTTCGCTAAATTTATCCTCGCTACTTTTACAGCTTCTTGAGCTTCTTGCCAAGCTGCCTGGAGGCGATCGCGGTTATCTAAAATGGCAATTAATTGCCCAGCTTTGACTGTATCGCCTTCTTTTACCAACAGTTTCTCAACTCGACTAGTTTGACTAGCCGCCGGAGCCGAAAGTTTAATGATCTCTCCCTTGGGTTCTAGTCTCCCTAACGCTGTCACCGTCTTAATTTGCGGTAAACTCACCTCAGTTGTGGCTGTATTCTGAGTGGGCGTTGATTGCACTTGCCAAAATTTATAACCTGCGATCGCAATACCTAAAGCAGCTGCCAAAATGATCAGTTGGCGAGAGTTAGGCTTAAAGTATGCGGAATCTTTTGCTGCGGCATTACTCACCGTAAGCTCCCTTTTGGTTTAAATTCTTACTAAACTAGAATGTTTAGTTTTGATATTACTAAACTAAACTGTTCATTCCAGTAATGTCAAGAGTCACTCGAAAATTTTTAGGCGAAATGACCAATGAGCAATGAAAAAATTGATGCTATTCTCGCTGGAGCAATGCAAGAGTTTCTCAAAAACGGCTATGCAGCGACAACAATGGATAAAGTTGCAGCCGCAGCAGGAGTATCAAAAACAACTATCTACAGCTACTTTCGAGATAAAGAAACTTTATTTGCAGCCCTTGTAGAGCAATTAGCACGGCAAAAAATTCTGCCACTATTTGACTATCAAGACCCGCAATTTTACCAAGACGACCCACAAATTTTGTTGCGGCGTTTAGCCATCAATGTCTTAGATAAAGGGACTAGTGAACAAGAAGCACTAAACTTCGTGAGATTAATTATTGGGGAATCTGGGCGATTTCCTTCCTTAGCGCAAATTTTCCTCAAACATATCGAAAAACCTGGTTTCGATTCGCTGAGTGAATATTTTACCGCCCATCCAGAACTGCAATTACCTGATCCTTTAGTAGCTGCACGTATATTTATTGGTGCATTAGTACATTTTATGATTCTTCAGTATATGCTACATGGTCAAGAAATTGTGCCAATGGAGCGCGATCGCCTAATTGATAACTTAGTTAAATTAATCACCATTAACCTAACGCCTAAAACTGAACTCGCAGATAAATATACTGGTACAAGACAGAAAACACCAAGACGCAAACGTACATCTTCCGGCAAATTTCAAACAGATTACAAATCAGAACCTAAACAGTTAAGGTCGATTCGACTCACAGATACAGCCTGGGAAAAACTCGCAGAATTAGCTGCGGAAAATAACCTTAGCCGCAGTGAAATGATTGAAATCTTTGCCCGTCAAAGCAACCGAGAAAGGGAGTGGGGAGTAGGGAATCGGGAGTAGGGGAGATGGGAAAAAAGTTTTTTCCCGTTGCCAAATAATGTATATACATGGAAAATTTAACCTCATGTATATACATGGAACAATAATTCATCTTCCCAACTCCCTTTCAAGGGTAGGTTTTTAACAGAGTGATGAGTAGCGACTCTAAAAATCACGATTTAATCAGAGTTCCACCCCCCTTACACCCCTACACCCTAAATCAAGGTTTTTGGGGCATAACGTAAAAAACCTACACCAGTCAGTCACTCCCAACTCCCCACTCCCCACTCCCCACTCCCAACTCCCTCCATCCTGGGTAAATTTGCTAGAGTTAACACACTAGGATTTTTCAGTTAAATCCCTGAAATTCTGCCAGCAGACGAGGCTACCCATGCTTACAAGTACCCTACTTCTCTCGAACCAACTACCAACTTTAAAATATTCCTCCACGACAGAACGATTCGATGAAACATGGGAAGCCCCCCTGGCAACCCTTTTGGGACTAGGACGCGCCGCCGGTGCTGACTTCGTTGAATTTTTCTTAGAGCGCCGCAACTACATTAATTGTTTAGCAGAAGACGATGCCATCACCAGCATTTCGCCTAATTTGTCCACAGGTGCAGGTGTCAGAGTATTTCGTGGCAAAGCCGACTGCTACGTTAATACCAACGACCTTTCCTTTACTGGCTTAAAAGCAGCTTTAGAAAAAGGACTTTCCATCTTAGGGTTACAACTACCCGCTCCTTATTCCTTCATCCCAGAAATCAACCTGGAATTACTGCGCGACTACGCCAGCAAAAGAGGCAAAGATGGTTGGCTAGAACTGTGTAGCTCTATCCGCGAAATGGGCGAAGTTCTCTTAGATGGAACTGCGGCTCTGAACAAAAAAGCCAGCCATATCCAATCTCGCCGCGCCACTTATTTCCGAGACTGGCAAGAAATTTTAGTCGCATCTAGTGATGGCACCTTTGCCCGTGACATTCGCCTCACCCAATCGGTAGGATTTAACTTATTGTCTACCGATGGTGCAAATCGTTCTTCCATTGGTGAACGTGCCGGCAATACCAGCGATCCTAACTTCCTGAAAACTTGGGACTACACCCAAGCCGCCGAGCAAATAGCCGAATCTGCTGGCAAAATGCTGTATGCAGATTATGTTGAATCTGGTACTTACCCCATCATCATGGCCAATCATTTTGGCGGTGTAATCTTCCACGAAGCCTGCGGACACCTACTAGAAACCACTCAAATCGAGCGCAACACCACCCCCTTTGCTGATAAAAAAGGCGAAAAAATCGCCCACGAAAGTTTAACAGCTTGGGATGAAGGTCGTTCTGACAATGCCTTCGGAACAATCGATATGGATGATGAAGGTATGCCGGCACAAAGAACACTACTCATAGAAAAAGGCGTTCTCAAAAACTTCTTAGCAGATAGAGCAGGTTCTTGGCGCACCGGACACCCCAGAACAGGTAGCGGCCGCCGTCAAAATTATACCTTTGCTGCTGCCAGCCGGATGCGTAACACTTATATTGCCACTGGCGAATACACCAACGAAGATTTATTTGCCTCCATTGATAAAGGCATTTACTGTAAAAAAATGGGTGGCGGTAGTGTTGGCGCTACAGGCCAATTTAACTTTAGTGTTGATGAAGCTTACTTAATAGAAAATGGCAAAATTACTAAACCATTAAAAGGCGCAATTTTAATCGGTGAAGCCAAGGAAATTATGAATAAAATTTCTATGTGTTCTCAAGATTTAGAATTAGCTCCCGGCTTCTGCGGTTCTGTTAGCGGCAGTATCTACACCACAGTTGGACAACCACACATCAAAGTTGATTCTATTACTGTAGGTGGACGTTAATCATCCACATATCAAACCACAGATGTACACAGATATCTGCGTCCATCTGCGGTTAATTTAAGGCATTGCTGAATGAGGAGATGAATTTGATGTCTTGGAAATTTTTAACTCCTTATTCTCTCTGCGTCTTTGCGCCTCTGCGTGAGATAAATCATCCCGCAATTATGCAACGCCTAATTTAAAATCCAAAATCTAAAATTTGACTATGCCTAATATCACAGAAATCGCCAATTACGCCAAAGAAAACGCTGATAAACTTGGCATCAAAAAATTCGACATTTATGGCTCAACCATAGACGAAACGAGCGTGCAAGTAGATCAAGGTGAGCCAAAACAAGTTAAAGCTTCCAATCGCTCTGGTGTTACTGTACGTGTGTGGAACGAACAAAACACTATTGGGATTACCAGCACCACCGATGTAGACCCCAAAGGCTTAGAATTAGCCTTAAAAACTGCCTACGAAGCTAGTTTTTTTGGTGTTAAAGAAAACGTTCCAGATTTCAGCCCAGAAGCAACAGTTCCTATTGCTCATCCATCCGAAGATAAAGCTCCCCAAGCTCCAGTTTCTGAACTAATAGAAAAACTATTGGTAGCAGAAAAAGAATTACTTTCGGCTCATCCAGCAATTCAAGGCGTACCTTATAACGGTTTAGCACAAAGAGATATTGACAGATTTTATCTCAATAGTGATGGTGCAGTTAGAACAGAGTCTAACTCCATCGCCTCAGTTTATCTGTACAGCAAAACAGAAGAAGAAGATAAAAAACCTCGTAGCGGGAATAGTTTTAGAATCAGCCGTAGTGTTGCAGAACTAGATATTAATGGTTGCATCAAAGAAGCCGCAGACAAAACTATCAGTCACTTAAACTACGAAAAAATCAAGTCTGGTAAATATTTAGTTGTCTTCTCTCCCGATGCTTTTTTAAATTTGTTGAGTGCTTTTTCTAATTTATTCAATGCTCAAAGCATTCTAGATAAGCAAAGTTTGTCTACACCTGATGATTTAGGCAAAGAAATTGCTTCACCATTAATTTCAGTCTACGATGATGCACTGCATCCGGCTAATATTGCTGCCGAAACTTTTGACGGCGAAGGAACACCAACTCGTCAGGTAAAATTGATTGAGAATGGTGTACTTACAGGCTTTCTTCACAGTGCCGGTACTGCAAAAAGATTCAATGCTCAACCAACAGGTAATGCAAGTATTGGTGCAAAAGTTAGCGTCAGTCCTAACTTCTATCATATCTTTGCTGCTGCAACCCCTGAGCAAGAATTTAGTTTAGCAACTGCGGAAAATGTCATTTTAATTGATGATTTACACGCTCTGCACGCCGGGGTGAAAGCTTTACAAGGTTCCTTTTCTTTACCTTTTGATGGCTGGTTAATTAACAAAGGCGAGAAGACAAGTATAGAATCAGCCACTGTTGCTGGTGATTTCTTAGAAGTTCTCAAGTCAATTGTTTACCTAGAAAAAGAAGTCGAATTAACCCCAGGCGGTGTTTCTCCGAGAGTTTGGGTTGATGGACTTTCCATTACTGGGGAATAACATCACGCGATGTGCAACTTATTTTTGAAACCCCTCTCCAAACCTCTCACGCCAGTCGCTACAACGGAGGGAACCTCCGCAACGCGCTGGCTCCCCGAAGCGGAGAGAGGCTTTGAATCTTGCCCCCCTTTCCTTGTAGGGAAGGGGTTGGGGGTTAGGTTTGAGAGAAAGTTGCACACCACGTAACATCTCAAAAAAAGTAGGTTGGGTGGTGGCGCAATTGTAGATTGTACCGCTACCCAACACCAAACTAAAGAGGGATGAGGGGGAATCTAGAAGTGCTGACCATCATAAGTAGAGCGACGTAAATATTTGTAGTTGGGAAAAGGCAGGAGGGAAGAGAGTTTTAGTTTAATTTACTTTTCTTAATATAGTTATGTTTTTTCCAACCGACTTACTTAACTAAATATAGGACTCATATTTGATTTGGGAAAAAAATCAGTACACTCGGATCAGGCTTCTTTCCTACTCCCGACTCCCCATTCCCTATTCCCTACCTACACAAATAAATTCAGAAATCAAACCGGATTCCTATAGTTTTCAAACAACCTCTTAAACCTTAGCCACAACCATCGGACTAACATCAATTTTGCGATTAAAAATAAAGCGGGGTTTGAGCAATATTCTCAATACTAACCAGAGAGAAATTAACTCTCCTGGTGCATTTTGCCGCTTCCATTGTCCAGGGCGACAAAATAATATTTCTACTAAATGACGATGTTGACTAATAGTGACTGATTCAAACTGGAGGCGAATAATCGGAAACTCATTAGCAAATCCTTGATGGACAACTTCTGCTTTTAGCTGTAAATTTTCTTCAGCGATTTTGATTTTGACTGTTTGACCAACTAATAAATCGATGGGTGGTTGCTGAGTCAGTGCTATCTCTGCACCAATTTCTGACATCATTGTGGTGACACCCCAAAAACTTTCACTACCAATTTTTAACTCTACGACTCGCCGTAAATCAAACCATTCAAATTTATCTGTCTTGGGTGCATCTAAAAAAACTAAAATCGCTGAACCAATCATGATTAAGTTATAGATACTCCACAACCAGCCCACACCCACACCGACAGTTTGTTCAGCCATTGCAGGTACTTGGGTGGCTATCATTTGTTTGAGTACGCTCATACAGAGATTCTGCCACAAACTAATAGCTGTACCGATAAATAGTATGATTAAAGGTAAGGCTAATTTCCAGTTAAAATTATAGCGATCGCTACTTAGTCCTTTAGGTGTAACTTTAAATCCTGTGCTAAAGGGACGCAACAAAGATTGAATAACTGTCCAAGCCACCGGAAAACATAACACCAAAAAATAAATATCAGATAAAAACGCCGAACGCGAATATTTATTTAACCAAGCAAATACCGCTAAATTGACTACATAAAGAGGCAACCAAAAATAAATTAATTCTGGTAAGTTTGCCCGAATGGGAATTACACCTAAAAATGAATAAGCCAAAGGCATTAACAAAAAAGAAATTCGGGCGACATTGGCAAACCAACTCAAAAACCCTCCTAAATGAGCTAATCTTTGAGTTAAAGTCAATCCAGGCAGAATCAACGGATTAGATTGAATAAACAGCCCTTGGAGTGTACCTTGCGCCCAGCGCAAACGTTGAGTTGCATAAGCAGCGATGTTTTCTGCGGCTAAACCTGCACTGAGTAATTCATTTAAATAAATAATGCGATAGCCATAAGCAGCTAAATTAACGCCTGTAAAATAATCTTCTGATAAAGATTCGGTAACAAATCCTCCCGTTTTTTCTAATGCAGCGCGACGCACCACAAAAGAAGTACCCGCGCAAATTGCACTTTCAACATTATCTCGGACTGATTGGACATGGCGATGAAAAATTTCTTCATCAGGGGTGAGAATATTTTCTAAACCAAGATTTCGGGCGATGGGGTCAGCATTATAAAAACTTTGTGGTGTTTGCACTATGGCTATGGTTTCATCTTGAAAAAAACCCACAGTCCGCAAGAGAAAGTTAGTGGTAGGCACAAAATCGGCATCAAAAACAGCGATTAAGTCACTACTAGTTTGTGTCAGGGCATTATTGAGGTTGCCGGCTTTGGCATGTTGGTTATTTGGGCGGCTGATGTAGTAACATCCCAGTTCGGCGGCTAATTCTCGCATTTCTGTACGCCGATTATCATCCAAAAGATAGATGTTTTTTTCGGGATAATCTAGGGCTTGACAACCCATAATCGTACGCCGCACAATAAATTCTGGCTCGTTATATGTAGGAATCAAAATATCTACAGATGGCGTAAACTCACCATTAATCACCTCGATGGATTTTTCATCGGCTTCCCGGTGACGTTCTTTAATATTTAACATTAAAAATAGTTCAATCAAGCCGCTAGAAATGATGACAATTTCTAGGACGAATAAGCCTAAACTAATTGTGCCATTTAAGGGATCAACCAAGTTAAAGGTAGAGAGCGATCGCCATAATAAATAACGTACAGTCAAAATAATTAATATGCCAACGACTAACCTTTGTGACCAAACACGCGGTTGGGGTGACAGTTTCATCACCGCAAACATTGTGACTAGCAACGCTAATGTGAGCGAAAGTAAATATTTATTATGTACCATTGGCGCTTCTAACCACATTGGCGGCTGCATTTGCCAAGTGTGAATTTGAGCAAAAAACTGATTAATTGTCATTTCACCTGCAAACCAACCTGCTACCAGCAAGCCAGATAAAATCACAATGCTCAAAAGTATGAACGCCACTAAGCGAAATAGAATAACTCTTTGTGTAATTAAATCATCGTTATTTTTCTCTCCTCGATTCAAAAGATTAACTCTGGCAAGTTCAGGTTTCTGCACTTGATTAATCTCCTAAATAACTAAAAAATCTGACTGACTTGAATGGAAATATTATATAGTCTATTCACAAGAGTTATGTTCAATTATTCGGGACAAAAATCATCTTGTTAGCTTTTTTCGCTAAAAATTAAGTGTAAAATTAACTAGAATTAAATTCTGATAAAAATGGCTGAACCAAATTTTTAGCTAATTCTCAGCGTAATTTAATATTCATCATCAAAGACGGCTATAAATTCTTCTCATATAGCAGTAATTGAGGATGTAAACACTATGAAATTTCAGAGTTTAGCTATCCTGGGGATGATTGCAACTGTTAGTTTAGGTTCTATTTCAGAAGTGACCGCATATCAGGCATCAACTTCTACACCTGTTGCTCAAACTTCAATTAATCAATTAGCTGCGGCTGTAGGTCAGTCTGCTAATTTCCGCAATGGCGAACATGCAACTCGCGGAAGAGTTAGCATTGTGACCAGAAACAGAACCAGATATTTACAATTTAGCCAGAATTTTAAAACCAGTAGCGGCCCTGATGTGTACGTAATTTTACATCGTTCTGCTGCGCCCAAAATCTATGGTTTAAGAGCTAAAGATTACGTTTTAGTTGGTCGCTTAAGAAAATTTAGTGGTAGCCAAAGCTATGCTTTACCGGGAAATCTTAATTTGTCTGGATATAGATCAGTAGCGGTTTGGTGTCGTAAATTTAATGCTACTTTTGGTTATGCTAGTCTGGGTGGTTAAACAGTATTTCAACCCATAATTAACTGTATGGGTTGATATTTGAATATTTCAGATTGTAATATTTAGTATTTTTTTGGTAAAATTTTTAATTTTAAATACTAAACACATTGCAAATTCAAAATAGTTATAATACAAAAGATTTATGGAAACAGCAGATTTTCTTGGGCTTTTACATCCAGCGATCGCAGTTATTTTTGTCTTTCCGTTAATTGGCAATGTTGTTAACTTTGCTTGGCAAACTCGTCAACGGCGGTTGCAAAATTTAGCCGAAGGTAAGAGTAAAATTCCGCCAGTCGTTGGTAAAGAGCATAAACAATTGGGTGATTGGCTAACCAGTGCTGTTGTTGGCTTAACATTAGTCGGTTTAGCATATCCCATTGGTAAAAACATTATCAAAAAGCAATTGTGGAATACTGCTAATTTCCAAGTAATTTTTATCATATTGATGTTTTTGGCGACGATTGCTTCTTTAGTACTGCTTTATCAAGCCAAAAATAAATCATGGCGAGCGATTTTTGCTACCTTAACAGGTATTGGTTTAGTAGTTCTCGGCTGTCAAGATGGAGTTTATCGGCGGACTAATGAATGGTATTGGTCACACTACTACATTGGCATTGCTGCATCTCTACTGATGGTTTTTTCCTTAGCAATTGTGCAAGATATTTATAAGTCCCATCGCTGGCGGGTAATTCATACAATATTAAACTGTGTTGCTCTTTTACTGTTTATTGGACAAGGATTAACAGGTACAAGAGACTTATTAGAAATTCCCTTGAGTTGGCAGGAACCTTATATTTATCAGTGCGATTATGTGAATAAAACTTGTCTAACACCCAACCCTCAAGCACCGAAGTGAACCAAATTCAGAGAATCTTTCGGATAATTGATCCTTTTTCATTACGTGTTCGACTGACAATTGGCATTGCTGCGGTTTCGGCTTTAGGATTAGGTAGCCTAGCTATCTGGACAAGCTGGAAAATGCAGCAATTTTTAATTAATAGTTATAAAAATAATATTCAACAAATTACTCAACATTTGCCTTATTATGTAGAGCTTTATACAGAAATAATACCTGAAGAAAATGGGCTGCAAAGTGCAATTAATAATTTAAGTACTACAAATACATATTTATGGGTGAAAAATCCTCAAAATCAGATAATAGCCCAGTCAGATAATTTAAATAAATTACCACCAAAAAAAGTAGCTGAGTTGATGAATTTAACTCAGACATCCATGAAACCCATAGCTCAAGAAATGGGTAAAAGCTACTTTGTGATGTGTGGTAGTTCTTTGAGATTACAAAATCAGACTGTGGGAACTTTATTTGTTGTGCAGGATGTTACCCAAGAACAAAGCATGTTTTTAGTGATTGTGCAGAGTTTGGGAATTGGCAGTATTATCACTATTACAATTATTTCTGTTGCGATCGCATTTTACATTAAACGTTCCCTGCAACCCCTACGTCAGTTAAGTCAAATGACAGAAGTTATTTCCCTTGCAGACTTAGGACAAGCACAAATTTATTTAGAAAATGCCCCTAGCGAAGTTCGAGAATTAACTCAAACCTACAACATGATGTTATCGCGGCTGTTCCAATCTTGGGAACAAGAGCGACAATTTGTCAGTAATGTATCTCACGAATTACGCACACCCCTGACCATCGTACATGGTTACTTACAAAGTGTGTTGCGACGACAGCATAATTTAACCGAAGTGCAGCAAGAAGCTTTAGCCACCGCCGCCGCCGAAGCCGAACGCACCATTCGACTATTACAAGATTTACTTGATTTAGCCAGGGCTGATAGTGGTAATTTGCTATTTCGCCTCGAAAGTTGCTCATTAAATGACTTAATTACCGAAGTTGTGGTGATGGCGAAAACTTATAGCGATCGCCAGATTAGCATTGAATCAACTAACCCAGCAATCGCCGCTAAAGCCGACTACAACCGCCTCAAACAAGTTTTAATTAATTTAGTTGATAACGCTTTTAAATATTCTGCACCAGAAACCCCTGTAACTATCAAGTTTTATCAACAAGCCGACCAAGCCATTATTGAAGTTTGCGACCAAGGCTATGGTATTCCTTTACAACATCAGTCCAGGATTTTTGAGCGATTTTACCGCATCGATGAAGCCCGCAGCAGTTCCACCGGTGGCTGTGGTTTAGGACTATCAATAGTTAAAACCCTAGTCGAAGGTATGAATGGTCATGTAACAGTGCGATCGCGTTTAGGTGAAGGCAGTACATTTACAATTACCCTACCAGCTTATTTATCAAATTAAACAACCCCTTCTTCACATCTTGCACTAATCGACTGAACTAAAATTAGGATAAGCAGTCCATACGAATAATATCTTCTGGAAAAAGATTTGTAAATTTTAAAACATTTCGTCCGCAAAAATTTATTTCTTCATTTGGTGAATAATCCCAATAAATACTAGGTATGTAGGCATCTCTTTCTGTAACTAATCTATCTACAATAGTACCTCTAGAAATATTATTTACATCAAGGTTTCTCTCAAGTGATTGAAATTCTGCTATCACTCCATTCTCAAAAATATATTTTTCTATCATAATACCTTTACTATATAGTAGGTATTTTGCCGTACTGCTAGTATCACTACCTCTATAATAAATTGCATTGGTTTGTAAGCTCTGAGAGATTATTTGTGCATCTTCTTCCTTAATTAAAACACCAGAAAAATCTAGAAATATTATACTCCAAGGATGACCTAATAATTGAAAAATAAAAATCATATTTTTAGAGATGTTAATACTTTGATTATATACATCCTTTTGCCATATTTTTTTTTGATAAAGCTTCTTAATAATGTCTGCTGTTGGCTCTACAGATTTGTTCACTAACAAAAATAATTGATTAGTATCAATAGTCTCTAACCCTCTCTTGTTTTCTAAATACACTTCGCTAGGACGATTAAAAATAATTTCCATTAATCCACTTTATTTTTAATAGACTTTCTAAATTCCATTCGTCGGGACTAGGTGCAAGATATTCCCTTGTCCCCACACCCATACACCCCATCTCCACAAACAACTTCCTAACTACAAACTCAACCTTTCCAAAAACTGTTTACCACAATCTTTACAGAGATAGCGTTGCTTTCCGTGACGATGCCCATTTTTCGATACGCGGGATGACTGACAATAAGGACATATCATTACTTTCATTACTTGCTGTGGCAGAGTGTATGGTGTTAAATACGCAATTAACAATGTTTTGAGTTCAGCATAAAGGGCTTGACGTTTACTCTCATCCTGTTTCAGTGCATTCAACAGTAAAGCGTTATAAGTTCGATGCACTGTTTCCGATAGGAGTTCACTTTTTTCTACAGTTAAGTCTGGGTTCCACTGGCGAAAAAAGGCGGCGAATTGTTGAATTAGTTGCTTATCAAAGGTTTCGTCAAATAATTTAAATAATTCTGGTGCGACAAAATATTGAATATAGACAACGCGAGGGATGGGATCTGCAAAATATTGGGCGTGGATATCCACTGTAAACTCAATAAACTCAGATAATGACTGATGCTTGTCGTTTGACTGCATAATTTTGCTCAAAATTGCTGTCACCCGTTCCATGTGCATAGCTTCGAGTGCATGAAATATGGCGAGTTTATCGGGAAAAAACTGATACAGCGAACCAATGGCTGTTTCTGCTTTCGCCGCAATTTGATGAGTAGTTGCAGCTTCATAACCCACCTCGGCAAAAACTTCGGCTGCTGCTTTGAGAATTTTTTCAACTCTTTGCTGACTCCGCTTTTGCTTGGGTTGACGGCGCATCAGATCAGGTTTACTCATAGCCATAGTTCTTGACAAACATGAATAATCTGTCGTATTTTGAAGACAAATATGAAAGTTTCGTCACAATTTACTTTAAACCTTGGGAGATTATAGCGATCGCTATAGTCTCACATAACTTTAACTAGGAGGCTTTTATGGCAGTCATTCTCCCTGGCGCACCGTGGTTAATTGCCCACCGTTCCATGCTGGGTATTAACAAGCCTTATAAAGTGGCGCTGAATGGTCAAGATTATGTCCTCTGGCAAAATCAGCAAGGTGAAATTTTCGCCCTAGATAACGTTTGTCCCCATCTGCAAGCACCTTTATCTGATGGCTGGATTTGTCAAGAAAGGAATACAATTGCTTGTCCCTTTCACGCCTTAGAATTTGATGGACAAGGAAGGTTACATCAGTCCGGTCAAATAGGCACTCAACCACTGCTCACGCCCCTAGAATTAATCATCAAAGATGACTGTATTTGGACTTATGCTGGTCATGTTCCAAAAATTCCCGTCCCAGACCTCATCCCAAAAGTGAGTGCAGGTATGAGTTTTGTCGGTGTAGCTGGGGAAAAAAGCATCCGTGGCACTTTTTTAGATAACTTGTTAATTAACTATGACTACAACCATCAAAGCGGCACACACCGCGACTTATTTGGTATTAAAGCTAATCGCGTGCCGGTGTTTGAACATGAAGGATATTGGGTGAAAGTTGTCCAGGAACTAGAGCGCGAGGATAGCACCTGGAATGATATCATCCGCAATCCTGTTGTTTTGACCGCACCTAAAACCTACACTGGCATTTTAGAATATGCGTTTCCCCCACTGCTAACTTTTCGCACCTCTTTTTTACTAGGAGAAATTTTGCAGGTGCATATCTTATATCCCGAAACAGAAACTCACACTAAAACCTTTGTGTTGGTCTTCAGCAAACCCAAACACCCAATTTTGCTACCTTTATTGAGCCGCTCAATGTTGAGTGCAGTCACAACTGTTGTTGAGCAAGATACACGCGCCATTGAAACATCCTATCCTCGTCAAACACCTAAAATTCGCCTACCAAAAGAGGAAATTATGTTTCATGCTCAAAAACTATATCAAGATTGGTAATATGGTAATCCGGTTTGATGTTTGAAATTATCTGTGCGTCCCTACCCTTGACCGTTTTTGTTTACATATCTTTACACCAAGTCTTGAAGGTAGTTAACAAATGAGGGAAACACGTTGCTCTTCTGTAGCTGATTTATAAGGAAACAGAGAAATTTCGCAAATTTTAACTTTAAAACGTGCCTATTACATTGTTTGAAGTTATGTAGCCTTTTACTTACTCTGGATAAGCCACTGCGGTAAACTATGCCTTGATTATGATTCTTTCGCAGAGAAGAGAACTCGAAAGGAGCCTTTTTTCAATGTCTCATACCGTAAAAATCTACGATACCTGTATTGGCTGCACTCAATGTGTTCGCGCCTGCCCTACTGACGTGCTAGAGATGGTGCCCTGGGACGGCTGTAAAGCTGCTCAAATTGCCTCCTCTCCCCGCACAGAAGACTGTGTAGGCTGCAAACGTTGTGAAACTGCCTGCCCCACCGACTTTTTGAGCATCCGGGTTTACCTGGGCGCTGAAACAACTCGCAGCATGGGTCTAGGTTATTGATGCGGAATTTATTCTAAAATTTCTCATCAGACTTTCAATTAAGTGTCTCCATAGCAAGCTTTTTTAGCACTGTAGGGTGGGTTATGCCCACCTTACTAGGGTAAACACTTCAAAAACCATAAACATACCTTAGTGGCAGAAGGAGCAAGTTGCTCCTTTTTTTTGTGAGAACTTAGGTTCAGTTAAGGTGATGAGAGTTGATTTCTCAATTTCTGCTCTACCTATCAGATAATGAACAAGATTTGGGGGATTCTCCCCCACACCCCCGATTGGGGGACGGTTGCGTCCCCCAAGCCCCCTCCAAAATCATTTTTGCGTTTTTTGTGGAGTCATTATTTGTTATTTGTTGGTTTTGTGTTAGTCCACGTAGGAGGTCACTGAGGTTGTCGAAGTGTGGACTTTGCTTGTGTAGTAGCGAATTCTATTCGCCCAATACTTTTCAAACATCCTCTAAAACCTTTTTGGGAATGATGTCTGGCTTCATGAAATTACTGTTGCGATCGCTATTTACTTTGGCTTTTTTGCTACACCAGATTTATTAGAACTACGCACAGGACAAAGCCGCACTCGTAGTTAGGTATAAAACGGACTTGTAATGAGATTAAGTGGGTTAGTTATTTAATTTTGCCTGAGTTTAATGTATTCCTCCTATAGCCATACACCCCTTTTGCCAACATCTATACTGGATTTAATAATCCTAAAACCAAAATGGTGTGAGCAATGTGTGGAATCGTCGGTTATATCGGCACTCAAGCAGCAACAGAAATTTTACTGTCTGGACTGGAAAAACTAGAGTATAGAGGCTACGATTCTGCGGGAATCGCCACAATTTGGGAAGGTGAAGTTAATTGTGTTAGGGCGAAAGGAAAACTACATAACCTACGTTCTAAACTGGAACAGCTAGAAAATCCGGCTCAAATTGGCATTGGTCATACTCGCTGGGCTACTCATGGTAAACCAGAAGAGTACAATGCTCATCCCCATTTGGATACAGCATTACGTATTGCGGTAGTTCAAAATGGCATTGTAGAAAATTACCGCGAGTTGCGGGAAGACTTAAAACAAAAAGGACATGAGTTTCGTTCGGAAACTGATACAGAAGTAATTCCCCATCTGATCGCAGAATTATTAAAAAATCCAGAGTTAAATTTTTTAGATGCAGTTCGTCAAGCGGCTAATCAGCTAGAAGGTGGATTTGCGATCGCAGTTATTTCGGCTGATTATCCCGACGAATTAATTGTAGTGCGTCAACAAGCACCTTTAGTCATTGGATTTGGCCAGGGTGAATTTTTCTGCGCTTCCGATACACCGGCGATCGTTGCTTACACCCGTGCCGTATTACCCTTAGAAAACGGGGAAATTGCCCGCCTCACACCATTAGGCGTGGAAATTTACAACTTTGCTGGCGAGAGGTTGAAAAAACAACCCCGGATGCTTAACTTGAGTCCCACAATGGTCGAAAAGCAGGGATTCAAACACTTCATGCTCAAAGAAATTTATGAGCAGCCAGGAGTGGTAAGAGCTAATTTAGAAGCATATTTTCATAATTCAACTGATGCGTCTGTGTCGCCTATTCACCTCGGCTTGTCTGAATCACTCTACGCAGATTTAGAACAAATTCACATCGTCGCCTGTGGTACAAGTTGGCACGCCGCCTTAGTTGGCAAACACTTATTAGAACAATTAGCAGAAATTCCCACCCAAGTACACTACGCTTCGGAATATCGTTATGCACCATCACCACTAACACCAAATACATTAATTATTGGTGTTACTCAATCTGGTGAAACTGCCGATACCTTAGCAGCTTTAGCAATGGAAAAAGAACGCCGCCAAGGTCAAGAGGCGAAATATCAAGCGCGACTTTTAGGGATTACCAACCGCCCAGAAAGTAGCCTTGGTCATAGTGTTCCTAATATTATTAGTACCTTAGCTGGGATAGAAATTGGCGTAGCAGCAACAAAAACATTTATTGCCCAATTGATGGCGTTTTATGCTTTAGCCTTAGATTTAGCTGCCCGTCGTCAAACAATTCCCAAAGAAACTATCGAGCAAATTATTAACGGACTGCGACAAATTCCTCAAGAAATTGAAGAAACATTGGCAAGTCAAGAACGTTTAACCGAACATTTAGCCCATGAATTTGCTGATACTCAAGATTTCATCTTTTTAGGAAGAGGAATTAACTTCCCCATTGCTTTAGAAGGGGCTTTGAAATTAAAAGAAATTAGCTATATTCACGCCGAAGGTTATCCGGCTGGGGAAATGAAACACGGCCCCATTGCTTTATTAGATGCGAAAGTTCCGGTAGTGGCGATCGCAGTTCCTGGTAGTGTGTATGAAAAGGTGATTTCTAACGCCCAAGAAGCCAAAGCCAGAGATTCCCGATTAATTGGTGTAACACCTGTAAAAGATGGCGAAGCAGCAGAAATTTTTAACGATTTACTCCCCGTTTCATCAGTGGATGAATTACTATCGCCAATACTTACAGTTGTACCTCTACAACTATTGGCTTATCACATCGCCGCCCGTCGCGGTTTAGACGTTGACCAGCCTCGGAATTTAGCAAAATCAGTGACTGTGGAATAAATTAATTCTGGTTTTCTTGAAGTAATATTTGTAGAGTAGATGAGATAATTTCTGGATGTGATTATTATATTACATCCAGAATTATTTTTTTGTCATTGTTTACAGCAATGCTGTCTCTATCTCGCCAGAACTAATTTGTTCAGTGTTAATGTCAGCTTGTCTAGCCACATACCAAATCCCATAGCAAATCAATCCCATCTCCAATATATTTAGAATCTTGGTTTTCATTAATCCATTGAGAAAGATTAATGACTACACTATGAGTTTTTTTGTCGATTTTATTCAGCGCATCTGCGGCTTTAGAACGCACATCAGATTCTGAGTCTTTGAGAAGTTTTATTAAGTCAGGAATTGCGGCTGCTGTACCTATTTGACCTAATGCAAATGCGGCACTAGAACGCACAAGAGATTCTGAGTCTTTGAAAAGTTCTAGTAAGTCAGGAATTGCGGCTGCTGCACCTATTTGACCTAACGCAATTGCAGCACTAGGACACACAATAAATTCTGAGTCTTTGAGAAGTTTTATTAAGTCAGGAATTGCGGCTGCTGCACCTATTTTACCTAACGCAACTGCGGCACTAGAACGCACAAGAGATTCTGAGTCTTTGAGAAGTTCTAGTAAGTCAGGAATTGCTACTTCTGTACCTATGTTACCTAACGCATTTACGGCTCCAAAACGCACAATAAATTCTGAGTCTTTGAGAAGTTTTAGTAAGCCAGGAATTGCGACTGCTGCACCTATTTTACCTAACGCAACTGCGGCTCTAAAACGCACATAAGATTCTGAGTCTTTGAGAAGTTCTAGTAAGTCAGGAATTGCGGCTACTGCACCTATGTTACCTAACGCAACTGCTGCACTAAAACGCACATAAGATTCTGAGTCTTTGAGAAGTTCTAGTAAGTCAGGAATTGCGGCTGTACCGATTTGACCTAATGCTTCTGCGGCACTAGAACGCACATTATATTCTGAGTCTTTGAGAAGTTCTAGTAAATCAGAAATTGCGGCGGCTGCACCCATTTTACCTAACACATTTGCAGCACTAGAACGCACATGAGATTCTGAGTCTTTGAAGAGTTCTAGTAAGCCAGGAATTGCTGCTTCTGCACCTATTTTACCTAACACATTTACGACTCCATAACGCACATGAGATTCTGAGTCTTTGAGAAGCTCTAGTAAGTCAGGAATTGCTGCTTCTGCACCTATTTTACCTAACGCTTCTGCGGCTTTATAACGCACATTAGATTCTAAGTCCTTGAGGAGTTTTAGTAATTTATCAACTGCCGCTTCTTTCTCTCCCAGTACAGCACAATATTGTTGAAACCTTACTTTATCTATTTGTTGTTCTTTTTCTTTTAATAGTTGCAAGGCTTGAGATTGAAAAGCTGTTTCATTCAAACTACATAAAATTTGAAATACTTGTGATTTGATTTGAGAGCTAACTTGCAACGAATCGCTGACTTCAAGATTTGCTAATTTTTTTAAAATTTCTTCAGCCGGAGAATCTTTTGCAGTTTTTAAATTTTTGATATCTTCAGCAAGGCAATTCCCAGCAAATAATAAGTCACGATGCAACCATTGTTCATATTCGCTATTTTTGTTAAGAACTCTTCTAATGGCTGTAGCTGCTTTATTTGGTGCTTGCTGAGTAATTAATAGCAGTAATACCTCTCGCCAATGAGGATCATGGAGATGCTGATCAATATATTGTAAAACAATCTCAAAATCGTCTTGATCATCTGCTTGATAATTAATCTCTCTAGCACACAAATATTCTTGAAAGGTTTTATGCACAAAAGCATAGCAATCTTGACCTTGTTCATTAAGCAGTCCAGTACGTTCCTGAATCAAACTTAAAAAACGTTTGGCTTTTTCCTCTGCTTTATAAAGTTCAATCTCTTTCAAAGATTTGATTTCTCTTTTTAATTGGTCAAGCAAATCTTCACAAGCAATTAGTGTTCCCCCTTCTTTATCTGCTGTACTACCTTGTCCATGAATCCAAAAAGCTATTTTTTGCATCAAAAATAGCAAATCTTCAATATCAATGTCTTGCAAAAAATGGTTGACGTTAATTTCTTTATTAGCATCCCAAGAAGTCAAGAGAGTTTCTACGGCTTTCTCATAAAGTTTGTGACGACCTTTAGGTAAAACTGCTTGATAGCGATGAATCAGAGCAATAATAGTCAACAGCAAAGGGTTACGCGCTAGTAATTTGAGACGCTCATTTTTATTTAATGCTTCTCGTAAAGTTGTTTTACGTCGTTCTGCTTCTGATTTATCCTGAATACGGCTGTCATACCAACAGTTAATAAACTTTTCTATCTTCTCATCATCAAAAGCTAAAAGTTCGTAATGGGCAAACTCTTGAGTATTGAAAAAATCACGTTTATAGCCAGCAGGGCGAGAGGTAATAACTGCAAAATTTTTAGAAAACTGCCCTAATTCTCAATTTTTTGCACTACCTCATATCGTTTATTTTCTTGAGCAATTTCATCTAAGCCATCAAAAAAGATAAAAGTGCGTCCATCTTCTAACCAATATTCAAAAAAACCTACAGGTAAAGTTTTAACACATAGATTTTTTTCAACAAATTGCTTAACATATTCAATAACGCTAGTATTTTCGTGCCTAGCAAAATCTCGTATAGGAATTATCAGAGGTAAATAGTCTGTTGTTGTTGTTATATTCAGTTGTTCAATTTGCTTCTGAGCTATCATCACCACAAAATAACTCAGCAAGGTAGTTTTTCCAGAACCGGGCGCACCTAAAAGCACAAACTTTTGGCAGTTACTTTGACTTAAAATTTGGGAAGCCAACAATTTTCTCCCAGAGGAGTTGCGTAAAGCACGCTGTTTCTGTTCCCAAAGTAATTGTTGCTGACTTTGACTCAAATTGGATGAGAATAACTCTGTTTCTATGCTGGAGTTAAAATTATTTAGATCATTTTGGTTATCTTCCTGCACTTCTGGTAACACAAAAATATTGACTAGCTTCTCTGATTTTTCTACTTCTTGTCCTGGTACAGCAATCCCAGCAAACTTAACATCATCAAACCAATTAATTAATTGCTGACAATAGTTTTCTTTGGCAATCTGAAACCTGATACAATTGTTTGTATTTTGAAAATAAGTTGTAACAAAAATCTCCATCCATGAATGAACATAGTCAATTTTAATTTCTTGCATTTTTGAGTCAGCTAAAGCTGCTTTTTTGAAAACTTCAGCTAAAAACTCTAAATCAGGCCTTCCCTCATCTTTTAATGGTTTCTGTAGTTCTGATAATCCTTGTTCCTTAAAAAAATTACATAAAAATTTTGGTATAAAGTCTGGTGGACAAGAATAAAATAATCTGGTTTCTTGATTACAAGCTTCAATAGTTGCAGTTTTAATCGCCTTATCTAAATCACTAGGGTTAAGTTTGCTGGTAACACCACTTAGCAAAACTTTAGAAACTTCTACTGTGGCAAATTCTCCTAGCCATGCACCAATCATTGCACTAACCATCATTATGGTCTCCAGATAATTGATTTAAATGAATAAAATAAATTCTAAATTGATACTAGCAAGATCAGTATAACTGCGATCGCAGTTATAGTTTAATCTAATTCTTAGCTATAAATAACGATCGCCCTTACCAAAAACTCCCAAAGCGATCGCCTAAATCCCAATTCTCAATTAGGTGCAATTACCTTTGATATAAATACATTGTAAGCAAATGTAAAACTAGCCCTTCCTACTATTAGCTTTTCCATAAATTTTGGCGATTATTTTTTCCCACTGCTCAATCTGATGCTGTATTTGTAATTGGCGATCGCTCAAATCTTGACTATCATCAACTGTCTCTGCTGGGATGGCTGTTTCTCAAGCTTTGAGTACCGTACCTAATTAAATTACTGGTGAAATTAGTGAGAATTCTTTGAGTTGCATTCAACATCGGTACACTTGGGTGACAAACCTTGGTCTACCTGGTTGTGAGCTTAACCGAACCGTATTGGGCGATAACTTACGACAAGCTGCAAGCGTCTACGCTCCAGAGTGAACACAAAGTTTTAAATCTTGATGATGTTGGGTTACGCTTTGCTGCACCCAACCTACGCGGGTAAATGCGATCGCACCCGAAATCAACACAAAATTCCGAGTTTTGGCTTTAGGGTAAATACTTTTGTACAACAGTCCAGCCAGTCCAGGATACCCAAGCAAAGGCGGCGCAGAGAATAATATTGACAGTGATGTGTAAAGTTCTTACCCAAGGTCTGCTGGGGTTAATTTGCGTGGCGCTGACGGCAGATATTAAAACTAAAAATACTACTATTAGCCCCGCAATTAGGTGTGATGAATGTCCTAGTGAACCAAAGTGACCTAATGTGCCGATAATGCCGATCGCCAATAACAATAACACTAAGCTCACCATACTAATGCCCATTGTATAGTGCAGCGATCGCACTCCTCCACGACTCGCAGGAAACCCAGGAAAACTAGGCATAGACTGGGAATTTCTCGCTTGCCACATCAGTATCCCGGTGACAGCTAACATGATATACGCTAACAGCGATAAGCCCATCGACCAAGCGGCGATTTTCCATAGCCAGAGAAAAGAAGGTAGGTGCATAAATTTGGGGGAGTGGGGAATTGGGAACAAATGACAAACAACAAAGGATTGATGACAACCCACCATCACAATAGAAAAGGTTGCTGATATCAGCAACCTTAAATTTTTTTTGATCAAATTTTTTATCTTAATCAAGCTAATGATTAACCAGCGATTGTTAAAGGTTTTGTTGTATCTCCGCTTTTGGTATTAATTGACTGAACTATGGGTTTTTTACTTATAGGGTCGAGGGTAGATGATTCGGTATTAAAATCACTACTGCTTGGTTCTTGAAGTGCAAGGCGATCGCACGGAATGGTATCCGATAAAATGGCACTTGCCATCATCCCCGTATGAATCTCCATGTGAGCTTCTATCGGGGCTTCAAACACGAGGCGCTGCCCAGGAAACACAACCCTTTCAAAGTACCAGTTAGCGATATTAGAGATGCGAGCCACCTGGATTTTGCTCGTAGCATTAATGTAGCAGCAGAGAATTTTTCCCGATTGCTCAGGTGGTAGAGAATCTAGTATTTGAGCCATAACTGCCGAGGAGCTTTACGCCAAACATTGTATATTACACCAGCCCAGACTAACACTGCTGATCCCCAGTTGCTGTAACTCCGACTACCAACTGAAAATTTCTACGTTATTTATATCTAAAGATATGTTCAAGTTATGAAAATTTTATAAAAAAAATCTCTTTTCAAAAAATTATACATTATTAAGGAAAATTTTTAATTGTTGGCTTTGGTAACAATTTTGTCTAAGTTATTAATTAACTTTCCCTAGAGGATACAACCTGGAGATTAAGCTTGTATCTTTCTTTTCATGAGTTTGGCTGGACTTTTATCCCTAAAGAGATAGTGAGGGATCATCGCTTAATGATTAAACTCAATGTTATGGTAAAGATATATGAACAATTTATTCATAAACCAATCTCGCTTGTTTGATGCCAAGCTAATTTAGGCCTTTTCACCATTCCGCACCGGAAAAATGTAAAAGCATAAATTAACTCCCAAGTCAAACTAGATTGTCATAAATAGAACTAAGCAAGCTTCGTTTCCCTCGCTTTCCCAAAAGAATGGCAAGATAAAGGTTAAAACTCTGATGATCGAAAATCGTATTCTCTACGTTCGCCTTCCTTGTAACCCCATTTTTCCCATTGGGGTGGTTTATCTTTGTGATCATGTCCACAAGCTATTCCCGAACATCGAACAGCGCATTTTCGATTTGGGGACAGTTCCCCCTTTAGACTATGCTGCGGCGTTAGATCGCTGTATCGATGAGTTTAAACCCACACTGTTAGTATTTTCTTGGCGGGATATTCAAATTTATGCCCCCGTGGGTGGACGTGGTGGCAACCCGTTGCAAAACGCTTTTGAATTTTATTACGCGAAAAATCCCCTGATTAAATTACGTGGGGCTTTGGGTGGTTTACGCATCTTCATTGCCTACTATGTAGAGTTGTGGCGTAATTTGGGATTAATCAAACGCGGTTTAAAACGCGCCCAAAAATACCATACTGATGCGCGTGCAGTGGTTGGCGGCGGTGCAGTCAGCGTATTTTATGAACAGTTGGGTAAAAGTTTACCTTCCGGCACAATTATTTCTGTGGGCGAAGGGGAAACCTTACTGGAGAAATTCTTGAGTGGGCGAGAAATTAGTGATGAACGTTGTTATGTAGTTGGGGAAGGTCAACCACGCCAGCGCCTAATTCACGAACAACCCACCCCATTACAAAAAACCGCTTGTAACTACGACTACATTGAAAGCGTCTGGCCAGAGTTTAACTATTATCTGCAAGACCAAGACTTTTATATTGGTGTGCAAACCAAGCGCGGTTGTCCGCATAACTGCTGCTATTGTGTTTATACCGTGGTGGAAGGTAAACAAGTACGTATCAATCCTGCTGATGAAGTTGTGGCAGAAATCCGACAACTATATAATCGCGGTGTGCGGAACTTTTGGTTTACCGATGCCCAATTTATCCCAGCGCGGAAATATATCAATGATGCCATTGAATTATTACAGGCGATCGTGGATTCTGGGATGACAGATATTCATTGGGCAGCATACATTAGAGCCGATAATTTAACGCCGGAATTGTGCGACTTAATGGCCAAAACCGGGATGAACTATTTTGAAATTGGCATTACCAGTGGTTCTCAAGAACTGGTACGCAAAATGCGGATGGGTTACAACCTGCGGACTGTCTTACAAAACTGTCGTGATTTAAAAGCAGCTGGGTTTAACGATTTAGTTTCTGTCAATTATTCCTTTAATGTGATTGACGAACGTCCCGAAACTATCCGCCAAACCATCGCCTACCACCGCGAACTAGAACGTATCTTTGGCGCAGATAAAGTCGAACCCGCGATTTTCTTTATCGGACTGCAACCCCACACCCATTTAGAAGAATACGCCTTTAAAGAAGGCATCCTCAAACCAGGGTACAATCCTATGAGCTTGATGCCGTGGACAGCGAAAAAACTGCTGTGGAACCCGGAACCCCTCGGTTCTTTCTTTGGCGAAGTCTGCTTACAAGCTTGGCGACAAAATCCCAATGACTTCGGAAGGGAAGTGATGAAGATTTTAGAAGCAAGGCTAGGTTGTGCTGAATTAGAAACAGCACTTTCCGCACCAATTGAGCCGAAAGAAAAACAATTAGCAGGCATATCATAGAAGACACGTCATATCATGTCCGGCTAATCAGTGGTGATTCGACAAATTTGTGCAGAAACGACAAAACCCTCTCCCTTGCATCCCTACCTCCTGCGGCCTTCATGATAAGTCTTTAACAGGAGACGATATTAATCAAGGGATGGGGTATAAAACAACCTTCCCTATTCCCTATTCCCCACTCCCTACTCCCCACCGCCTATGTTAGAAGGTTCGATTTTACAAAAGCTGGAAAACGCCCATCGCCATAGCACTAGACCAATTAGATTTGGGGTGTATTATAAAAACACTTTAGTTGCTTTGTGTCATGCTCTCGAAGACCACGTTTTAGCTGATCAGGGTCAACCCTTGGTAATTACCGCTTTCCAACGTGGTAAATGGTATTTGCAAGAAGCCGAAAGATATGCAGACATAGCTAAATGTAGTCGGGAAATAGTGATTATGGCATCCCCCGATGCTGGCTTTGCGGAACATCCTACCAGCAAATTACCGAATGTAGACTTGGTAGCATTAGATTCATCTGATCCGGTGGCGCAGGAATGGCATTTAATTATTCTGTCGCCTGAATACACGGCAATGGTACTTTGTCAAGAGTTATCTGAGGCTGATTATGGTGCAGGTGGGCTACCAGATTCTGATTTAGAACGGAAATTCTACGGGTTGTGGACTTTTGAACCAGAGTTAGTGAAGGAAACCGCAGAATTAGCGATCGCGCATATTCAACAATACAACCCAGAACTAGCAGCAAAACTCACAAGTCACAAAGAAGCATTTCAGCCTCGTCTCGCGGCACCAGAAGATTTAAGTACAGTTGTCTCTCGCGTAGTTGATTACCTGCAAACTGGGCAAGAAAGCTTATCTATTCCGACAGCACCGCGTCAACAAGCGTTAGATCGCAACTTAGTTTCTAACGAAATTCAAGCATTTTTGCGGATGGCGCAGTTAATAGATATTGCCGATATCAACAACCCAATGGCAGCAGCAGAAGTTGTCGCCCTGTCCGAAGCAATGGGACAATTGTTAGAACTACCAGCTTGGCAAATCAAAAGATTGCGCTTGGCAGGTTTGTTACATCGCATAGATCCGCTACAAAAAGCTGAAAGCGTACTTACTCCCGGAACATCCAACCGATACCCAGAAGAAGAAGCCCCCAGTTGTCCTTTAACCTGTCCTTTAGTACCAGGCGCACAGGTATTACGCACTATGTCCAGACTGAGGGCTGTGGCTCAAATTATCACTCACCAAACCGAGTGGTGGAATGGTACAGGCGAACCCGCAGGTTTAGCTGGCGATGAAATTCCCCTAGAATCGAGAATTTTGGCATTAGTAGCGGAGTTTCAATGGCGAGTCAATCAAATTAAATCCTCTCATCAAAGTCGGGAAGAAATATTTGCTCAAGCTTTAGACCAATGCCGACAGCAACAATCAACCCGCTTTGACCCTAAACTAATAGATGCCCTAACTTTGTTAGTCATGGGTTTGCAACAAGGACTTGACTTACCCGTGATGACAACCAAAGCCAGCAACGGTATGTGGTTACTAGATACTCGCTGGGATAGTCATAGCAAGAGTAATGAGGAGATTGGTAGTTACCCCAAATGAACATTGAAGCTATTAAGTCAGGAACCCTCAAACAACTGTCAGGGGTAAATTTAGAAGATGAAGAGCTTGATCAACTTGATTTAAGCCGGATTAATTTTGCAGGCGCTACCCTGGTTGGTACTAATTTTCGGGGTTCCAAGCTGGAAGGTGGACATTTAGAAGGAGCCAATTTAATGGGGGCGAACCTGCAAGAAACTGACTTGCGGGCGAACTTGATGGGCGCAAACTTGATGCAAGCCGACTTAAGCAGTGCTGACTTGCGTGGTAGCAATTTACGCGGCGCAAACCTCATGGGCGCAACCCTGAGTGATGTATCATTAGCGGGTGCTTTTTTGAGTGGCGCGAATCTAATGAATGTCAACCTACAAGGCGTTGACTTACGCAGTGCTGACTTGCGTGGTGCTAACTTGAGTGGCGCAAATCTCAAAGGCGCAGACTTAAGCCGTGCTGACTTGCAAGGAACATTGTTAAGTGAGGCAAATCTGGAAGAAGCTGATTTGCGGGGGGCAAATTTAGCGGGGGCAAATCTTACAGGTGCTAACTTGTTATGTGCAGAGCTAGAGGGGGCAAATTTAAGCGGAATTAAGTTAGATAAAGCTTGTTTGGTGGGGACAATTGCTGAATATGGGTTGTAAGGATTTATAGAAGAATTTCAGTCTCACGCATAGGCGCAAACTGTTGTTTCTAGCTAATGGATTGCGTCATTGCTTCCATCCAAATCATCAAGAGCGATCGCCATATCATCAAATATAATTCCACAGAAATTTGACATACTTTTATCACAACATCGGCGAGGAAAGAGACTTTTTTACTCATAACTTGAGCTATTGATTGGGGGAGATTTGCTGCACTACTTGTTGGACTTGTATAATATCTAAGTCTAACGCCTGTGCTATTTGTTCAACAGTCAAACCCAATGCCAAAAACTTAGGTACAGCTTCTAGTTTACCTTCTAGTTTGCCTTCTAGTTTGCCTTCTTCTCTAGCTTCCTGATAAACCCGCGTTTGTTTCAACTCACTTAAACCAAACATTGCTTCTATCTCCTTTTGACTCATTGTCGGAAATTTATAAACTAAAATTGTCTCTATCAATTCTAGTAATTGTTTTTGTGGTAGTTGTAAATTAACGGCTTGCTGGGTGCGGTTAATTAATTCCCTGGCGCTACTAATGGCTATATCTTCCGTTTCAACGATTAATTTTATTGTAGCAATGCCTATGGGTAATGATGTCGTTTCCCCTAGTTCATCTAGGTAAATTATCCTAAGACGTTGACTCTGGAAGAATTCTAAGGAATTTTCTCTGTCTGCTGTATCTATATCTCTACTCGGATAAATCACTACTCCCCGCCAAGGATTTGGACATTTGTTTTGGCGTAAGTATAAGTAGATTTCTGACACTAGGCGGGAGTAAATCTCTACATCTGATTGAAATTGGACTTCTACAAAATAAATTGGACTTTTTTTATCTTCGGTGGGAAGAAATACGCCGTCAATTCTAAATGCTGTTTGTTTGATTTCTACGGAAGCAAATTGATATGAATTGGCAATTTCGGGAGGGTTGCCTATTAGTTCAAAGAAGATACTAGGAAATTCTTGAAAGAGGCGATAAAATATACTGTCTGTTTTCACACCAAGGTTTGAGCAGATTTTTGACTACTGTGATTTTACTATTCTGATGTTTGGTTCATGACGGCAAATTTAATTTCTGGGTGATGTTTTGCATCTCAGCTATTGATTAAGAGATGTTTGCTGTGCGACTTGTTGGACTTGTGTTACATCTAAGTCTAACGCCTGTGCTATTTGTTCCACAGTTAAACCCAGTGCTAAAAACTTAGGTACAGCTTCTAGTTTGCCTTCTTCTCTCGCTTCCTGATAAACCCGCGTTTGCTTCAATTTTAAATACAAATATTATTTCTGAATTACTGATTATCTGCGCGATCGCTCTAGTACCTATCCATTGCTAAGTAATAATTCAGATTTAACCGCTATCATTTTAGTGAGTTTTAGGGAAACCAGCCATGTTAGAGTACAGTCTGCCGAGGTACTTGCCAAGCGCCGAAGAACTACCCGACTCTGATGAAACGCCTGTGGATAATGAACTGCAAGAATTAATAACAGGCTTGCTGAAAGCAATATTGCTGATACTTTGGGCGGAACGCATGGACTGGTTCTTTGGTATAGATATGGGTATTTATTATCACCCCGATAAACCACCGATTGTATCAGATGGATTTTTAAGCTTAGGGGTAGAACGTTTCTACGATGAGGAGTTGCGTCCTAGTTATGCGTTGTGGGAAGAAAAAGTTGTACCGAGTTTAGTGCTAGAGGTGGTATCTCAAACTTACCGGAAAGAATATACAACTAAATTAGATGAATATGCAAATTTAGGCGTACTTTATTACGTAATTTATTCTTCTCGCCGTCGCCGCAAACCGCGTTTAGAAGTGCATAAATTAGTGAAGGGCAAGTATGAATTGCAAGCAGGAAATCCGGTTTGGCTACCAGAAATTGGCTTAGGAATAGGATGCGATCGCGGGAATTATTCTGGTGTCACTAGAGAATGGCTTTATTGGTATGATCAGTCAGGAAAACGCTATCCTACACCGTACGAGAAGATTCAACAAACTGAACAACGCGCTCAACAGATGGCAGACAGGTTGCGATTGCTTGGCATAGACCCAGATAATCTTGATTAATCGCTTGCTAGTGCATTTCCATCGCTCAAAGAGTCCAGTAAGAAAAGAATCATCAGGATTCATAGTGCTGTGTTGTTGGTAGATATTACTTATTTTTTGGGTTTTCAGCTAAATACTCAAAACAAGGTTTATCTTATCAAAGGTGCGATCGCTTCCCTGTCCTACTCATCCATACCGCCAAAACACTCATCAAAAATAACCCCATCAAACCCATCAAAGGATTTTGATATACTCCCGTAACCCAATCAGGTACTACACCCGTATATTGAACTAATCCACCAACATTAATCATGTAGAAACCGCCAACTAAACCACCATGCAAACCAATTGGTAAACCTAAACGCCCTCTACGCCAACGCTTTGCCCATACCTGCGTTAATCCCAAAACTACTAAAGCTGGGAACTGTGGCAGAGTTTGAATAATTGCCTCTAATGGTTTAATAAAATGCAAGGTAGCAAAGACAACAGCATCCGTCCATAATGCTACATGCTGGTTGTAGTCGCGTTCTAATTCATCCAGTAACCAGCCGCGAAATAATAACTCCTCGGCAAACCCCACCGCCAAACCAACAATTACACCTTCTATAACTATTTTTAATAAAAAAACTTTCGGTTGTTGCCATACCAGCCAACCTAAAAGACTTTCTATGCCAAAAAGTAGCCAAATATTAGTGAAACCTATAGCCAAGCCACGCAGCAAATCTATCCTGTTGTGTGGCGTGGTGTCCAAGCCATAATGCTGCAATATCTGAGGTTGCTGGTAAACGTATTTACCCCATAGCTTCAACAGCACAATAAATTCTACATATAGTAAAACCATTGTCAAAATACTTACTAAGTTAGCATCACGCACTAGTAAGTAAATTGGTGCAGCAAAAGGCAACCATAGCAGCAACAGCATTAAAATAAAACAACCCAGCCGAATAGGGGCAGGGCGTTGAGCTAAACGGGTAAGGTTGTTTTTCATACCAAGTAGTTAAAGTACCAAGCGATTACAAATCGCAGCTATACAAACAAAGTCCGCCTGCGCGGACTAATAAAAAAATTTAGAGTTTTTAACCCACGCAGGCAGTCACTGAGCGACTGGTGAGCGAAGTCGAACCATGTCGAAGTGTGGGTTTTGTCTGTGTAGCCGCGACTTCCAGTCGCCAAGGCTACTCAAACTACTCATCCGGTTCAATACTGCTGGATAAACCGTGATTTTTCAATGTTTCACAGTAAAATTCAGCATGTTCTAGGGCGCAGGTAATGACTAAAGCTAACCCATTTGTATGTGCTTCCATCATGATGCTCACAGCTTGGGGCTGAGTGAGACCCGGTATTGTTGTTAATAATACCTGCACCACGTACTCCATCGAGTTGTAGTCGTCGTTATGGAGCAGAACGCGATACCGAGGGGCGAGCTTGCGGGATGTGGAACTCTTCTCAATGGTTTCGACTGACACGGTTCTTTGCTCTTGTTTCGATGATTTACTACAACGGAATGCCTATTGGCGATCGCTTAACAGCTTAACAGTTATTCACTTATTTTATAACATTAAATTCCAAACTCTCGCTGATCCAAGGGTTTGTTTTTGAGATAGTCTCCACACCGTTAGCCTCTGTGTCGCTGAGATGATGTTACCTTTGGGGCGACTAGGTGAGTAGTATTTGGTCATTTAGACCTTGGCTATTGATTGGATAGGCGGGTTGGTTACTTCAAAGAACTGTAAACTTATCAAAGCTCAACACACTAGCTACGTTTTTCGGTAAATCAGGATAAAAATACTGTTTACGGTCAAATTTGCTATATTTAGCGATTTGGCAATTCAATGCTAAACCTGCTTTTACCGCGTACTCTAGGACTTTTTCGTTGAGTACAGGTAAAACCCCTGGTAATCCCATACACACGGGGTCAATGTTAGTATTTGGATCAGCACCGAACGCCGTAGAGCTACTAGAGAAAATTTTGGTATTCGTACTGAGCTGACAATGGGTTTCTAGACCAATAATCGCTTCCTACTCAGTTTTGACTGGAGTAGCAGAAGTCATAAGATTTAAAGTTCGACCAATTTACACGTAAATTACTATTTTAGCCTTGCCTTGACTACTTCTCACCCTGATGTACATTTACTAGTCTGGTTTTCTAACTCATCCAGAGAATAACGAGGCTCAGATCCCTCACTTTTTCAATAAGTTGAGGATATTTTTGGTTACATTAATGCTGGCTGACTTATTTGCTTAACTATCTTTACTTTTTTGCCAATCTTCCAATGCTGCAATTACAAAAGTTGCTGCGGGGTGATTGAGAAGTTGTCCTAATGCTTGAATTCCACCTGTTTTCAAAGCACTGATTATCCTGTGACGCAGCTTGGAGTTAGTTTCAATATGTTGAATAGCTATTGTTGCTACTGCCATTTTTTCCGCAGTAGTATTAGTTGGATACCTTTGAGATACTTGACTAAGTAGTTGTTGAATTTCTTCGGCTGCTTCAGATAAACTATTTTTTGCTTGGTTGACATTAAAATTACCTTCAACATTACCAGCAATATTGGTTGCAGAGCCATAAAAGTTTTGAGAAAAATTTTTAGAATTATCTGACATAATATTTATAATTTCCGTAAAATATTAGATACCTTGTGGTTGGGGTCTATAGATAAAACTGCCTTCCACATTACCAGCCACACCATTAACTGCCTCATAAAAATTTTGCTGCGAAAAATTAGCTATTTGAGGTTTAAGATTTGATTTTTGCACCCAATATTTTAAATATCGCTGATAGTCTATAGAATTAATTTTTCCACAATTTAATAATAAACTTAAGACATCATCTTTATACTCATCGAAATCTAAATCATTCAGCATAGTTGCTATTATATGTCCTTGTTGGATCAAAGGAGGATTATCCATAACTAAAGGCATTGTTATCCCCAACCAGTAAAGCATTTCTTGACGCTTTTTATCTCGTGCTGCAAGTTGTGCCAAGTTCATTGGTGGATAAGGATTGTAAGGATAAATTTTGTATGCTTCCTCATGTGTTATTTTACAACTGTCATAGTTTTCTAGGTAATAAAGAGCTACGCCTTTATTACCAATAATACAGCTTAATTTAAATAGAAAAATATCATCTGTAATATTTGGTTCACTGGCTATTTGTATAGCAGCTTTATATTGATTTTCAGCATTTTCATAGTGATAAATAGCATCGTGATAAATCCCTTTTATTAAAACAGTAGTCCCCATCGTATCACAAATATCACCTATATTGGCATAATCTCCTGCGTCTAGATTATTAAATTGTGAAATTTGTTGCATAATTTTGTAAGAGCTAGAAAAATCTTGCTTGATTTGATAACACCAAGCTAAACGAAAATAAGTGATTAGGCTACTGGGAGATTGATTAATGCTTTGAAATATTTTCAAGGACTCTAGAGATAATGCGATCGCTGTATCAAATTCTTGTCGATGAGCATGAACTTCTGCAAGTGTATCAATAAAACAAGCTCTATCAAAATGATTCTTTGCTAGTTGAACTGCTTTATTAGCAAATGCAAGTGCTTGGTCTAGTTGATAATTGTTAATCGCATAAATCCAAGCAAGATAGTTATAGGTAGGTGCGTGTTGAGGATTTGTTTGCAGAATTGTTATGAATATCTGAGTTGCTTGATAATAGTTCCCTTGTTGAGTTAATGCGACTGCTTGGTTAAATGCAGCTTCGATTTCTGTTTGGTTATGGCTGTTATTTGAGTTATTAGAGTTGTTGAAAATTGTCCATATTCCTGCTGCAAATGCGGCTATTGCACTAATGGATAAAACTACGTTGTTGTTTTTGCTGTTAGAGAACATTGTTTTGCATTTTCATCGATAAAAAATATGGCTAAATAAATAGTAATAAGAAAATTAATTTAGTAGCGTGTCAAGACTAAAATACTGTAATAACAAATCCATTGTTTGGACTTGATCGACATTTTTTATCTAAATTTAATACACTACTTTAGTCTTGACACAACACTATCTGCTAATTACTTACTAAATTAATACTCACTTTGGTATTCTTGTTTAGCCTCTGTAACTGCATCATTTGCTAATTGATCTAGTACAAAATCTCCAAAACCTCCAAATGCACATTTCTGAGCTGCATCTTTTGCTATTTGAGTTAAATTATCTTCAGATATTTCAAAGTTTGATGAGCTTGCCTGCACTAAGCTTTTATTAACAGCTATTTTTGCCTGTAATCGACACCTATTTAAAACATCATCTGACTGTTTACTAGCTGTTTTAGTAGTTTGAATTACTGTATTATCAACATCATCAACTTTTCTGATAACATCATCCCCTTGCTTGCTTATTGCTCTAAAAGCATCATCAGCAGAATTTTTACATCCTGTAAAAGATATTGCTAATACAGATATAGTCATCAGGGTAAAAATCACATTTTTTTTAACCATTTTCTCTCCTTGAATGGTGTTGAAAATATACCTCACTTACTTACACGTCAATATCGATATCTTCTTCGGTACTCTCTGAATCATCTTCATTTAGATTTTTCATTACCAAAGCAGAACCAAGTCCCAGAACTCCTTTACCCGCACCTTTTAATCCTTCTTCTAGCAATTCTTGATCATCTGTAACAACACCTACGATCGCTTTACCTCCTCCAAATAAAATTCGACCTGAGTTTTTGATGACACCAAATCCTACATCACCAACAAAATCGGCAGCAATTTTGAATAGGCTCATATTTTTTTCCTTTTAGTAAGTATAAAAATCTTCAGCAGTGGTCAATATATAGCGATATCAGAGGCTGAAACTCTTGTATTAGTCTGTCATCAACAAGCCTTACGAATCTTTAAAAAAATCTGCGGAGTAGTCCTGTATATTGCAACTACCAAAAACGATTAGCTGTAATCAAACCTCGTGAATCCTGAAAGATATCAGCAGTACGATAAACACGAAAGTTAGGCGGATAAGATGGTTCCCATATTTGATATTGGTAATTATAGATAAACCAACCACCCTCTGAATTAGCAAAGAATAAGTATTGAAGATTTGGCTCAATGAATGTACTACCAAGGTAAATATTTCTATTTATATTCGTCGTTGCACTCACCGTTTCTCTTTTTGGATTAAATGCTCGGTTTACAACCTCAGAAGCGATAGTAGAACCAGCTTCGGAAAAGAAAGGAGAAACAACATATTCACCCAAAAAGTTGCTTAAATTTCGCCCTATAGCTCCACCACGGGGCTTTCCGTAAGCAGGTTGTACAGTTTCAACCTTAATATATGGTGCTGATGCAGTAATTTTTAGTGTACTTATAAAAGAAAAACTACTTGCGATCGCAGCTACTGTTAAAAGTGGGATTGTGGTTTGAAAATTTTTCACAGACGACTCTCACCTTACTTGATTTAATGTTTTTCTGAAGCCGAAAAATTCATCCTTATTGACAATTCCATGAGACAGAAGTTTTTAACTCTACAGTCTTTGGAATAATCTGTGTATCCTTTCGCCTTTCATTAATCCATAAAACGACTGACAACTCTAGTACAATTCTGGAACAGTTATCCCTCGTGTTGAAGTGATCCGTAAATGTACTTGACAATATCGAAAATAATCAGTAATCATGCGAAGCTTAAAAGCATCACCAGAAGGGCTAAAAAAAATTAAGGAAGCACGGGAGAGACGAGGTTTAGCTATAGACAGGGAGGAGTGGCTGGAAGAAGCCAGTAATTTTATCCCGCCAGCTAAAAATGGTAAAAAGGTCATACTCACAACTGTTTCTATTGGTACTTGGAAGCGATTTTTGGGCGGTACACCCGTTAAACCTTCATATTTCAAGGCTTTTTGTCAAGTTCTACAACTCGACTGGGAAGAGGTTGTTGATACTGAGGATGCGTTTAAAAATCAGAAGGAAGATCATAAACCATCCTCCACCAAGCATGATTGGGATGCTGCGCCAGATGTGTCAATTTTCTACGACAGAAGTATAGAATTAACTACCCTAAAACAATGGCTAATTAACGATAAATGTCGCCTAGTAACAATTTTGGCAATGGGTGGCGTGGGAAAAACTGCTTTGGCGGTAAAATTAGCTAAGGAAATGGGTGGAGAATTTGACTATATTATTTGGCGCAGTTTGCGGGAAGCGCCGAGAGTAGAAAAAATCATTGCAGATGTAGTTAAGTTTCTTTCCCAGCAACAAGAAATTGATTTACCGGAAAGTTTAGGAGACAAAATCACACGGTTGATTAATTATTTGAGTACTTCTCGTTGTTTGCTCATACTTGATAATGCAGAATCAATTTTGCAAAGTGGTTCTTCTATGGGTAATTATCGTGAGGGATATTCTGGTTATGGTGAATTATTTCGCAGAATAGGAGAATCTCAACATCAAAGTTGCTTGCTGTTAACGAGTCGAGAGCAATTTAAGGAAGTTCGACGTTTAGCGGGGGAGACTTTACCTGTAAGATTTTTAGAATTAGCTGGGTTGTCTGTGGAAGCGAGGGAAATTCTGACTGTGAGAGGTTTGAATGGTTTCCATTCAGAGATAGAACAGTTAATTAATCATTATCACGGTAATGCTTTGGCGTTACAAATTGTTCCAGAGATAATTAAGAAACTTTTTCATGGGAATATTGCTGCTTTTTTGAAATCTGGTACAACTATTTTTGATGATATTTACGATTTATTAACACAACAGTTTGAGCGATTGTCGGAAACAGAAAAGTGTTTAATGTATTGGTTGGCGATTAACCGAGAAGCTGTTTTGGAGACTACGTTAACAGAAGATGTCCTGGATTTATCACCGCGTCAAATTCGAGAAGGTTTAGATTCCTTGTTGGGACGTTGTTTAATTCAATCTACTAATCAGGGTTTGACTCTGCAAAATGTAGTAATGGAATATGTAAGCGATCGCCTAATTACTAAAATTATATATGAATTGGAAAGTTACGAGTTATATTTATTCAGAACTCACGCTATTATCAAGGCTTCAGCACCAGATTATATCCGAGAAAATCAAAGGCGGATGTTATTACAACCCGTGGCTGAGAAATTCTGTAAAAATCAAACGAAAAGAGTTATAGAAACTAAGTTTCGTTTGATAATTCAAAAATTAAGAGAAGAGGAATTACAAATTCCTGTGGGATATGCAGGGGGAAATTTACTTAATCTGTTAATTCAACTGCAAATAAATCTCACCGGTTACGATCTCTCTTGTCTTCCTATTTCCCAAGCTTATCTACAGGGGGTTGAATTACCAGAAGTAAATTTTAGCGATTGTAGTTTTGAAAAAACAGTTTTTTCGCAATCTTTAGGCAGTATTTTTACAGTAGCATTCAGTCCTGATCAAAAATTACTCGCTACAGGAGGGATGGATGGACAAATTCGTTTTTGGGATATGACGGATGGTATGCAAGTTTTAGCATGGCAAGCTCATGGTGACTGGATTCGCTGTGTGGCTTTTAGTCCTGATGGCAAGCTGATAGCTAGTTGTGGTAATGATCATACCGTGAGAATTTGGGATAGGGAAAGCGCAAAATGTTTAAAAATATTTCGCGGACATACTGATTGGGTGTGGTCGGTGTATTTCATCTGGGGTAAGCGTTTGGTAGTTAGTGCCAGTAGCGATCGCACTGCGAAAGTTTGGAGTCTCGATTTAGGAGTTTGTGTTTACACTTTCCACGAACCAGATCGAGAGGTTTGGTCATTTGCTTTTAGTCATGATGCTAAAACTTTAGCTACAGGTGGATCTGATTCAGTTAAATTATGGAATGTTTGGACAAATCAATGTTTGAAAACCTTTGAGGAAAATTCAACACGGGTTCGTACTCTGGCTTTTAGTCCCGATGGTAAAACTTTGGTAGGAAGCAGCGATAATCAAAGTATCAAAGCTTGGGATGTCAAGACAGGAAAATGTTTGCGGAGTGTAAAAACTGCACCCACTGGTGCTATTTGGGCTATAAAATTTAGTCCAGATGGTGAAACTGTTATGAGTTGCGGTACTGATAAAATCCAACTTTGGAATTTAGAAAATGGGGAACCGCAGATGACGTTACATGAACCCCATCATCGCATTCGTTCTTTGACTTATAGTCCTGATCAAAAAATGATTGCGGTGGGGAGTGATGACCAGTTAGTTAGGTTGTGGAATACTCAAACTGGTGAAATAATTAAAACTTTTCAAGGTTATAGTAATCGGATTTGGACTGTAGCTGTTAGCCCTGTTCCTCAACAAGATATGATTTGTCTTGCTAGTGGTAGCGATGATGGTAATATCAGGTTGTGGAATGCAGCAAGTGGTGAATGTGATCAAACTTTATCGGGACATCAAGGCAGAGTCCGCCATGTGAGTTTTAGTCCAGATGGGAAATTGTTAGCAAGCGCCAGTCACGATCGCACAATTAAACTTTGGGATGTAAGCACAGGAGAATGTCTAAAAACTTGGCGCGGACATACTGATTGGGTATGGTCGGTTATATTTAACCAAAATAATCATACCTTGATTAGTGCCAGTGATGACCACACCGTTTTACTGTGGGATACACGCAGCAATCAATCTCAAGTTTTAGGTAACTTAGAAACAGAATGGATGTGGGCGATCGCATCTCATCCCCAAGCTGAAATTCTGGCGACAGCCGGAACAGGTCAAACTATTAACTTTTGGGATATTCATCAGGGAGTGTGTTTAACTAGTCTGAAAGGACACACCCATCGCATTCGAGCAATCACTTTTAATGGGAATGGTCAACTTATCGCTAGTAGCAGCGACGATTTTAGCCTCAAACTGTGGAATATCGAAACACAGCAATGCTTACAAATGTTTTTGGGACATCAAGGGGAAATTCGCGCTCTCACTTTTATTCCCCCATCCTCCAACACACCAGAAATACTGGTGAGCGCCAGTGATGACCACACTATCAGATTATGGAATACTCAAACAGGAAACTGCATTAAAGTATTAACGGGTCATCAAGACCGTATTTGGTCAGTTTGTTATAGTCCCCAATTAGATGTCTTATTTAGCTGTGGCGAAGATGAAACCATCAAATTCTGGAATTTTAGCACACTTAAATGTATAAAAACTCTCAGGATTTCTAAGCCCTACGAAGGAATGAACATCAAAGGTGTTTCTGGTTTAACAGAGGCGACGCTGGAAACATTGGGTATTTTGGGTGCTGTTAGAATTTAGAGGGAAAAATAAATATGAGTCATCAAATATATACAACAGATATCTTAGTTGTAGGCGGGGGAACTGGTGGAACGGCGGCGGCGATTCAAGCGGCGAGAAGGGGTATTAGAACTATTTTGGTGAGTGAGTTTGCGTGGCTGGGGGGAATGCTGACTTCAGCCGGAGTTTCGGCACCAGATGGGAATGAATTAGTTGCTTGGCAAACTGGGTTGTGGGGGGCGTTTTTACAAGAGTTACGCGATCGCCAACCGGGAGGATTAGATAATAGTTGGGTGAGTTTTTTTAGTTATGATCCTGCGGTGGGGGCGGCGATTTTTGCTGATTGGGTGAAGGAGTTGGCAAATCTGCAATGGATGGCTGGACAAGTCCCACTAGAGGTTTTACAAGAGGGAAATTGTGTTACTGGGGTGCGGTTTGCGGATTTTACGGTTCACGCCAAGGTAATTCTTGATGGTACAGAATTGGGTGATTTATTGGCGTTGGCGGAAATTCCTTACCGTTGGGGTTGGGAGTTGCAAGGTGAATGGGGAGAACCCAGCGCCCCAGCTAGTTATAATGCCCTAACAGAGAAATATCCAGTGCAATCACCAACTTGGGTAGTAGTGATGCAAGATTTTGGTGATGCTGTTGCACCAGAAATTCCGGCTGCGCCTCATTATAATCCGGCGTTGTTTGCGGGAGCTTGGGAAAACTATGGTGCGGAGAAGTTTTTAAATTATGGACGCTTGCCGGGCGATCGCTTTATGATTAACTGGCCGATCAAAGGTAATGATTATGCTGAAGGTGTCGGGCGTTTGGTAGAATCAGAAGCATCTAAAGCTGATTTTCTCCAGGAATGTCGCTGGCATAGTCAAAATTTTGCTCATTTTATCCAAAATCAGTTAGGTCGCCGCTACGGTTTGGCTGAAAAAATTTTCCCTGGGAATGGCACAGCTTTTGCGCTACATCCCTATTACCGTGAAAGTCGCCGTTTAGTAGGACTCACAACCATTCGAGAACAAGATATTTTACCTGTGGCTGGAGGTAAAGTTGCATCTTTATTTACAGATGCAGTTGCGGTTGGTAACTACGCCAACGACCATCATTATCCAGGGTTTGATTTACCACTACAACCAAAATCAATTCGTTGGGGCGGACGCTGGACGGGAACGCCGTTTACTATCCCTTACCGTTGTTTAGTTCCGGCGACTACAGACGGTTTATTAGTGTGTGAAAAAAATATTTCTGTATCGCATATAGCTAATGGTGCAACAAGATTGCAACCTGTGGTGATGGGTATCGGTCAAGCTGCTGGTATGGCTGCTGCTATGTGCGTTGAGTTGGGTGTACAGCCGCGAGATTTACCAGTTAGGGCTTTACAGGAAGCGTTGTTACAGGATAAACAAGCACCTGCGGCGATCGCACCTTTATTTAATCTAGATTTTTCCCCACATCATTCACAATGGTTATTCACGCAACTAAATTATTTAGATCATCCCGAAGATTATCCTGTAAGTGGTAATTACCCTCAAATATCTTTGGTTGAGGAAGTATCAACCCAAAATTGTGACTGTTTGACAGGGATTTTCCAACGTATAGATCAGCAGAATTACCAAATCCTAGTGACTGAACCATCTGCGTATCAGGGTCAGACTTGGAAACTAGTAACGTTGCGATCGCACATAGATGAACAGCTACAAATTGCTGTACATGGACAATTGATCACTGTGTGGGGAAAGCTCAATTTCTCTGGTAATTGGTTATTAGTTGATCAATTAAAAAGGTAAGAACTGAAGCAGAACTGAGCCAACACTACCAACAAAATCAAAGAAACTGGGTTTACCTGTAGTCACATTTTCTTTATAAGGCGTTTGCAGTTCTTTGATAAACGCTTGGGCTGTTTGGGTTCCATCACCATTTTGTTGGGTATTAAATAGCTTTTCGGCAATTTGGGCATCTGCGAAAGCACCTTGGCGGTCAAATAATTGGTATTTAGCGATACCCCGTGCTAAGTAAGCACCTGCGTATTCTGGTTTAGCGGCGATCGCTTGACTAAAGTAACTAATTGCTTGTTGGTGATTGCCTCTCTGCCCTTCTGCTATGCCCCAAGCATAAAACTCTTCTGGGGTAGCAACTTGTAATGGGATACCAATAGCACCTTGAAAATTAGCTCCTTGGAGGTAAGCCTTGGTAAATTCCGCATTTCCTAAATAAGTGTTTCTTAAATCTGCACCGTTAAGATTCGCCCCATTGAATTTCGCCTCTGTTAAGTTAGCGCCAAACAAGCCTGCACCCGCTAAGTTTGCACCACGTAAATCAGCACCAACTAAATTAGCGCGACTAAGATTCGCACCAGTGAGATTTGCACCACTTAAATTTGCCCCAGATAAATCAGCTAAAACTAAACCTGCACCAGTCAAATCACAGTTTTGGCATTGTTTTGTGGCTAATAACTGTGTCAAATGTTCGGGATTGGCTGCTTGGGCATTTGAAGCGCCACTAATGGCGGCAACAAATATAATTGTGGCTAAAATTGGGCTTTTCATACTTGGGTGTGGCAATATTTACTGCTCAAAACTCACAATTAGGCTATAAATTTATACTTCAGCCTATGATATGAAGAGTTTGACCAATTTGCCCTCAGTAAGATGCCTAGATGAGTTAATGAATTTGCATAACAGCAAAATCTCCAGGCTGGTAAAAATCTATTTTTTGACTTGTATTGCTGGGTGCTGACCAACCTATCTCTGCAATTAAGCGCAAAACTAAAGTTAAAAGAGTTGCAAGTAAGAGTTTTTCTAGCATAACCCCCTCCCCCACATCCACCACACAATAATTGAAACTTATACTTACTGTAAGTATAAGTTATGATTACCCCAAAGGCTATGTTAGACTTACTTAATATTCAATGATTTATATCTGGTTTTTGTGTGATCAAGGTCACTGCTGAAGATAGGAGAGCAGGTAACAGGGGATAGAATTGGTTAGGACTTACGCAAAAAACCTCTTAAACTCTTATTTCTCCGCGAACTCTGCGTCTCTGTGGTTCGATTTTCCTTGGACTGTGCGTAAGTCCTATTGGTATAAGGATGAAGGGAGACTGGGAAGGTTTTTATAGACTACGTATTGATAAAATCAGAATTATTTTTACAGTTACTGTTGATTCGGGTGAAATTGAAATTTATACCATTGGTATGAGAGGAGATGTATATAAATAATGATTTTTAGGGCAGATTAAATATATATAGCAATCTTAAATCATTCGTAAACTAAAAGATCCCCGACTTCTTGAAGAAGTCGGGGATCTGAGTCTCACGATTTTCACAAATCAAATAGGATTGCTATATTATTTAAGCTTCTTACGCCAGTAAAACAATAAAGATATGCTATTAATTTTCATACAAAGTTCCATCTTTTCTTGTAAAAATTCGCTCACCATTTACACCTGCTTTGGCAATTAAATCATCGTCTGGATAGTAACCTTCATCATCCGGTGTTCTATCGCCAACTTCTAAATAAATTACTATTGTCTCAGAGCGATTTACTAGTTGATGTCCGTTTTCTTCGCCAGCAGGAAAACCTGCCATCATTCCTGGTGTGAGAATTTGTTCTCCTTCATTGGTGACTAAGGTTGCTTCACCTTCAATAATATAAATAAATTCATCTTGCCGAGTATGCCAATGCCTTAAGGAAGAACAACTTCCTGATGCTAGGGTGACTAAATTTACCCCATAATTTTTTAATCCGGCGGCATTTCCTAATGCTTTTTTAACTCTCCCAGCAACGATATGTTGGAATTTTTCTGGGTAAATTGAAGTTGTGCGGCTAGGAACATTATCTGGATTGATAATCATGTTATTTATCCTGATGGGAGTGGTGATATCGATACATTAAGTTGAGATTACCAACTTCTGTTGTGAAACCCCAACGTTGATAAAATGGCATCATTTCTGGCAAGCAGTAAAGTGCAATTTGTTCGACTTGATGTAATTGGGGATGATGGACAATTGCATCCATTAACTTAGCACCAAGCCCTTTGTTTCTGTAGGTTGACTTAATGATGACATCGTAAATAGTGGCTCGATAAACAAAGTCAGTGAGAACCCGTGTAAACCCAATTAGTTCTGCATTATTATCTATCAATCCTAAAACAATATCTGAATGTTTGAGCATTTTGACAACATCTGGATATTCCCGTCTCTGACTCCAAAATTCTTTTTGATATAACTCTACTAATTGATGAATTTGCTTTTCTGTGAGGGTGTCAACAAATTTGTAAGTCATGGGAAAATTATCTTTAATCAGGAAAGGGTTTACGGGCGATAAATGCCACATTTCCTTTTGGTAAATAGAAATTACCATAATTGCGCGTTGTTTGGACGCGAAAGCCAATTTTACGTAAGTCTGTGGCTATTTGTGTGGCTCGGTATAACTGCACATGATGAATTTCTTCATCGCGTCTATAGTATTGTCCGACTTGGCGAAAAGTGATGATGCGGCGGGTTAATATATTTTGCGATCGCAATTCTTCTTTCTCAACTAATACAACCCAGTCTTTTCCTTCGGTAAAATTTTTCGCTTTATTACCAACGGCGATTTGTCCCGCTTCTACAATATCAAAAATTAAAACCCCACCAGGAACTAAAGCTTGATATATGCGCTGCAATAGCTGAATCAGGTTTTGGCGGTTGTTGTCAGCATCAAACAAGTAACTCAAGCATTCACTGATGGAAGTAACAGCGTGACATGGGGGAATGGCAATTTTAAAGACAGAACCAACATAAAATTTTGCCTGGGGTACTCTTTTTTGGGCGATCGCAATCATCGATTCTGAAATATCAACCCCTAATACCCGATAATTAGACTTGACCAGTTCATTTGCCCATAACCCACTCCCACAACCCAAGTCTACGACTAAACCTGAGTTAATGTTGTTTTGCCGGAAAATTTCTAAAATACCGGGGGCTGATTTGAGCGCATAATCCCGAAAACCCTCATCATGGATAAAGGCGAGGTCTTCTTTATACCATTCACTCATATAGCGACCTGAGTTTCAGCAATTTATTTTATCTAAATTGTTGATTAGAGTAATGCCTTGATGGCATTGACTAATATTTGATTTTGCTCATCTGTACCAATGGTGATGCGGAGTTTATCTAAGAGTCCTGGGTGGGGAAAGTAGCGGATGAGAATTTGTTGTTCTTTGAGTTTTTGATAGAGATATGCGGCGTTTTGTTGGGGTGGCTGGACGAGTAAAAAATTGGTGTGCGACTCCCAAACCTGGAAGCCTAATTGTTGAAATTCTTTGGTAAGTTGGGTGCGAGATGCTTTAATTTTGGCTACGCAAGCATTTTTATAAGCTTGGTCGGTGATGGCGGCTGTGGCAACTGTACAGGCGATCGCATCAATGTTATAACTATCCTTAACTTTAAATAATCCCTGCAATAACTTGGGTTGAGCAATCCCAAAACCCAAGCGCAAACCCGCCAAGGAGTAACCTTTAGATAAGGTGCGGATAATTATCACATTCTCATACTTCTTGACCAAATCTAAAACATCAGCTTCGGCAAAATCGACGTAAGCCTCATCAATGACTAACACCCCAGATAACTGACTGGCGAGTTTTTCTAAGTCTGCGCTAGGGACAACATGACCAGAAGGACTGTTTGGTGAAGCAATAAATGTTACAGAACCATCCACGGCAATTAATTCCGCAATAGGTAATTGATAGCCTTCACTATAAGGAATTTCCACCACATCTGCTGCCTGCATCTCTGTGAGTGTACGATACAAAACATAAGTTGGTGTCGGATAAACTACCTTCCGTCCCGGTTCCGTGCAGGCTCGCATTACGACGTTTAAAATTTCATCACTGCCATTACCAACAATAATCCAATCACTCGGTACTCCTAAAACTTGACTAGCAGCGTGGCGAAACTGGTCGCCAAAAGGTTCTGGGTAACGCCGCAACCACTCACCATCAATATTTTGTAGTGCAGCTAAAGCAGTTGGTGAGGGGGGGTAGGGATTTTCGTTACTGTTGAGTTTAATTACTTGGCTACCACGTTTCGGCTGTTCACCAGGAATGTAACTAGCCATTGCATCAACATTGGCGCGGAAGAAATTGGTCATAGTTGCGAGGAAGGTGACAGAGCAGAAATTGGTAGATAAGTATTTTATAGCAGTCCTAGTTGATATGTGAACAACAAAGACAAGGGAGACAAGGTAGACAAGGGAGAGAGATATTTATAAACCATTTAGGATTGCTATAGCTTGTGAATGAGTGTCGAAACTAGAGAAATGAGGATTTTCTCTCGATTAATGAGTCTTTCTGCTCTAAACAACAAGCTCCCCGACTTTTTAAAAAAGTCGGGGAGCTAAAACCCTATCACCTACTTATCCTTTAATCTGCGTTGAGAAACTCCAAATATCCATTACTCAGTTCTTTCACCGCCAAGTCATAAAATTGCTTACCATGTTCTGGTGTGGCTAAGGCGGGATTTGAACCCATACGCCCATCGGGGTAACGGTTGCGGAAGTCGGCGGCGCTATAAATGTTATGTCCCCGCGCAACTTCTGGAGAAAGGGGTGCTTGCTTAATGGCTTCGGGATAAACATATTGAGTCACGGCTACTTCACTGGGGGTAGCATGAGAACCTTCTTGATCGGCGTATAATTGTTTAGCTAACTCAAATACAGATTTACACATAAACCAGTTAGCTACTTGGCATTGCACTTGATGAGCGTGGGAAATTTGTAAATCTTCTAGGTAAGCATAAGTTTCTGAAAAAGCCGCTTTGAGGGTAGCAATGTTACCACCGTGACCATTAATAAAGTAGAACTTTTTAAAACCAACTTTGACTAAACTGGTTACATAGTCTCGCACGACTTGAATTAACGTGCTAGGACGGAGACTAATTGTACCGGGAAAGGCGGTGTGATGTAATGCCATCCCCACATTGATTGTAGGGCCGACGATCGCCCCAGTCACATCACCCACACCACGAGCGATCGCTTCTGCACAAATCGCATCAGTCCCAATTAACCCCGTCGGCCCATGTTGTTCTGTAGAACCAATGGGGAAAATTATCCCCTGAGATTGCTGTAAATACGCTTCAACTTCTTGCCAAGTACTTAAATGCAGTAACATTCTTAATCTACGTCCTCGTGATAATTGCTGTGGCTGTCTAATTTCTCGACTGGATAATTTAGGACTTACGCAAAAACTCTCTGAAACTCTGATTCCTCCGTGTCCTCTGTAGTTCGATATTGAGTAACAGTTAAAAACCACCTACATATTAGGTGGTTCAGTCATTATTTGCTAATTACAGCTTGGCATAAAAATAGCGACTGTCACCAGCGAAAATCTAGTTAACAAGCTTGTTTAGTAAGCTTCCAGGCGACAAATTTTTAAAGTATTAGCTCTACCAATTTTGCCTAGAAAAAGTTATTTACAGACAAATGCAAGATATTTTTACAGATACTCTTTTCTTTTCAGATGATTCTGCGATCGCAGTCTTGCTTTTCAATCTCTAAGAGAGATTAGTTGAAGTTTAGACCATTATCGACTTTTAACTAGCTTTGTAGCAACCGATGATGATTCTTAAGCAGAGATATTTATTCACAAAGATATATTGACAAAACTATTTACTTTTAATATGAAGTAGGAGGAATTTTGCCAGAAGCGCGTATCGAATTAATTTCTGGCTCAAGGTGTGCTTTAGTTGTGGCTATAGGATTTGTTAAATAATCTAATAAAGAAAGCTTTTGCATATCTGGCACATAACACACTTCGATTCAGTTCGCGGACATTGCACGCAAATTAATTTTTTAATTGAATTAGGTAGTGTTTATCATTTGGAACGCATTATTTAAGATTTTTCGTGCCTACTTACTTAAATTAGGCAATGTTCAAAAGTTACGAGAAAGCTTGATAGTCATAGATAAAAATAAATTAACATCATTGGTAATCTCAATTTTTTCTCTCAGTAAACGCATGTTAAGCTAACATGAAGAAAACAAAAAAGATTTTCTAAATATAAAACAAAAATAGCTGTAAATAATGCAGGGAGGACATTGCAGAATAAAATTCTAATACAAAAAATGAGGAAAATTTAAAACAAAATTATCTTTTTAATAAAGATGTCTTAGTATCTTTATTAAAAAAACTCATAGTTGTTTTGAACAACTTGAACAGATTGATAGATTTGCATACTGCTCATACGCTTCACGTAAACAATATGGTTCTTTAGTACATAACTTAGTGCGCTTTAGCATACTATTTACTTAAGAACCAACACTATCTATTGCTTGGGAAAACAACAGAAAAAATCACCTGTATTCCCAGATTAAATATCTACCACTGCAATATCTATAGCCCCATACATAAAAAATGTTTGCGATGATTATCGCATTATTTTTTATGCAGAATAAAGCTTGCCCATTGGTTATTTTTGTCTCACAATAGGAGGAAGATATGTTTCTAACAAGACGATTATTCTCAGGCGCTTTGGCATTATCTTTAATGAGTTGGACTATTTATCCATACAAAAGTTTAGCTTATTCCCAATTATCTACAGAGTCTTCAAAACAATCGTCCACTCAAAGTATTAGCCTACTAGATTCTCTTCTAAACCCTTATAAATGCCCTACGAAATTAAGAGTTATTAACGCTGCGGTGGGTACTGCTTCACCAGTTGATGTCATTGTCAACGGTAAAAAAGTTTTAGAGGATGTAGATTTTCGTCAAGCTAGTAAATATGTCAATGTAACACCAGGAAATCTTCACGTACTTTTTGTGCGATCTGATAATTTCAGTACAATTGCTTCTAGAACATTTACAGGAGCGCCTAATAGTGCTTACACAGTAGCGATAACAGGAACACTACCAGGCCCCTCCGGTCAACCATTATTTAATCAATCACCCTTTGTGATTCCAGAGGATTTAACACAGCCTAATCCTGGTAAATTTAAAGGACGTTGGTATCGCTTTTCCGAAACTAGTGCTGTGATAGATTTCCGTATTAGCAAATCCTCTAGCCCAACTGTGGATGAAACTCGTATCACAGACCTGATACCCAAAACTGCTATTGCTTACCCAGAACTTACTGCTGGTACATATAACTTCAATCCAGTTCTACCTGATCAATTTGCCCCATTGATCAATAATGCCTTCAACCCACCAATCGCAGTAGAAGTTGCGAATCAAGCAGTCCCGGCCGGAGTCATTTTTGATGTAATTGCTACAGGTAATGCTTTAGGTCAAACACCTAACTCTCTGACACTCACAACTGCTTCAACAAAAGTAGGGACTCCTGATGCTAATGGGTGTACTCAGATTTTGCCTTAAGCAATATCAACAGTGCTTAACTGAAAGTTATTGCTTCAGAAATCATTGAGGATTACTATAATAATCCTCGATGATTTCTGAATCTATTTGTGTTTCAGTTAAGAGAATAGTAGGTTGGGTGTAGCGATAGCGTAACCCAACATTCACGCATACTCTGTTGGGTTCCGTTCCTCCACCCAACCTACACCAGAATTGCTTTTTAGTCTTAACTGAACTGTATTGCTATAGGACAGGACTTACGCACCAAAATTGTCTGTGGGGATTGGGTGTGGGGGTGAAAGGGTATGGGGTGTAAGGGTTTTGAATACTTACACCCTTACACTCTCATACCCCTGCACCCTTTACTAAAACCTTATTTTTTCGTTTTTTTGCGTAAGTCCTATAGGAATCATATTTGATTTTGGAAAAAAATCAGTACACTCAGATCAGGCTTCTTTCCTACTCCCGACTCCCCATTCCCTATTCCCTAACTACACAAATAAATTCAGAAATCAAACCGGATTCCTATATATATTCAGGACTTATGTAAGTGTCACAATTTGGTGGTTGGTGCGTGACGCTATAAATATTATGGCTACGTTCAAATCTTCTCGCTGCGTCACACACCCTACAGAACTCAACCGAAAAACGCTGTACCTATTAATCAAGCGGGGTTATTTTTATTTTCAACTATTTCCCTGACTCGATAAATAGGTCTTCCTTGGGATTCATGGTAAGTACGCATTAACAATTCTGCTAACAGACCAAAGCAAAACAGTTGTACACCAGTTACTAATAATAAAACTGCCAAAATTAACAACGGGCGATTACCAATCATTTCACCCAATGCAAACTTGACAAAGGTCAAATAAATTCCTATTCCCACACCCAAAACCATTGAACTCAAACCCAACAACCCAAAAACGTGCATTGGGCGGGTGAGGAATTTTTTCATAAACAAAATAGTTAACAAATCCATCAATACGCGAAAAGTCCGGGAAATGCCGTACTTACTCCGACCAAATCGCCTTGCGTGGTGACGTACAGGCATTTCGGTGATTCTTGCCCCTTCAATATATGCCAATGCTGGTAAAAATCGGTGCAGTTCTCCATAGAGATTCATATCTGCTACCAATTCTGCACGATAGGCTTTGAGGGAACAGCCATAGTCATGAATATAAACGCTAGTCGTCCGCCGAATCAGCCAGTTAGCAATTTTAGAAGGAAGTAAACGATTAACTGCGCCATCTTGCCGTTTTTGCCGCCAACCACTGACTAAATCGTAGCCTTCATCCAATTTAGCCAATAACATCGGGATATCAGCCGGATCATTTTGCAAGTCAGCATCTAAAGTGACAATTGCTTGACCCACTGCATAGTTAAATCCAGCAGACATAGCTGCGGTTTGTCCGTAATTGCGCCGCAGAATTACCGCTTTTAAATCACTGCGAATTTGCGCTTGTTGTTTGAGAAAATCCGCCGAACCATCTGTAGAACCATCATCGACACAGATGATTTCATAACTAATTTGACTATCAGATAAAGTAGATGCGATCGCCTCTAATAAATGTGGTAAACTCTCTACCTCATCACGCACCGGGACTACCACCGACACCGCAGGTACATTGGCAGAAATCACCCCATTTTCCTCACGCATTCTCTCTGGAATCAACCCACTCCTCATAAACTTTCTGCGTCCTCAACGTCTCTGTGGTTCGTAACTTTGCACAACTCGGCCAGCACCGCGTAGTTGCTGATAATATGACCGACTCACCGCATCTCCCTGTTCCGAGAGAATATCAATTCCAATCCCATTACGTCCTTGTGCTTTGCCTGAACTATGAATATAAGCACCTTCACCTAAATACAGTCCGACATGGGTGGCTTTTTCTGGTGTGCCGAAAAATACCAAATCTCCTGGTTCTAATTCCGTTAACTTGACTACTTGGACAAAAGCTTCTTGCTGATAAGCGTCTCTTGGTAGCCAAATTCCCACCGAGACAAACGCCGCCTGCATCAAGCCAGAACAGTCATAATTTGGCCCCACTGTCCCACCCCAAAGATACTCATTAGATTGCTCCATAGCTTTTTGGGTAAAAGCAATCACCTGGGGAAGTAATTTTTTAATTTCAGTTTCCGCCCATGTTGTAGCTTCATACTGTACAGTAGCAGGTTGTAATAAACCCAAATCTGTCAACGCCACCCAGCCTGGATAATCATCCTCACATAAATATACCTCTACTGCTTGCCCTTGATGATTTGATGTTACCTGTAAATGTCGCCCAACAGCAGCTTGAGTTGCCAGACGTTGACACTCAGGAGAATCATATAAGTTGAGGTTAGCGAGACATTGATATTCAGAGGCGGTCAAATTGAGGATTTGGGATTCTGAATTAGAGAGCATTATTCGATGGTTTTCTTTAGAAAAGACGAGCAACTAGAAAATTTGGGTAATGGCATTTTAGAAGCAACTTGGGCAACATTTCCGACATTAGCCCAAAATCAAATTGCTTTGACTTGGATTGTCTATGATCCACCAGCACCTGTAAATACTGGTGGTGCTTTAACTCCCAATGCCTTTTGGAATCACCCAGTCCGTGGTTTTACTTATCGCGGTGTAGAACGGATTTATCCCGCGAGTGTGGTTAAGTTATTTTACTTGGTAGCTGTAAATGAATGGTTAGAAAAAGGCATGATCCAAACCTCGAAGGAATTGGAGCGAGCCTTGGGCGATATGATAATTGATTCTAGTAATGATGCCACAAGTTTAGTTGTAGATATTTTGACTGGTACTACTTCCGGGCCAGAGTTACCACCAGGGCCGTTTGAAACTTGGAAGCAACAACGCCATATTGTTAACCGTTACTACCAATCTTTGGGTTGGGAAGAAATGGAGACGATAAATGTTTGTCAAAAAACTTGGGGTGATGGCCCTTATGGACGGGAACGCGCTTTTTATGGGGAGATGTTTGATAATCGCAATATGTTGACAACCCATGCGATCGCCCGTTTACTACATAGTATCGTTGGTGGGGTCGCAGTTGCGAGTGGGCGATCGCAAGCCATGATGAATCTACTCAAACGCAGTACCAACCCCGAAGATTTACCTAAAGATGTTGAAGAAGACCAAATCACAGGCTTTATTGGTGGTGGTTTACCGCAAAATGCTCAAATTTGGTCAAAAGCTGGTTGGACAAGTCAGGTTCGTCACGATGCAGCGTATATCGAAATACCTGATCAACGTCCTTATTTACTGGTAGTGTTTACTGAAGGTAAAGCCAACGCCAAAAGCCGCGAAATTCTCCCCTTTGTCTCGAAACTAATTGCCGAAGCCATTAGCAATCTTTAAAGTTTTTAGCAGCCTTGAATAAATTACCAAGCATCTATTCCTAAGTCCCGAAAAATTAATTTTTTCATATCTCACCTCCGCTACCTACGTCATTCTCAGGATGTAGAAAATGAATTTGTGAGTTAAAGTCTAGCCACTACCAAATTTTGCGGAGTATAACCGTAAAATTCAGGATTTTGACAGCAATATTCTGTTAGGAGTGAATGTGAAAACTATGTTTCTGCGTAAAGGTTTTGTTTTGTTACCGGGGTTAGTGACTTTTGCTGTCTTGAGTTGCGTTTTTTCTGCTCACGCCCAGACAGTAGACAAAGCAAATACTCAGCAGTTGATGGATTCTTCTATTACTACTAATCCCGTCCTCACACCGATTCCGGGAACAGTAGCCACCTCATCTACGGCTTTAATTCCTCAACCTGTTGAACCTACTACTCAACCTTCAAATGTTCCAGAAATTGCTCAATCAGATGTTGTGAATGTCGGTAGACGGACTCGCGGCGGCAGAAGTTACATTGGTGTTGGCGCTAATATTGGCTTAAGTGGGGGCGAGACATCTTTAGGTGATGGTAATTTTGCCGTGCTGAGTAAGGTGGGATTTACAAACGCTTTTTCTATCAGACCTTCAGCCATATTTGGTGACAACACCACTATTTTGATTCCCGTCACCTACGACTTTTCCTTGCAACAAGACGAATTTACTGAGCCTTTACCTATCGCTCCCTATGTGGGAGTTGGTGCAGCTATTAACACTGGTGATAATTCACAAGTTGCTTTCTTAGTATCTGGCGGTATCGACGTATCCCTCAACGCCCAATTTACCGCCACAGCATCCGTAAACGCCGGATTTTTTGATCAAACTGATGTGGGTTTGTTGGTAGGCGTTGGTTACAATTTCAACGGTTTTTAGAAAATAGGGGCTAGTCCGTTGAATTTGATGAGATTTACCCATTTTTTATTTCTACAGTTTTGGAATGAGTAATGAGTAATGAGTAATGAGTAATGAGTAAAAGGTTGGGCTGAAGGAAGTGAAACACTCAACCCAGCCTTGTATCTTATAATTCTCGACCAAACTAGCCCCTAACCTCTTCTTACTTAGGTGTAACTTTGTCAATTACGGTGATTTTACCGTCATCTCCTACAGCCCAAACATCATACACACCAAGGACATCGCCATTTTCGTCCACATCTACGTTACCACTTGCACCTTGGTAGTTGATCGTTTTACCTTCTTTGAGTAACTTTAACCCTTCACAAACATCAGTCACTTCTGTACCAGAGCCAGCCGCAACTTCCCGAATTTTACTGGAAATGCCCACACCTGTGTTTTCTTTGGCGGCTTGTGCTGCTAAGACTAGCAATGCAGCTGCATCCCAGGCTTGGGGTGCGTACTCTCCTGGTGAACCACCTTTTTTCTCTTTCCACAACTTGTTAAAGGCTTCTAAGGCTTTACCATCAGAACCCGGTACTGTCCCTAATGCCCCGGTTAAGATAAATTTGCCATCGCTACCTTTACCCACTTGTTCAGGGAAAGTAGGGGATTTCACGCCATCGGTGAGTAGAACTTGTACTCCTTTGGTCAACCCTTGTTGATAGGCAGCTTTTAACAGCAGACTACCTGTTTCGGCGTAAAGTACAGCGACTACTGCATCTGGCTTACCAGCAAACGCCGCCGCCGCTTCAGTGTCAAAGGTTTGGGCTTTGGGGTCGTAACGCACTGGGTTATTTTTGTTAATTACTGTACCGCCTAATTTTTCAAAAGTTTCGACAAAAGCTTTTTCAAAACCCACACCGTAATCGTTGTTAATTACAACTGTGGAAACACGTTTAAAACCTTTTTTGTTAGCTAACTGGGCTAATGCTAATGCTTGGTAAGTATCTGGGGGTGCAGTCCGTGCCCAAAAGCCTTTAAATTCGCCTTTTTTCGCTTTCTCCGTAAATACGGGACTGGTGCTACCAGGAGAGATCAACATGACGTTATTCGGTACAGCAACGGAAACTGCTGCTGTGGAAACACTACTCGCAAAGGAACCAACTACACCAGCTACTTTATCTAGTGTTGCTAGTTTGGTCATCCCAGCCGCACCGGCTTTGGGGTCTGTTTGGTCGTCGACTTGTACGAGGGTGACGTTTTTACCATTGACTCCACCACAGGCGTTAACGGTATCAACTAGCAATGGTACAGAGCCTACCATCTGCTGTCCAATGGAAGCTAAGTCACCTGTTGTTGGTAATAGAGTGCCAATTTTTAACCCGTCATTACTGCTGGTGGTAGTTGAGTTAGCAGTTGGGCTGGTAGTACTAGTGCTATTGTTGGTGTTGGCATTGTCGCAAGCTGCCATCAAAAAGCCTGTGGCTATGGTAGCTACACTCAAGGCTAGGGCTGTAGTAATTCTTGGCATAATTTACTTTCACTCCTCTGAAATGCGGGAGCCTGAAAGTAAGATTCAAACTATGTTTCAGATAGCTCAATCTCAACAGACTCCAAATGTTAAATAATAACATCCACCGTGAGGAGTATCTGTATTAATGCCGACATTAATATTAATATTTGTTTAATATTTAGCAGTACTGAGTGCAATTTACTGCCGAAAAACGGAGAGGGAGGGATTCGAACCCTCGGTACGGAGTTGCCTGCCGTACAACAGATTAGCAATCTGCCGCTTTCGACCACTCAGCCACCTCTCCAGGGTCACGAATATTTATGATAGCAGATTTTTTGGGAAAGTCAAACAATTTTTAGAAGGCAGTGTTTCGACTACCTTCTGCCTTACCTTAATGATAAATACTCACGCCAATTACTTACAGCACTTGCGATCGCATCCAAGCCAAGGGTAAGGTGCGGAATTTCTTCAATTGCGACACAAAAGCCCGTTGGCTGAACACATCATAATCATTGCGTTCAATGGCATCCAAAATCTGCCCGTAGAGCATGGAAGCTGCCCACACTGGCCAACGAGCATCGGGTGACAGATGACTAATACCTTGTTCGGCTTTGGTATAGAATTGCCTCGCCCGGTCAATTTGAAATTGCATTAAGGCTCGCCAACGGTCATCGACTACACCTTGAAAGAATTCTGGCTCGGTGTAGTTGAATCGCGCTAAGTCTTCTAGGGGTATGTATATGCGTCCGCGTCGGGTATCTTCCCCCACATCCCGCAGAATGTTGGTGAGTTGATTGGCAATGCCGAGGGCGATCGCTTCTTCTGTGGGAATATACTGTGGTTTTTTCTGATTCCAAGGTGTCGTATTAGCTTCAGTATCTACACCCATAATGGCTGTTGACATTAACCCCACAGTCCCAGCCACACGATAACAGTAGAGGTATAATTCCTCAAATGTTTCGTAGCGGCTGCGGTATAAGTCCATACGCTGGCCAGCAATCATATCCCGAAAGGGCTGAATGTCGAGGGGAAAGTTTTGCAAACTATCCACCAAAGCGACATCGTAATTTTCCTGTGGGTGTCCTGCAAAAATCGATTCTAGTTGCTGCTCCCATAGGTCTAGGGTTTCTGGGGTGGTGATGGCAGATGCAGGCCCATCTACTAATTCGTCTGTACGGCGACACCAAGCGTAAATTGCCCAAACGGCTTGACGCTTTGCCGGACTCATCAGCAAAGTACCAAGGTAAAAGGTTTTGGCATACTTGGCTGTAAGTTGCCGACAAAGTTTATATGACTCGTCTACAGAGACCAGCGTTTTCATGCGCGGGGGGGAATCAGGCAGTTGCAGCATTCGTTGCAGGCGGTCGGGTTAGCGTTTGTAAGTTTGAGGCACTGGCCTCTGGCAGCGATTCACAAATCGCCTGCGCTGTTAGCTTACCAGAAAGTACGGCCCCTTCCATACTGCCTAGATAGCGTTGCATGGTGTAACTCCCACTCAAAAAGAAATTGGCGATGGGCGTTTTTTGGGGCGGACGGTACTGTTGACGACCAGGAGTCGCTTTGTAAACTGAACGCGGCGTTTTCACTACATGAGATTTCAACAGTTTTGCTGGATTTTCTTTCCCAAAGTGGTCGGGGAAGAGTTTTTCCAACTCAGTCATAGTTGCAGCCACAATTTCCTCGTCAGATTTGCTCACCCAATCTTTCGCTGGAGCTAGAACTAATTCCAGCATTGAGCGATCAGGGTTAGCATATTCTCGACAAGTGTTGCTCATATCAGCATAAACGCTGAGGAGGGGCGATCGCGAGAAAAGTAGGTGATCAATGTCTGTTAATTTCCGATCAAACCATAAATGAAGGTTAACTACTGGTACGCCTTCTAAGCCTTCTAGCTTTTGAAAGAATTCCATTTGCTGCCAAGGTTCAGGCAACATCACTTTTAACGGATCAACTGACATCGCTGATACGTAAAAGTCTGCCGTCACCACTTCATCGGGTTCGCCATTTAACCCACGCAGCAAAAATTCTTTAACTGTGCCATCAGGGTGAAGCACAATTTCTTTGAGGGGGGCATTGAGCCGCACTTGGCCACCACGTTCGGTAATGTAATCAACGATGGGTTGACACAATCTTTCGGTGGGCGAACCATCCAAAAAGGCGATTTTGGAGCCGTATCGCTCTTGCAAGAAACGATTGAGGGCTGTTAATAAAATTGTTGAAGAAACTTCATCAGGGTTAATAAAAGTGAGGGCTTTAGAAGCAGCAATAAACACGTCACTTGCTACTCGTTCACCAACGCCTTGTCTTTTCAGCCATTCAGAAAAGCTGTACTTGTCCATCTCCTCAACATACTTTTGACCCCGGACAATGGCTGGCAGCAGGCCAATAGCAAACCTAATCTTCTGCTCCCAAGTCAACATATCGTTGTTACGCAGAATCGAGGCAATGATGTTAAACGGAGATGGAATGTCAGGAACATCAAACCGTGAGAGTGTTCCGGGCTTTTCTGGTTGATTAAAAATTAGTGTATGTTCTTTCCATTGGAGGCGGTCTTCAATGCCTAATTCCTTGAGCAATTGCAGCATATTGGGGTATGCCCCAAAGAAGGCGTGTAACCCGGTTTCGTACCAGTCGCCGTCAGAGTCTTTCCATGCCGCTACTAGGCCACCCAATACGTCCCGACGCTCTAAGACAATGGGAGTGTGACCTGCGTCTACAAGATATTTCGCGCAGGAAAGTCCTGCTAGACCAGCACCCGCGATCGCTACTCGCATTTCAACCTACTGTTGTTCAATATTTCTTAATGGTTTTGTCGTTCTCATTATACGTTGCAATCCGTTACATTTGGCAGTAATTGTGCGTTTGCTTGGGGAAAAAGTTCTATTAAGAGGTGACAGGTTATAGGTTAGAGGTTACAGATTACAGGAAAAATTTGTATAACACTTTATTGCGAAGGCAAATTTTTATACAAAACTTTTTTAGAAAAATAGGTAAAAAATTATGTCAATTTCACGAGAGCTAGAACTATTTGGAAATCACGTAATTTTGGGGGTTTCCGGCACAACATTGAGTGATGATGATAAGCGGGCGCTGGGTGAATTAAAACCAGTGGGAGTCATATTTTTTGGGAAAAACTTTATAGATGGCGTTGCTTATGAGGTTTGGTTAGAAAGTTTTCAAGAACTCATCGACCAAATTCGAGAATATGCGGAACGTGATTCGATGTTCATGACTTTAGATCATGAAGGCGGGCGTGTGGTTCGCACACCTTTACCTATTACGAGATTTCCTTATGCTTCACTGTTGCGATCACAAGCCAGGGAAGTAGCAAAAGCCACAGCCAGAGAGTTGAAATCACTGGGAATTAATGTCTCTTGGTCGCCTGTGGCGGATGTTTATTCTAATCCTCTCAACCCGGTAATTGGGGCGCGTGCTTTTGGCAACACACCAGAAACCGCAGCTCAGTATGCGTTGGAATATTATCTAGGGTTGCAAGAGTCTGGTATTTTAGGATGTGCCAAGCATTTTCCGGGACATGGAGACACAAGCACCGATTCTCATGTTGAGTTACCAGTGCTGAATTTAACTGTACAAGATTTGCGCGATCGGGAACTGATACCTTTTAAAGCTTTGATTGCAGCGCAAATTCCTTTAATTATGACAACTCATATCTTATTTCCTCAAATTGACCCAGATGTGCCAGGAACTATCTCACAACCAATTCTGAAAAATATTTTACGAGAAGAACTAGGGTTTGAGGGTGTTGTCGTATCCGATGATTTGGATATGAAAGCAATTTCCGATATGTTTACCCAAAGCGGTACTGTTGCACGCGCCTTTAACGCTGGGTGTGACTTGTTTATTTTGTCGCGGAATATCAATTCATCGTCTTTGGAACGTACTTATTATATGGCGAAAGATTTTGCTGATGCTCTCAGTCAAGGTAGCTTGCAGCAAGAGGTAGTGAAAGCCGCTAGACAGAGAATTGAAAATTTGTTAGCCCAAACACCACAATACATTGTTCATGCTTTGGATAAAGCTACATTACTACGACACGCAGAATTAGCGATCGCTTGCACTTTTTAATAGAACAAGCCATAAGCAAGGATATGGTGTGCATCAACACTTTAAACTAGGTTGCATTGCCAAATTTTCATTACATGACCAGATTCATTCATGACCAATTCGCTAAAGACTACCTTGAAGAATTACTCACCCCTTATGGCGAAGTTCAAGCAGCACGACGAGTTGCAGGCGAAGTCAGAGAAATAGACGTTTATTTCATTCCCACCCAACCAAGCAACATCTCAGAAACCCTTGGTTTATTGGGACAATTTGCCACGACTCCGGCGTTGTTTGAACCGTTTCGGAATCCTGCGGCGGCTACAGAAATCTGTGATTGTCTTTTAAAATTATTAGAGGTACGTGGCGATTTACAACGGCAAGCAAATCGAAACAACACCCGCATTCAAGAATCTGATTTACCAAAATTATGGATTCTGACACCAACAGCATCAGCATCACTCCTCTCAGGATTTGGTGCTAACCCGAAAGCTGATTTTCTGCCCGGTGTTTACTTTATGGCAGACTACCTACGTACAGCCATAGTCGCAATTCATCAGTTACCTATTATCCCCGAAACCTTATGGCTGAGAATCATTGGTAGAGGAAACGTTCAGAAACAAGCCATTGATGAGCTAGAAGCACTATCTCCTAATAACCCATTCCGAAAAGCAGCATTAGAATTACTATACAACTTGCAACAAAATTTACAATTTACGCAAAATCCAGACGAAGAAGATAGGGAGTTAGTTATGCGATTAGCACCACTTTATCAACAAGATAGAGAACAAGCGATACAAGAAGGTGAAAGGTTAGTTGTGGAAAATTTGCTGAGGGTTCGCTTTGGTGAATTAGATAATCAACTACAAGCAATTATTGAACCTTTATTAGCTTTATCACCGGAAGAATTTACTCCTTTGCTGTTGCAATTATCGCGCGAAGAATTAATCGCTAGGTTTATCTAAGTCAAAGTCTCAATAGTAGTAAATTAATTTTCAAATCTTAAACAAACAGATTTATTTAGATGGAAATACTTTACTACGACACGTAGAAGTAGCGATCGCTTCTATGGGCAGGGCGGCCGCATCATGTCAATAAGGCTAAACTATTCTCAATAGTCTCAAAAATAATCGCATTAAGCCATGTTTATTGACAAAGATTTTAGCGATCGCTTTGAGGTTTGGACAGTGGTTCAAATGATAAATGCTGATTTTTCCGTTGATTCTCAATTTCAGTAGTCACTAAGTATACTTTAGATGCGTTCGCCCTGCTTCTATAGGACTCATATTTGATTTATGAAAAATATCAGTACATCCAAATAATGTTTCGTTCCTACACCCCACTTCCTATTCCCTGTCTATACAAATAGGTTCAGAAATCAAACCTGATTACTATATTCACATCTTGTACCTAGCGTGTGCAGAAATACGCCCCTTGAGATATACACACATGACTTTCAATCGTCACAGTCGCTAGATTATCAATCCAAGCATCTTCCCCAATCCACACATGGATCACCCACAACCAGCCGCCAGGGGTTAATTCGGGAAACCTTGAAGTAGCAAGGGTTGTACATTTTGATTGCTGGAACAGGATTACCTGTATAAATCATCATTGTTTCTCAGCATCTCAATAATTAATTTTATAGGTACCCTTTTTTGTCAGATATGCTGCGCGAATAGGAGAATTTCACCTACATTACGTAATAGACATCTCCAATAACTATCAAACCCTTTATCTGGCTAGTTTTTAGGGTGCAAAGGCAAGCATTGTGAATCAACTAGTCTATATGAGCCAATAAGGGTTTGAGATATTTATTGTAGAGAACAAGACCAAAATATCTGGTGATGTGCATTAATTTTAGCTTAGGCGATCGCGTGGATTTCTGGTGGTAATATAAGTGCGCCAATTCGCAATCTTACTAGTCCACAAATTGTCAAAATTACTTGTTCATACTTTGTTTTCTCTTGCGTATACTGAGCTATTGCTATTTTTTACTATACATATCACTATGGTATTATTTCAGTGATTAGTTTCAAGCATATAATGCAGTCTGCGTATTTACACTTAAATTAGGTTGATTATATGTGAATTTATCGTAAATTTACTCTAGGCAGAAGGTGAAATATTCTGATTTAGTGGAGAGGTACCTTTTTTACTGATGTAATATCCACGTAAGTAGTACAGAAGGAAGCAATTGCATGAAAAATTTAAACCCCAAAGAACTAATGCTTGGAATTATTGTGCTTGTTTGTTTATTTGGCCTAATCGGATTTTCGATTGTCGATAAAGACACTAGACCAGCTTTTCTTGATGTAGCGAAGGTCAGTATAGGCGCGTTCATGGGGTATCTCATCCCCAACAATAAATAATCCCCATGAGTCATATCACAGGGATTAAATCGTTTTTATAGTCTTAAGCCCTTACGTGTTGGTAGCATGTAAGGGCTATTTTATTTTATGGCCAGTTGTAGAAATAGTCACTATTTATGTGTAAGATCCAGTTCTCTAAGCTTCTTGAGATACAAAGGTGTCTTAGATCTAAGCTTGAAACCCACCTTAAATTTTTAGCGGTGCGTTGTGTTTCGCAACAACACACCCTACATTTCTAACGCACAACCCAGATGAAGAAGATAGGGAGTTAGTTATGCGATTAGCACCACTTTACCAACAAGATAGAGAACAGGCTACACAACGAGGAATTCAGCAAGGTCAACGGTTAGTTGTGGAAAATTTGCTGAAGGTTCGCTTTGGGGAATTAGATAATCAACTACAAGCAATTATTGAACCTTTATTAGCTTTACCACCGGAAGAATTTACTCCTTTGCTATTGCAATTATCGCGGGAAGAATTAATTGCTAGGTTTTGTTAAGTTATAATTAGAAATGTGGAAAGACTTTTAAACGCAGAGGCTCGCGGAGGTAAACGCAAAGGTACGCAGAGTCTTTTTTTCGTTTTTTTAATATAAAAATTGGAATATAAAATCTAAAATTGCATGACATCATCTCTATTTGCTGCTGAACGACTTTTATTCACTCCTACTACTCCTGACACTAATGCGATACCCTTAATTTTTGCCTTTCCTAATGAGTACAGTGTGGGTATTACTAGCCTTGGTTATCAGATAGTTTGGGCAACTTTGGCAATGCGCGATGATGTGCAGGTGAGTCGTCTATTTACTGATATACATGAACAACTTCCGAGACAACCAGAAATTGTGGGATTTTCGATTTCGTGGGAATTAGATTATGTAAACATTTTAAATTTACTTGAATCTCTAGATATTCCAATTCGGGCAAAGTTACGAAATGATGCTCATCCGCTAATTTTTGGTGGTGGCCCAGTTCTCACGGCTAATCCTGAACCTTTTGCCGCTTTTTTTGATATCATCTTGTTAGGAGATGGGGAAAATCTGCTGGGTAATTTTATTGAAGCTTACAAAGAAGTTAGACAAGCTCCTAGACAAATTCAGCTTCAAAGATTGGCTCAAGTACCAGGAATTTATATTCCGAGTTTGTATGAAGTGGAATATTACACACCAGATGGTGAGGTAAAGTCAATTCAGCCAATTGATGCGGATGTGCCGACAATTGTGCAGAAGCAGACTTATCGCGGAAATATTCTCTCAGCTTCTACAGTAGTTACTGAAAAAGCTGCTTGGGAAAATATTTACATGGTGGAGGTGGTGAGAAGTTGTCCGGAAATGTGTCGTTTTTGTTTGGCAAGTTATCTAACACTACCATTTAGAACTGCTAGTTTGGAAGGTTCATTAATTCCCGCAATTGAGAGAGGTTTAGCAGTTACAAATCGCTTGGGATTATTGGGTGCTTCTGTAACACAACATCCAGAGTTTGAGGAGTTATTAAATTATATTAGTCAGCCAAAATATGATGATGTGCGGTTGAGTATTGCTTCGGTGAGAACTAATACGGTAACGGTACAGTTGGCGGAAACTTTGGCAAAACGAGACACGCGATCGCTTACCATAGCTGTAGAAAGTGGTTCTGATCAACTGCGGCAAATCATCAATAAAAAGCTGCAAAATGATGAAATCATTCAAGCGGCGATAAACGCGAAAGCTGGCGGACTCTCAGGCTTAAAACTCTATGGGATGGTGGGTATCCCTGGGGAAGAGGCGGACGATTTAGACGCAACTGTGGCGATGATGCGGAGTATGAAAAAAGCTGCACCAGGACTACGGTTAAGCTTTGGCTGTAGTACCTTTGTCCCGAAATCTCATACACCATTTCAATGGTTTGGGGTAAACCGTCAAGCAGAGAAGCGGTTGCAGCTTCTACAAAAACAACTCAAACCCCAAGGAATCGATTTTCGTCCAGAAAGTTATAACTGGTCTATCATACAGGCTTTGTTGTCGCGGGGCGATCGCAGATTATCCCAACTTCTCGAACTCACCCGCGATTTTGGCGACTCCTTGGGTAGTTATAAACGCGCCTTCAAGCAACTTAAAGGACAAATCCCCGATTTAGATTTCTACGTCCATAGTACTTGGTCAACATCCCAAGTCTTGCCTTGGAGCCACTTGCAAGGGCCGCTACCGCAGTCTACACTACTAAAGCACTTGGATGAGGCGACAAGTCATTTCCGTTCAGCCTCTAAAGAACTACAACCGTTAAATTCGTAGTCAAAATTTGAATGCAAACCACTGCTGAGTATTACTGCGCCTTTTGCGGCGAACCAAACTTAACCTTTATTGACTTGAGTGCGGGGGGACAACAATCTTATGTTGAAGATTGTCAAGTTTGCTGTAACCCCAATATTTTGTATATCCGGGTTGATGAAGACACCTTAGATATCGAAATCGACACTGAATACGACGAAGGCTGATATATTTTGGATTTTAGATTTAGAATCGCTGTGTATCCCTTGGGTGTATTAATACCATCTGTCACCATCATTTTTTCTTGGTATGAGTTTTAGGTTTTGCTGTTCATGCTGCACTTCAACCATTCATCTGTAATTAATGCGCCAATAGAAGTAGTTTGGCAATTTCACGAAAGACCAGATATCCTACAAACGCTAACTCCACCTTGGCAACCAGTCCAAGTAGTCCGGCGGGAGGGAGGACTGCAAATAGGTGCTATTACAGAGTTTCGTTTGTTTTTGGGTTTAGTACCTTTAACTTGGTTAGCGCGTCACACCCAATGCGAACCATATCACCTATTTGTCGATGAACAAATATCTGGCCCCTTTGAAACTTGGGTACATCGTCATGAATTTCAGTCAGAAGATGGCAAAACCAAGCTAACAGATGCAATTTCCTACTCTATGCCAGGGGGAGATACCGTTGAATTTATCAGTGGTTGGCTAGTCCAAAGTCAACTAGAAGCGATGTTTCGCTACCGCCATTATGTAACGAAGCGTGAATGTGAAGGTAAAGGCGGCAACTGGTGGTAAAAATAGGGATTAGAGGCTAGAGTTAGTTTTCTCGTAATTTACGAAGTTTCTGCCAAAATCAGTCAACTGGTAGAAGCACAATCTATCTTATAAGAGAGGTTGAATCTTTCTAGATTGTTAATGATAGTAGCAAGACATTCAAACAAACTATCACTGACTTTTTAGGTAAAACAATGTTGGGAACATTTCTTATCACTCTAGCTACAGCACTCAGCTTACTAATTGTTGATTTAGTTGTACCTGGTGTTAATATTGCTAACTTTCCTTCGGCGTTAATTGCTGCTGTTGTCATTGGCTTACTCAATAGTTCTGTCAAGCCAGTTCTTTCTACCCTATCTTTACCATTAAACCTGTTAACCTTTGGCGCATTTTCCCTGGTTGTGAACGGTATTTGTTTCACATTAGCCGCATTTTTAGTGCCTGGGTTTAGCGCACATGGAATCCTCGCGTTTATTCTCGGTCCAGTTGTTTTATCTTTAGCTAACACCTTCATTGGTAATTACTTTGCTGAAAGAAACTTGTCTTTAACAGGCAACACTTCAAAAACAGGTGAATTACCTCAAGGTAATCCTCAGCAATAGTAGAAATTCGGCTGCAACAATCATCCAGAATTAACATAATTCCTGAGACAGAGTTTGTCATCAAGTTAATTCTGCACAATATGAGTTAATCAATTTGAAACAGTAACAACTAACCCATGAAAATATTACGCTTTTTACTTGCTATTTTCTTGCCTCCTTTAGGCGTTTTTCTGACAGTTGGCGTTGGCCCGACTTTGGTAATTAATATTCTGCTGACTTTGCTTGGTTGGCTTCCTGGTAGTATTCATGCACTGTGGATAGTGGCTAAGAGAGAAGAAGCATTAAATAGCGGCACTTACTAATTAGGCAAGAAAATCTACATCTTTCCATCGAACAAACCTCTCTAAATAAGGACAATCAATTAAGGGTAGACTATAAAAATCTACCCTTTTTATTATGTTTTTCTGAATATGTAGAGAGCTACAGTGACTTAAGTTTAGTATGGTATTGATTGCATATCCGATTATGAAATATAATTAGATGCTATACAAGCAAGCATAGTAAAGTTTTATGCAGAATATATGCCCCAGTCAAGTACTAAGATTTCGCTTGCAGAGTTTCTTGCTCAACCTCAAATAGAAGCTTCTCCTGCATTGGAACTAATTGATGGGTGAGTTGTCCAAAAAATAATGCCAACCTTATTTCATTCCAGGCTACAACGTAACCTAGTAAATTATATTAACGATCGCACCGATCAATTTGAAGCTGTGCAGAAGCTACGTTGTATTGTACCGCCTTATTCACCAGTACCAGATATTGTGATTATTGCAGGCGATCGCCTGAGTGATGCAGATGGCCCATTTAATGGAGCGCCAGATTGGTTAATTGAAATTCGCTCACCAGACCAAAGCACTTTAGACTTACAAAATAAGATTCTCCACTGTCTTAGTAATGGAACCCAACTGGCTTGGTTAATCGACTTGGCTCGTCAGCAAATATGGGTTTGGCAAGGAGATGACTTACCGATAATTTTTGCAAGCGGAGATTTTCTCCCCAGTTTGGGTATTCTCCCGGAAATTACAGTTGATGCTGTTATGGCGATGACTAGGGGAAGATAGCTTTTGTATGAAGTACTTTGTTAACTAAATTGTACTTGCTCAGAACCCCGACTTCTTGAAGAAGTCGGGGTTATTATGATATGAGTATCTAGTACAGATCAGCGTAAATAAACAGACCATCGGGAATTGCTAAAAGGCTTGTGATATCGTTATTATTTCTTTTTCCTTTTGCCTTGTTGTACTAGTTTTTTTCTGCTGGTTCCTTGTCTTTAAACAAATCAGCAGTTGCGAGAAGTAACTCGCGTAAGGTTTGTTTGATTTGAAATTCTTTTTTGGCGATGGCTGTACCAGCTTCACCTAGTTTATCTTCTAACTGCGATCGCTTCTGTGATACCTGGGTCGCTAAAACTTCCGCTTGGGGACGAGCTTGGTCATACCAATTTTTGGCATCATTGAGATGATTTTGAATTTCTTCCGAACGGCCGCCATAACGTGCTGCTAAATTCGCGCGGACAATGGCTAATTGTGCTTGTAATTGAGCGTAACGTTTTCTTAGTAACGAAACTTCATCACTATTTTTGATAGCATTCACAGCCGAGTCAATTACATTTTTAGTATCAGCAGTATTTTGTTTACCTGTTTCCTCAATCTCAGCTAATATCACATCTACATCTTGCTGAAGTTTTTCTTCTTCACTATCTAACTGAGCCTGTAATCTTTGCAGTTCTGACTGAGTGTGAATAATAGTTTCGTGTCTTTTGTGGTTCGCACCTTCCAAAGCACCTTCAATAGAAGCTGTCACTTCTTCTTTAATTTCAGTTCCTCTTTCTTGCAGAGTTTCAATCACAGCCGCAACCGCATCTTTAACCAGTCCCCGCAATTCGGTTGAACCTTCTTTCAACTCAGCCGCAACTTGCGAAACTGCTGATTTGACAATTTCTCTAACTCTTTCAGTCCGTAACTGACCAGTTTCTTTAACTTGTCTCAAGTCAGTTTGAATTTGTTCTTTGACATTTTTAACCATTTTCAACTCGTGTATTTAGCTAATTTGGATAAATTTATTTAGTTTAGTCATCTCCAACATCTTAATTTTGACGTATTCTATTGGGAATAGACACTTCCTTTAGATAGAAAATGACAAATTATCAGTTTGTATCTGTGGTTTTATTGACACAGCAAATATTGGGTATCGCTATGCACATAATTATGAGAAGATAAAATTTGAGATTACAGTCACTCTCAAGCAATGATGACCACCAAAGCACAAATTAAGATAATGAGAATTAATCTGCTCAAAATGATGCAGCTATTAAGTTTAATTATCTTGTTATTGACAACTACTTTTACTTTGCCTGCAAATGCCAGTGACACAGCAAACGGCGCACAAATATTTAGCCTGCATTGTGCTGGTTGCCATATTAACGGCAGTAACATTATCAGACGCGGAAAAAATTTAAAAAAGCAAGCCCTCAAGAAATATAATATGGATTCCATAGAGGCAATTACATCTATTGTCACCAATGGCAAAAGTAATATGTCTGCTTATAAAGACCGCCTGAGTGAACAAGAAATTCACGATGTTGCGGTTTATGTTCTAGAACAAGCAGCCAAAGATTGGCGTTAGATAATTATCAATTCAATTATATGAATCATATTTGTCCTACTCCCTACTCCCTACTTCCGACTCCCAGCCTTTACAGATAATTCAAAAATCAAATCGGATTACTATATATGGTGCTACTACCTACAGAAAGTCGTCTGCAACTCACTCCTGATTTAAATATTTGTCGGATATTAAATGGAATGTGGCAAGTATCTGGCGCACATGGACATATTCAACCACAAGCAGCTATACAAGCTATGTTTCAATATCTGGATGCAGGTTTTACTACCTGGGATTTAGCTGATCATTATGGCCCGGCTGAAGATTTTATTGGGGAATTTCGCCATCAACTAATTGCAACTAGAGGGAAAGAAGCTTTAGCTAACTTACAGGCTTTCACAAAATGGGTTCCTCGTCCGCGAAAAATTACGAAAAAAGTCGTTGAAGAAAATATTAATATTTCCTTGCGGAGAATGAGAGTTGAATCTTTAGATTTAATGCAATTTCACTGGTGGGAATATAATGATAAAAATTATCTAGATGCCCTGATATTTATGGCAGAATTGCAAACTGAGGGCAAAATAAAGCACTTGGCTTTGACAAATTTTGATACAAAACACCTGCAAATTATTGTCAATGCAGGAATTAAAATTGTTTCTAATCAAGTGCAGTTTTCTTTAGTTGACCGCCGTCCAGAAGTGGCAATGGTGGAATTTTGTCAGGAACATAACATTAAACTGTTAACTTACGGGACAGTTTGTGGCGGTTTCTTATCAGAGAAATATTTAGGTCAGCCAGAACCACGAAACTTTGATTTAGGTACAGCCAGCTTACGTAAATACAAAAATATGATTGATGCTTGGGGTGGTTGGCAATTATTTCAAGAATTGCTGGTGACGCTGAAAGAAATTGCTGATAAGTATGGTGTCAGTATTGCGAATGTTGCTGTACGTTACATTTTAGATAAACCAGCAGTGGGAGGTGTGATTGTTGGCGCAAGACTGGGTGTATCGGAACATATCGAAAATAATGCCAAAGTATTTGGTTTTAGTTTAAATCAGGAAGATTGCGATCGCATCGAGCAAGTCTCGCAAAAATCCCGCGATTTATATAAAATAATTGGCGATTGTGGCGATGAATATCGAAGATAATTCGTAGTTATTTACTGTAGCTAGTACGTCAAAGCGATATCTGAAAATCTGATGTATGAAAAGTATCCTTACTCCTGGAAATTTGCGGAAAGTGCATCACATTGCTCTCAATGTCAAAGATATGCAAGCTTCGCGTCACTTTTACGGTAAGATTTTAGGCTTACATGAATTGACGGGTAAGCAAGTCCCCGCAACACTGGTGGAACTTGTCGCGGAAGGGAAAGTTGCCAACTTTGTGACCCCCGATGGTGTAATTTTAGATTTATTTTGGACACCGGATCTCAATCCACCCCATCCAGACCCAGAACAGAGTTTTACCAGAGCTTATCATTTGGCGTTTGATATTGATCCGCGATTATTTGAGACGGCACTAGCGGTTTTAGAGGAGAATAAAGTAGCGATCGCACATGGCCCAGTTACTCGTCCTACAGGTAAAGGTGTGTACTTTTATGACCCTGACGGATTTATGATTGAAATTCGTTGCGATCCTCAACCTGAAAATAAAGTGCTGAGTTATGAGTACTGAGTCCTAAGTCTTTTTCTAAACCGGATTTCTCTTTTCCCTTTATTTCATATATGTCTCATATTTGATTGCTGAAAAAAATACTCTTTCCTACTCCCTACTCCCTATTCCCTACTCCCAGCCTTTACAGATAATTTCAACAATCAAACCGAATTACTATCACAATGCAGATATTTCAAGTCATCGAAGCAGCACTCACAAAACCACCAATTCCCCATGAACCATACAAGCAATCACTCAAAGCTTGGGCGATGTATTGCTTGCGTGATAGAGGTTTCAAAGTTGTTTATGCTCAAAATGCTGATTTTGCCATTGAACCGAAAGGCGGAGATAAAATCTATTTCAAAGTTACCAATAATGCCGATGATGTAGATAATTCCTGCGCTTGGATAGTTTGGGATAGTGTCGCTAAAACAGCCAGCTTGATTCCACCATCATCTTGATGAGGTTGACAAGGGAACAGGGAACAGGGAAGTATTTTTCCACACCACTTGAAACCCATGATTCTCAAAGGGTTTAGTAAGGGTTTTTGTTCATTTAGGGATCTGCGGGTTAATAGGGTTGCAACCAGACGGGTTTCGACTTCGCTCAACCCTCGACCCTTGAGAGTTGAGCGAAGTCGAAACTCGGTTTACTGGTACTTTATTTTTATGCAAGTCCCTTACACCCTTACACTCTCCCCGTAACCCAAAGCTAAAAGTTCTAAAATCACGCCATTAGTCCAACCGAAACCTATTTCATTGGAACTGTAACCAAAGCAAATTTCGTCGGAAACTTGAGCAGAACAACGCTCAACGTCATATTTTTCGACGAAGAAACCAAATCTGGTAAATTCTTTCATCGCCATAGTGAGGAATTTATCAGCAATCTCTTTGGCTTCGGTATGATATCCATAGCGGCGCAGTCCCAGGACAGCAATTAATGTGAGGGGAGACCAGCCAAAAGGCGCGTCCCATTGATTTCCGGTGACATGAGAACTGGTAAAAATTCCCCCTGGCGCGACGAATGTTGGTAGATTTTGGACAATTCTTGCAGCTTGTGTGGGTGAAGCAAGTCCTGTCCAGAGAGGATAAAAGGTGGTAGCAAATTCATAATGACGACGATCGCCACTGGGGAAATGATAGTCTAGGTAAAGTCCTGTGTCTTCATCCCACAAGTGTTGATTGATACGCTCACGGCGGAGACTGGCGCGATCGCTCCATTGTTGTCCAAGTTCGGGATTACCTAAAATATCGTGAATCTGCGCCAAGTCTTGCTCCATTTGATACAGCAAACTATTTAAACACACAGGCGCATAATGGATAATATCAACGCTGAAAGGGCCAAAGCGGTTGGAAATATCAAATCCGGACTCACGCATAGAGCGATCGCCTTTGTAAAATAAGTCTGTGAGTTCGTCTTTTTCGCGGTCATAATACAAGCTCACATCATAATCATCAATCTCAAATTTTTGATAATATTCCTTGACACGTTCGTAGTGGCTGCGTCCTTCCTCGTCCAGTTCCGAAAACACAACTTCGGGGGCTGGCCCTTCTCCTAAAGCAAAATATCGGGATAAACCTGTAGCGGGATTGAGATGCGGCGGTACTACCCAGTAATAATAAAACTGTTCTAATAAGGGCAAGGTTGATTTTAACCATGCTATGTCTTGGGTATGTTGAAACAACGCCAGCACCATCAAACTGAGGACAGGGGGTTGCGATCGCGTCAGCATATAGGTACGGTTGGCATTGAGGATAGTGCCGTAATGCTGCACTTGATAAAGTAATTGATCAACTTGACTTTGGGCTAATTCCCATTCTTCATCCCGCAGCAAGCCCAGCAAAATAAAATAGCTGTCCCAGCCATACATCTCGTTAAAACGTCCACCAGGAACAACATAAGCGCCGGGGAGATATAACAAGCCGTGTTCTTGAATATCTGCAACTTCGTTGGGTAAGGTGCGAATTTCGATTTGCTGCATTTCGGTTGCAGATAGCGATCGCTCTAACACAGACTTGACTGTATTACAGTCTTCTTGGGGAGATATGTAAATTAACCACGGGGTATTGGCTTGGTGTTCTAGTTTGGTGTCTTGGGCTGATTCTAGTAGGTGTTGATGGGAACGGGTGAGGGTTTTCCAGGTTTGTTTGATGTAGGTGCGGACTTGTGTTTGTGTGGTGAGTTGTATAGTCATAGGTTTTACCTCACGCAAAGGCGCAAAGGCGCAAAGGATGGAAGATTTTACTCAGCAATTAATAGGGCTACGGGGAAGTGGGAGAGGGTTTGGGAGATAGGGAGAGTATCTCCGGTTTGTAGGGTTTGGTGGGTAAGGAGGTTTTGCCAAGTTTTGGCGGGGAGTTTTAGGTGTGTATCTTGCCATACTGACTCGCCTAGTGGGGGTTGTCCGAGTTGGGTGAGGCTGGTGAGGAAACGGGGGACAATGGCGATCGCGGTTTGCTTGTTATGTTGTCTGGCAAAGGCGATGATATGGTTGGCGTGGGTTCCGTGGACTTCTAGTGGTTGATATTCGCCGTTTTGGAATAAGGAAAGATATTTTGTTCTGGCTTTGAGTGCTTGCAGGGTTAAAAACAGTTTGATTCTACCGTCGGTTTTCTGAGTTAGTAGTTCGGGAATGCAGCCGAGAATATCTGTTTTGATTTGTGCTTGGATGGTACTCAAATAACTACGTCGCAATTCAAAATCTACGGGACGGCGGTTATCGGGGTCAACTAAGCTGAAATCCCAAAGTTCTGTTCCTTGGTAGAAGTCGGGAACACCAGGCGCAGTAATTTTAAGAAGGGTTTGGGAAAGAGAATTAAATATGCCATATTCGGCAATTTTTTGTTGAAAGGGACGGAAGTTATCTAAAAATTCTCGTGATAAGCTGGGGTCAAGTATTTTCTGCACAAAGGTGGTACAAGCTGCTTCATACTCGTTATCGGGGCGTAACCATGCGGTGTGAACTTTTGCTTCCCGGATGGCTTTAATCATGTATTCTTGCACTCGTTCCACAAAGGAGGCTTGTTCATGTTCTGCAAAGGGAAATGCGCCAACTAGGGTTTGATAGAGGAAGTATTCATCGTTGCGATCGACTAAGCTACGATGTGATTGATTGATTTCACTCCAGTTATTTACCTGTTGTTCCCATTCTTGAGGAATTTCGGACAACACATTTAACCTTGCTCTGACATCTTCGCCGCGCTTGGTATCATGGGTGGCGGTGGCGTTCATGGTGTGAGGCCAGTTCTGTTGGTGTTGTTGGTTAAAGTTATGAAATTGCTCAATATTAATTCCAAAATGACTGGGGTTTCCGCCGACTTCATTCAGGGAAATTAGACGGTTGTAAACATATAAAGTAGTATCTTCCACGCCTTTAGCCATGAGTGGCCCAGTGTATTGCTGCATCCGCAAGACAAAATAAATCCACTGTTCTTTTTCTGTTTGGCTGAGAGATTCATCAAACTGCAACAACAAGACTTTTTCTAAAAAGTTCATTTCGTGTTGCAACAGAGGTACTTGTTTTCTCGCTGTGTTAATTACTTGTTGAATACAAGCTTTATCTGTGTCGGAAATGGCATCGGGGGTGATATAAGTACGGTAGATAGGGAATAATGTGATAAGTTCTGCGATCGCTCGTTTCAAACCATTCAATGTAAAATCATTACCATAGCGATATTTGCTGGCAATATTTTTTAATAAACTGGCTAGATTATCAATATCACCTGCTAAATTCTTTTCTAATATGAGATGTTTTTTCTCTTTAACAAGTGATGGATAATTGACCCTTGCACCGATAAATGAATGGTAAATTTTATTAAAAGCTGCTTGATTTTGTGCTTGACAAAATACACCATTGACATAATTCAAAAAATCATATCCCGAAGTACCTTGAATCTGCCAATTGTTGGGTAAATCTTCCGTGAGTTCTAAAATCTTCTCGACAGTGATATAAACATCACCCATTTTTTCGCGCAGTCTTTCTAAATACTGGGTGGGGTTATATAGTCCATCAATATGATCAATTCTTAAGCCAGTGAATACGCCTTCTTCTACCAGTTTATGAATCAAACTATGAGTGTTGTTAAACACGCGCATTTCTTCAACTTTCACTGAGATAAGTTCGTTAACAGTAAAGAAACGGCGATAGTTCATTTCCTCAGCCCCAACTTTCCAGAAAGCGAGACGATAAAACTGGTCGTTGAGTAAGTCATCGAGCAAGTTAAAACTTTCCGAATTACCTGGTTCGCCATTAAAAATTTTCAGGTTTTCGTCAATAAATCCCCGGATATCATCATTAGTGCTGTAGAGTTCCCAAATCAAACCTTTGATAAAAGCAATTTGGTCTTGACGCTGTTTACCTGTAACTTCTGAAGGCACACTTTTGAGAATGTAGAGAACACCTAAAAGTTTAATAAAATCAGGATGATTTCTCCCCAGTGTGCGGGTGAGTTTACCAAGATTGTAAGTCAAAAATTTACTATAAGACTCTAACCGTAATGGTAATTTCAAACTGTAATAGTTAACAGTTAAACCATTCTGTTCATATTGGAGTTGAATATCTCCCTTTTCTAAAGCTTCACCATAAAAATCTCCTAACAATGGTGCAAGAATGCGCTCTTGGCTATTAGCAAAAGGCGAGTTCCAACAAACATCAAAATAATCGGTATAACTAGAATCTGCACCATGTTCTAACACATCCATTAAATAGGGATTTTCGCTACTATAAGCCATGTGGTTAGGCACAATATCTTGTAGCCAACCCATCCCCAAAGCTTGTAATTCTGCCACTAAAGCCGCAAAATCGTCCTCAGTTCCCAATTGCGGATTTAACAGTGCAGCATCTACCACATCATAACCATGTGTACTCCCAGTTCTCGCCTTAAAAATTGGCGAAGCATACAAATCAGAAATACCTAAATCTGATAAATAGGATGCGATCGCTCTAGCATCATCAAAGCCAAACTGGGGTGTAAACTGAATTCTATAAGTTACTTTTGGGATTCGCATAATATTTTTACTTGTATATAAATAGGTTGAAAAAGAGGTTCAGGGGAAAACACTCTACGCCCCTCCGCGTTGACTTCACGTAACTCTGCGTTATAGCAGTCCTAAATCATTTGTAAAATTTCTATATCTTTTAGGACTTACGCAAAATATCTCTCAAACTCTCATTTCTCCGTGAACTCTGCGCCTCTGTGGTACCCTGCGGGAAGCCGCTTGCGCGTCTACGATTTTCCGTAGCTTGTGCGTAAGTCCTGTCTTTTTCTTCTTTCTTCCCTTTGCGTCCTTGGCGTTCTTGGCGGTTCGTTTCCATATCTATGTTTTTCACGACTCATTTAGGATTGCTATACAAAACTAAACTCATAGCCGCCAACACAACCTCATCCCCCACCGCGAGTTTGTCAGCAGCTTGAGAACCTTCACCAGACCATACAGCATCGGCTGAGTCTAATAACTTCCGCGCACTTTGCTGAATTGGTAAACTTACCGCCACCGATGAGGAATTAAAATTCATCGCAAATACCACTTCCCTCGATTCACACCAACGCCGCACAACAACTACTTTTTTCTCTTCATCACTAGTTGCTGTAATACTGTCGCGGTCAAAATTCAACAACGCGGGATGAGTTTGGCGTAAATTAATTAACTGACGATACCAATTCCATAAAACCTTGTGTTGTCCTTGGTGACGCAATTCCCAGTTAAGTTTACACCGCAGAAATGTCTGTGCAGATTCGGGATCTGGTGGATCTTCTGCATAGTGGAACGCCTCAAACTCTTGCTTACGTCCAGCACGCACAGCTTGAATCAATTCAGGGTCGGAGTGGCTGACAAAATAGATAAAGGGTGCTGTTTCGCCATATTCTTCACCCATGAATAGTAACGGTAAGTAGGGTGACAACAATACAGCACCAGCCGCTAATTTCAAACCAGCAAAGGAAATTCGCTCAGATAAGCGTTCCCCCTTCATTTGATTACCAATTTGGTCGTGATTTTGAATACAGACTGAAAACTGAGATAATGGGCGATCGCGGCAAGATATCCCATGAAAACGCTTACGGTGGGGTGCATACCGCCAATCGTAGACAAACGTATCTTGGTAAGCTTTAGCTAAATCAGCACACTGACCGAAATCTTGATAATACCCTTGGCGATCGCCTGTTAACAATGTATGTAATGCGTGGTGAAAATCATCACTCCACTGTGCATCAATTCCATATCCTCCCAATTCTGGCGGACGCACAATTTGCGGGTTATTCAAGTCACTTTCTGCAATTAAATAACGTTTCCATGTTCCTCCTTGGCAAAAGTTATGCACAGTTTCCGCCAATTCCCCTAAAAAATGCTTTGCACCCAAATCATAAATTGCTTGAATTGCATCCAGCCGCAAAGCATCTATATGAAAATCTCCCAACCAATACAGAGCATTTTGAATAAAATAATTTCGCACACCTTGACTATAAGCATCATCGAAATTCATCGCGTTGCCCCAAGGTGTCTTATAAGTTTTAGTAAAATAGGGCGCAAATTGACCCATATAATTACCTTCTGGGCCAAAGTGGTTATAAACCACATCCAGCACTACAGCAATTCCCTGTTCGTGACAAGCATTTACAAATTGCTTGAAATCGGCGGGACTACCGTAGGAATTTTGTACCGCATACAGATAAACGCCATCATATCCCCAATTGCGATATGCCAAATCAGGCTGAATATGATCATCGCCCGGAAATTGGGCAATGGGCATAATTTCAATCGCGTTAATTCCTAACTCCCGTAGTTCTGGTAAACGGGGAATAATCGCAGCAAAGGTTCCTTCCGGTGTGAATGTCCCGACATGGAGTTCATAAAAAATCATCGATTCTAAGGGAATACCCGTCCAGGTTGTATCTGTCCAGTCAAATTGATGATCTACAACCACAGAAGCACCGTGAACTCCCTGGGGTTGAAACTGCGAAGCCGGGTCAGCAAAAGCTTCTTGCTCATTTAGTTGATATCGATACAATGTACCTGGATACACATCATTGACTTTTAATTGCCAGTATCCCTCTGCTTGCGGTTTTAGCGGAATTAACTGCGACTCTGGCGTTAAAATCTCTACCGCAACGCTGTTTAAGGTGGGAGACCAAACAGTAAACTCACACTCGCCGTTACCTAAGTAGTGAGCGCCAATTTTCACACAGCATCCTCCGCTTAAATGATGTTCTGAATCAGTGTTTGACAACTGTAAATGTCATCAAGTCAACATTTTTCAGTTATCTGTCAGATAGCATCATGATATTTTTCTCAGTTATTTCACTAGTGCCAAAAGATATATTTGGTAGTCAGCATTTGGAAATAAAAAGACCATCCTCTGGTGAGATGTCAGTTTAAATCTGATCTCAAATGACACTTTCTCAGAAGGGTATCAATCCGATTGTTTCTGTTTATCTAATTTTTCTTGTACCGCATCCCTACAAAATTGTGCTGGGTCGGGTTGTGCTTTCACTGCATCTTTCATGTCTTTACTTGCACGAAAGCTGATTTGCTCTGTTAAGGGTTCCTCACCTTTTCTTTGTCCTGGTTCTAAATTTTCAGGTGTTCCTCTAGGATTCGGCATTTATGTAGAAACGTAAATATAAATTGAATCGATTGAAACCAATCGATTAGAGTTTTAATCAGTGGTTACTTAACCCTGGAAAAGTTGTTAACCACTGATACCACTCGTAAAAATGGTTTTTATTGTTGGTTTAGTTGTGTTTACTTGCCTTTCTCAGCTAACAGCTTGTCAATTAATTCCTGTTGCTGTCGTAACTGTTCTTCAAGTTGCTCTATTTTCGATAATTGCTGTGTTTGTGGACTAGCTGGTAATTCTGGGTTAATTAGAATTGCTCTGTCAGTTATATCTTGATAGTGTTTTTGGCTGACTGCTTCACCATGACCACACCAAGCACTTACTATTTTTTCATCCCTGCCTAAATCGAATATTTGGTGTGTGATGAATGTATGTCGTGTGTTATAGGGTGATAAATACTTAGTTAGTTTACCTTGCTCTATCAATTTATCTATAACTGGCTTCCAATGTTCTGAAGTAAAAATATTTCCACGTATGATTTTTTTGGTTTTGGTTTTAAATACAGTTTCATTTGCTTCCCCTTGAGGAATTGATTTTATTAGGTTCCATAGTTCCCCATCTTTAGGCATAGGGAAAATTCTAATTAATTCTTTATCCCCTTTGGATGTTTTTGTATGATAAAACTTTTTAGTTACTCTATCGTATGTTCTACGAATGTATACACATTCTTTCTCCCAATTAATATCACACCATAAAAAAGCAATTGCTTCACCCGTTCTACATCCTGTAAGAAATTTAAATTTAGTAAAATCATGCCAGTGAAATTTTTTAGGGTGATTTTTGAAAGCTTCTAAAATTGTTTGTACGTCATGCCAAGTATAAGCTTTCGATTTATCTAGTACATCATCATCGGTTTCTGTGTTAACCTCTGTCTGTTTTTTTCCCTTTGCACCTAAAACCTTAATATCATCTGCTAATCCATCGTAGGGATTAAAACTTACAGATTTGTTTTTTATTGCCAATTGATAGGCTTTAGATAAATTAGAAAGTAAAATTTTAACTCTATTTAAGCTTCTATTCTCAACTAACCAATTTCTAATCTTGATTGCATCCTCTGACTTAGTAGCTTCAATTGCTGATTTAATAAAACTTGAGTATTGATGGCAATACATATTAACGAAATGACTTTCTTTCATTCCTAGTTTTATGTATTCTAAATACCTATCCCAGACTTCAAGTAGTGATAACTCTGGCTTAGGTGGTAATTCATCACTAGTTTTGATCCCTCCATCCACTAACCTAAGCCTTGCCTGTAATCCGTATTCCTTTAAAATTGCCTGATAACGTACCTCATTAAAGTTACCGTTGCCGTCGTCAAGCTTTCCCTTCTCAAGCTCTAACTGTAGCCGACGTTGTAATTTATCTGCCTTAGCTTCCCATCCCTCAACATTAGAAATACCAGTACCTTTTTTGACTTGTTTACCATCCGCGAAATAGTTACGAGGAAAGCAAGCCTTGATGCTACCGCTATCCTCACGTACTACTATTTGACCCTTCTTAGTCTTACCAGTCGGTGTTGTGCTGCTATTTACCATAATGCTCAAAAAATGCTCAAATGTGAATGCTCAATTTTAAGGCACTTGGTATTATAAGGTGCTTGAAATAAAAAGACCAGCCTCCCACAGCTGGTCAATGAAATATTTTTCGCGTTGTCTTCTCAATAGAGTTAAAACCCGATTGCGCGTTCCCAAAATGCAACGGGCAACTTTTCTTAACAATATTGTAACAGCCAACACAGTTTTTTCTTAAAAATTCACTAAAAAAAGATAAAGCCCGTTCGGATGGGCTTCCATCTTTGAGAATATTTCAACTAACGCGGAAGGTAGAGGGATTTAGGGGGGCAAGGGGGACAAGGGAGACACGGTGGACAAGGGAGACACGGTGGACAAGGGAGACAAGGGAGAAGAATAACAATTGATAACTCCTGCCTTCTGCCTTCTGCCTCCTTCAATGACTATTGACTAACTGTGGTTTTCCCCAGAGAATGCGCTCTTGTTTATAAATGGCAATTCCCGGTTTGGCTCCTTTTGGTTTGTAGACGTACTTGGGCTGGGTGTAGACTACTGGTACTTGGTCGCTTTGACGAGCGCGGCTGTAGTAGGCGGCGAGGTTGGCTGCATATTGCAAATCATCTGTATCGGGAACAGTACCCGCTTCTAAACGCATGAGAATATGGCTTCCCGGAATTTCTTGGGCGTGGAACCACAAGTCATAATCTCCGGCCACCCGAAAAGTTAATTGGTCATTTTGGCGATTATTGCGACCAATTAAGATTTCCCAACCGTTAGGAGTGCGATAACGACGGAAGTTAGTGATAGCAGTTTCGTTAGTGTTGCGATCGCGGTATTGTGGATCTTCTAAATATTTTTGTCCAATTAACTCATCACGGATTTCTTCTAAAGCTTGCAAATCTTCGGCTGTTTCGTAGTTTTCAATTTGCGCGATCGCAGCTTCTACTTGCTCTAAATAATCAATCTCTGATTGTACATCTAACAATAACGGTTCCACTGCCAAACGAGCGCGTTTGAGTTTTTGGTGCTGCTTGTAAAAATTTTGAGCATTCTGCACACCGTTTTTATCAGGCTGAAGTGCGATCGCTACTGGTTCCCCTGTCTCAAAATCAGGTAGAGTGATTTCTTGCATTCCCGCTTGCCAATTTTGCAAGTTAGCCATCAACAAATCTGCTTTTTGGCGATAATCATCAGCTTGATCGGATTGCTGTAACCGAGTTGTAAAGGCTAGGGCTTTGATTTTTAACTTCGTCAGAATATTTTGTAATTTCTGACTCAGTTGATGGCGCAATTGAGCAAATACCTGTTGATTGAGTTGGTCAGTATAATACTTATTCAGCAAGCTTTGAGTATCTTTGACTAGCGCAACCGCACCCCAACCCATCACGGTGTAACCAGTTGCTGTCCAAGCTGGTTGGAATTTACCAACATTTAAAGCTTGTAGCCATTCTTGCCAACATTCAAAGAGTTTTTGCCAATCGTCAGAACTTAGTTGATCAGTAGTTGTGTCTGGTGCAATACTCGCAGCTAACAGCAGAGAATCTACCAGTGATGCACTTAAACCGCTATAACTTTTGATCAGTTGACGCTTAATTGCACCGGGAACTAAACTCACCCTTTCTTGCCAACGTGCTTGAGATTCGCTCAAACTGGGAACCGGGCCTGTGAGTTTGGGGGGAAATTCGTAAAGCTGTCCAGTTTGAATTGGTCGGACACTCGATTGCTGTTCACTAACTTGATGGGCAGCCGTAATGATGAAATTATTGGCATCAGTCAAAATCGCATTACTGTATTTGCCCATAATTTCCACATACAAGTGATATAGGGCAGATTCTCCTGGACGACGGGCAAATTGTAAATCAATCGCCCTCTCCCAAGGTGCGATCGCTTCAATGGCAATTAAAGCCAAGCCGCCCAATTGATGTACTAGTTGCTGGCTAAATGTAAAAGTATCAGGCGATCGCGGCGGCGGATCACCAATACAAATCCGTGCAGCTTGCGGATGCCAAGAAATTTCCAGCCAACCCCGTTGTTTCAGGGTGCGTAATGCGATAGAAATAGTGTAGCGATCGCGCTGATAAACTTGTTCTAAACGCGATGGCAGCCAGTAAGCGCGTAGTTCGCTACAAGCAGAAGTCAGGGTGGTAAAGTCAACTGGTTGCACAACAAATCATTGGCGTTCAAACGTCGATGCTCAGTATATGCTATCTTGTCTAGCTCTGATTGGCATACTATGAAAAAGATAAAATCTTCCACATCCTCCCGCCTTCTCATAGCTACAGTCGTCACTACAGGCGTATTGTCATTAATCACTCCAGTTAATGCTCAACAAACTCCTGAAACTGTAGCTAACGGCATTTACCATCCGCGAGAGGCAGCATTTTTCCGTGAGGGAAGGGACAAATTTGAACGAGAAATAGAATTTTTATCAACAAATAGCATTTCTGCTCCCGAAAACATCCTCAAAATTACTCCAGCAAAAACACCCGTAATTCAGCAACCACCTTTAGATAACCCTGAATCTTTACCAGGTAAAAAAGCTCTACCGTCAAATTAATCACAACCTTATCTACCTGGAAATTATTACAATACGAACAAAATAATTACCAGATTTCTATCCCCGACTTATTAAAAAAGTAGGGGATATTTTTTCATGAATAATTACAACCGAATTTATAACTTTAACTACAATGCCATCTTCCTAGAGATACTAAAATTCTTCCTAAAGTTTGTCTATATTTTGAGCATAATTTTGTTGCTAAAAGGTAGCAAAAGTGAACTAGTAATTTCTAGAGGATTAAAGCATGAGTTTGCTACTTACAACATTCACCCAACACCTAAACCTTTCCCAAGCACAACTAGAATCTATCCTGTCAAAATCACTGAGTGAAGTACTGATTTTGCCAGAATTGCAACAAGAATTAGCGAGTTTAGATATTAAATTGCTCAAAGAAACATTACCTACAGCCGGAGCAGTTTTAGCCCAAGAATTACCACCTTTTTACAATTGGTTAAAAAACGAGTTGGGTGTTAAACGTGTTCCCGACAGTCCAGATCATGCAACTGCGTGGGTAATTGGTTTTGTGAACAATCAAGAAAGTTTAACTCACTTAGTTGAATTACATCGCCCTGTACCACGTCCAGCTTTAGAAGCTTCAGTTCCTCGCCTGATAGGGTTATTTGATGGTGTAGAAAATCCAGTAGTCAGAAAAGAATGGCAAAAAGCGATCGCAGCTTTATGCTTAGTCTTAGTAGTCGATGCTCGTGAAAAAAAGAAAATCTCTCTTGCTGCTTAAAACCTTGAGTCTGTACCCAGGAGTGTCACAAGCCAAAGCAAGCATTGAAGATATGAATACAGGACTTACGCAAAAAACCTCTCAAACTCTCATTCCTGAGTTACATAGCCTCTGCGTAAGTCCTAGTTAATTAGAACTAACAATTACGACGTAGCTGTGTTAATAGAACAACAATCTCATCAACAGCTTGGCGAATTGTACTAGCTGGTTGATCAGATTGATTCACAATAATGCTAAAAACTAATGGTTCATACTGTGGTGAATCTATATATCCTGAGAGAGCAACTACTCCTCTTAAAGTACCTGTTTTAGCTTGTACAATTCCCTCGGCTGATGTGTTGCGAAAGCGATTTTTTAAACTACCACTCACTCCAGCTACAGGTAAAGTCGCACGAAAAACTTTGGCTTCTGGGGATGCTGCGATCGCTTCTAACAATTGTACCAAAGCTTCTGGACTAATTAAATTTTTCCGCGATAAACCAGAACCATCAAATACGCTATAACTGTTGGGTTTAACTCCAAATTGAGTTAAGGTTTCTTGCATAACTTTCAAACCAACATCAGCAGTATTTTGATTTTTGGTTAATTGTTGTTTATGCGCTAAAGTTCTTAATAAAGCCTCGGCAAATAAATTATTACTATTAACATTAGTTTCAGTTAATAAATCAGACAAAGGTGGAGATTCAATTGCAGCAACTTCGCGTTCATTATTACCACCATTAACAATAGATGTTTGCTGCACAGAAATTCCGGTTGCTGCTAAACTTTGGCGAAATTTACGTAAGAAATTTTGTGTAGGATCAAAAACTGCGATCGCAGTAACTTCTGGTGCAGCATTCACAGGTAATTGTCCTTGTAAATACAGCACCGCCCCTTTTAAATCACGCTTAATTTCTACTAACCCTGGTTCATCTTTCTGCACAGTTACAGAATTATTTTCGACTCGCCATTGATATGCTTCTGTAGGATCAGCCCATTTAATTTGTAATGGGTTGCCTACTGTTTGTGGCAACAAAGTTAACACGGCAGCATTTTCATTTAAAATTAAACTATTAACTGGTGCGCCATAATCAGCTTGCACATCTTCCCATTGCCAACTCGGATTTACAACATCTCCTTGAAAGTAACTATCATCAGCAATTAAATTAGTAACTTGAGTAATTCCCTGTTGGCGTAATTGCTTGGCTAATTCTGTTAATTGAGCATTTTTTAAACTCGGATCTCCCCTACCAACAACACGCAAACTACCATCAGCATCTTGATAAACAGAAGTACGAATGCGAAAATCTGCGCCTAATTGTTTTAGTGCTGTGGCTGTAGTTAACAACTTAGTATTAGAAGCAGGAATAAAATATTTCTCCCCATCACGGTTATAAAGAGTTTGGGTAGAAACTAAATTTTTCACTAAAATTCCCCAACGGGCGCGACTAAACAAAGGACGATTAATAGTAGTATCTATCAGTGCGCCTAATTGGGCAGGACAGACTGATTTTGTTGTAGATGTAGGGGAAGCTGGAGTTTGGGCTGTAACTGCTTGTTGAGTAATACCAATGTGCATCCCCAGAAACAGTAGGATTAAACTCAGAGAAACTTTGTGTGTTTGGCGATTAATTCTGCTCAACATTGGTTTTAGTATATTCACTCACAAGTATCGTTTATTTATTTAAGCATTGACTTTGGAACGAGTGAATACACCGAAGACAAAATTTACTAATCTCAACCACAATATACTTACTTATTCACACACATCTGCATCCTAAAACTATCAGTGTTATTCCCTACATACGATTTTTTCCTATTCTTTATAGGTACATTTGCTTGTGCCGGTTTTTTAAAATCTCACGTTCTGGCTTACAAATATTTTCTGTTAATTGTTAATGTAATTTTTTATGCTTTTTTTGGCTGGCATTTTCTAGAATTGTTAAGTGCCAATGTTATAACTAATTATTTAATACTTGAAGGTATAAGTACAGGTAAAAATAGACGCTTTTTTCTTGTCTTTGGTATAGTTATTAACTTGGTATATCTAGGCTTCTTTAAATATTATAATTTTTTCATTGATTCCTTACAAGAAGTATTAAATACATTCAAAATTTCCAGTGAGATTCCAATTTTACAAGTTTTAATCCCAGTTGGAATTTCCTTCTACACATTCCGAGTTATTTCTCATTTAATTGACTGCTATAAAAATCAACTTGCTTGTCCCAAGTTTTTAGATTATGCAGTTTATATTACTTACTTTCCACAAATTGCTTCAGGGCCAATAGCTAGAGCAACAGAATTTTATCAACAGTTAAACAGTGAGAAAAAATATAATTATCAGATAGAAAGAGTTATTATTTTGATAATTTCTGGTCTGTTTAAGAAATACACTTTATCGAGTTTTTTATTTAACTTTATCAAAGTACCGTTTCAACTACCAGAACAATACTCAAGTTTCGATTTAATTTTAGCGGCACTAGCTTATTCTTGCTATATATATGTTGATTTTAGTGGTTATTCTGATTTAGCCAATGCTATTTCTAGTTTGTTAGGATTTCCGCCAGTGCTTAATTTTAATATGCCTTACTGCGCTCAAAGTTTGCAGGAGTTTTGGCGTAGATGGCACATTAGTCTTTCAGAATGGTTGCGAGATTATTTATATATTTCCTTGGGAGGAAGCCGTAAGGGGAATTTGAGGAAACATTTTAATTTACTAATGACGATGGTAATTGGTGGTTTTTGGCATGGTGCAGGTGTGAATTTCTTGATTTGGGGATTTTTGCATGGAATTGGTTTGGTTTTTACTCACCTTGTGAAAGATTTGATGAAAAACTTTCATCCCAAAAAGCAATCTGATCAGTCTTTAACTAGCAGCCATATTATTGTTTTTTCACGGAGGAGTCAAACACAAGTTTGGTTGAATTGGTGCCGATTTTATTTTCGACAAACTGTATATATATTTAAGCCGATATTTGCCTGTGCTTTGACTTTTAGTTATGTAAGTTTATGTTGGATATTTTTCAATACATCTAACTGGGAGACTGCACTGAAATTTTTACAGCAGATGGTGAATTTCTCCTCAAATTTGGAGTTGCGATCGCAATTTAATCTTTGGCAGTTATATATCACGTTCGCCATCATATTTATGATGAATTTTTATGGAGATAAAATTAGTGTTTATTTACAAAACCTCTTAGCCAAGCGGAATTTCATCATTCAAGCCATACTGACATCTACCTTGCTATATATCGTATTTAGATTAGGGCCAAATACCGTACCGCCATTTGTTTATTTTGGTTTCTAAGTTATTGAAATATTTCTGATAATTATTAATATGATGCAAGACTTAAAGTTTTTAGCTCTTTGTGGTTTAGTTACTTACAGTCTAGTGATGGTGAATGAACCTATCTTTCTGAAAAGTTTAGGTTCTAGCCCCATCGCACCCAGCGAAGTTAAACAAATAGCCCAACAAGTTGAACTAGAAGGACTTAGTAAAGTTGAATCTGATTTTTGGGATAGTATCAAAGAAATTGATGGTAAATCTCAAGCCACAGCACAAGCTACAGAAGTTCCTATAAAACCTGAACCTCAGATTCCAAAAAAGCCTGAAACTACTATTCCAACCCCATCAGTTACTAGTCCACCTATCAAGCAAGCAGAACCAGCAAAACGTTTCTTATTGCTGGGTGATTCGATTATGAGTTTTTTGGGAGTTGCATTTGAGAATGATGTCAAAAAATCCGATTATGGCTTGGAAAGTATTAAAGTTTTTTATAAAATCTCCACAGGCTTAAATCGCATCGATTTTTATGATTGGTATTCCCGCACACGCGAACTGATTCAACAAAATAACCCTGATATAATGGTAGTGATTTTTGGTGGTAATGATGACCAGAATATTTTAGATGCTAACAAAAAGTTGTATGCAGAATTAACTCCAGAGTGGGAAAAAGCTTATGAAGAACGTGTCGAAAGATATGCAAAATTACTCGATGAATATCCCGTCAAAAAAGTTTACTGGATAGGTCATCCAATATCGAATGTGGCTAGATATAATAAATTCTTTCCTATTTTTAATCGAATTTATCAAAAAGTCTCAGCCGTTCACCCTAAAATCGAATTTGTTGATTATTGGAATACCTTTGCTGTCAACGGTAAATTTTCGCCTATAGCGGCAGATAGTACAGGGAGAAAAGCAAGAGTTCGGTATAACGATGGCTTACATCCAACTGAGCATGGCGCTAAAATTATGATTGAAATTCTCAAAAAAAGAATGATAGATGAAGGTGTCTTAAAACCAAAGTTAAAACCTGCGACTCATCTGAAAAAATAATTGATATGAATAAGAGACTTCAGGGAGAAAAGGTAGACAAGGTAGACAAGGGAGATAGAGGTTTTTAAATTATTTAGGAATGCTATAGCTCTTTATAGTCTGCTGATGTAAAAATTTATCTGCGTCCATCCGCGTCCATCTGCGGTTAATTATTCCTGAAACATATCACCTCTATTTAATTAGTTTTATGATACTTAAAAATAAATCACATCGTCAGTTTTATCTCCTTGCGGCTATTGTTACTCTCGCTATTATAATTTTGAATAGTGGGCAAGTCTTTGCTAATCAGCTTGCACAGGTAAATCAACGCCAAGTTTATAATTTAGAACGCAACATTGTTTATGAACAAGTAAATGAAACTAAATTAACTCTTGATGTTTACAAAAACAAAAAATCTGGCTTAAGTCCGACATTAATGGTAATTCATGGCGGAGGTTGGATTAAAGGTGAAAAAGAAGATGAGTTATTTTTTAAACCTTATTTTGATTGGGGATTTTCTGTAGTTAATATTGAATATAGATTAGCAAAGGTAGCATTAGCACCAGCCGCAGTGGAAGATGCTCTATGTGCTTTAAATTGGGTAGTTAATAACGCCTCAAAATATAACTTTGATACCAAGAAAATTGTGTTGACTGGCTTTTCCGCAGGTGGACATCTATCATTAACTACGGGAATGATGCCTGATGTGAAAAAATTTAATCAAAACTGCCCCGAAAGCAAACCAACAAAAGTTGCTGCCATAGTTAATTGGTCGGGAATTACTGATGTGAATGATTTGTTAATTGGACGTAATCAAAAATATTTTGCTGTGCAATGGTTTGGTAATCGTAATTCTCCGCGAGAAATAGAAATTGCGAAAAGTGTTTCTCCAATTAATTTTGTGCGTCCAAATCTTCCCCCAATTCTAACCATACATGGTGAAAAAGATAATTTTGTGCCTTATAGTCATGCAGTGAGACTACACCAAGCATTGCGTCAAGCTGGAACTGTCAATCAATTATTTACTGTGAAAGGTGCAGAACATGGCGGTTTTAGTAAAGCGCAAAAAAGACGAATTTATGCAGCTATTAAAACATTCTTGATTAAGCAAGGTGTGATTAGGAATAATTGATACAGCTTTCAATGAAAGAGAGGCTAGAGGCTAGTACAACAAGGTAAAAGTAAAAAGTTGAGCAGAACAGTAGCGAAACCCAACATTCTCAAGACTTTGTTGGGTTTTGTTCCTCAAATTAATCTACGCTTTTTCAAACATCCTCTTAGAATCTCCTCAGCAAGCGCAAGCCGTTCAGAGTAACTAACACTGTTGAACCTTCATGGCCAATGACACCGATGGGGAGGTTAATATTCCCCACAAAGTTAGCCAGCATTAACAAAATAATAGATGTGAGTGCAAAAGTAATGTTTTGTTTAATAATAAATTGCGATCGCCTGCCGAGTTCCATTGCGACAACCATTTTTTCGAGTCTGTCTGCGATTAAAACAATATCTGCCGTTTCTAAGGCGACATCACTACCCGCGCCACCCATTGCTATGCCTACAGATGCTTGGGCTAAAGCAGGCGCATCGTTGATTCCATCTCCCACCATTGCTACAGTTTGATATTGTTTCTGCAAGTTGCGGATGAGATTGAGTTTATCTTCTGGTAGGAGTTGGGCGTAAACCTGAGTGATGCCTATGGTTTGAGCGACACTTTGGGCTGTACGCTGGTTATCGCCTGTCATCATGACAATTTCTTCCACTCCCAACTGACGCAGGCGGCGAATGGTAGCGGCAGCTTCTGGTCTAATCATATCTGCAATGGCGATCGCGCCGATAACTTCCGCATTTTGGGCAACCCAAACCACAGTTCTGCCCTCAGATTCCCAACTATGCGCCAAATCTTGTAATTTATTGGGTAGCTGTGTCACATATTGCTGAATAAAAGCAGCATTGCCCACGGTAATTTTTTGGTGGTTGAGTATTCCCACAATACCTTGTCCTGGTATCGCTTGCACATCAGTACCCCGTTGCCAATTTAAATCACTTGCTGCTTGGACAATGGCTTTGGCTATCGGATGTTCGGAAGATGCTTCTAAGGCGGCTGCTACTTTTAACACGTCTGCTTGTGTATATTCCTCACTGGGCATTACCTGAGATACTTGCACTTGTCCTGTAGTTAAAGTACCAGTTTTATCAAAAGCGATCGCCCGGACTTTACCCATATTCTCTAACTGTGCGCCATTTTTGAATAAAATCCCTTGTTTCGCGCCATTGGCAATACCTGATAATAATGCTGGCATAATTGCCGCCATCAACGCACAAGGAGAAGCCACCACTAAAAAAGTCAAAGCCCGATAAATCGTCGTTTCCCAATCCCAAGCCCAAATAAACGGCGGTAATATTGCCAGCAATATGCCGGAAATCACAATTACCTTGGCATATCCCCGTTCAAATTTTTCGATAAACTCTTGGGAAGGTGGCGCTGTTTCTTGGGCTTCTGCGACTAACTTAATCACTCGTTGAATCAAATTACTCGCAGCAGGTTTGTGAACTTGTAATTTCAGCGCCCCATAACCATTAAGTGTCCCCGCAAACACTTCTTCACCGACTGTCTTTTCTACAGGTAAAGATTCCCCAGTAATCGCCGCTTGATTAATCGTGCTGTAACCAGACAAAATGATCCCATCGGTGGGAATTAACTCTCCGGGTTTGACAATAATTTCATCTCCCACCTTTAATTGGCTAATGGGTAGCATCTGTTCTTGTCCCTGATGCAAAACCCTGGCTGTATCTGGTGTCAAACTCATCAAACTGCGAATACTCCGTTCAGTGCGCCCCATTGCGTAACCTTCCAACGCGCCACTAATCGCAAAAATCAGAATTAACACCGCGCCATCAAGAATCAGGTGATATTCTCTGCGCCATAAACCCAAACCAGCCGCACCAACAGCCGCCACAATCATCAGCAAATCTACATCTAGCTCTTTTTCTTTAATTAATGTCGTTATTCCCTCACGGGCGCTTTCATAACCACCAATGATATAAGCAGCAGGTAACAACAGCATTGCCCATCCCAGCCAACCCAGATGTAAGGCGAACCATCCGAGAAACAACAACAGCCCACAAACCAAGGCTGCTAAGATATCGGCGTGTTCTTTTGTGAATTTGGTGAAATGCTGTGGGTAAACCATGAGAGTGAATTTATTGACAACTGATCTCACGTTAAACCTTGACATTAATGTTAAGGTCAAGCAATTGTTTTTCCACAAGACTTAGGCACAAAGAATGGGTGTGAGGGTATAAGGGTGTGGGAGGATGGTGAAGAAATCTTTCCCCCCACACTCCCCACACTCCCCACACTCCCCACACCCCCATACTCCCCACACCCCCATACCCCTTCACCCTTCCTAAACCTTTGATTTTTAATTCCTATCCACCAGGAGGCATTATAAATGGCACGCTTGCATAACAAAACTGCTGTGATTACCGGAGGTACATCGGGTATTGGTTTTGAGACGGCAAAACAGTTTATTGCGGAAGGTGCGCGAGTAATTATTACTGGGCAAGATGAACAACGTTTACACACCGCAGCCCAAGCACTCAATTCTCAGGTAATTCCAGTATTAGCAGATGTGCGATCGCTTTCTCAACTTGATAATTTAGCAGCACGAGTTAAATTAGAATTTGGCAGTCTTGATATTTTATTCGCCAACGCCGGTGTCGGATTTTTTGCCGCTTTAGAAGCAATGGACGAAACCTTGTATGACAATCAATTTGATATCAACGTTAAAGGTGTGTTTTTCACTGTACAAAAGCTGTCTGGCTTACTGAATCCCGGCGCTAGTGTCATCTTAAATGCTTCATCAGTCAATGAAAAGGGTATGGCAATGGGCAGTGTCTATTGTGCGACAAAAGCGGCTGTGCGCTCCTTGGCTCGCAATTTAGCGGCAGAATTAGGATCGCGCCAAATTAGGGTGAATGCCATTAGCCCTGGTTTAATACCTACTGATTTTCAAACCAAAATGGGTTTATCGCCAGAAGCCCTGGAAAATTTTGGCAATTATATTAAGCAAACCGTACCTTTAGAACGCTTTGGTAAACCCGAAGAAATTGCGGCGGCGGTAGTGTTTCTGGCTAGTGATGAGTCATCTTATATAACTGCGGCAGATTTAGTGGTTGATGGCGGCTATATGAACGTTTAGTAATGTAGCAAGGCTAAAATAGGAGCAGTGCGATCGCCCTACCTGTCAACAGCCGCTAAAATAAAAGGTTGGGTTGAGGAAACGACACCCAACAAAATGCAGCCATTGATAGAAGTTTTCACTCTGTTACAAGAGCAAATTTATCTAATAAGTTTACTAGCAGCAATTTTGATTAGATTGCTCACAAAACAACCTGAAAAATTTGTTCAGCAGTCAAACTTAACTCTGGAAAAGAAAGTGATTGAATTCGGTCACTCCCTCGAAACTGAGTAATTTGATACTCACCTTCAATTAGTGTGTAAACTGATATTGTTGGCTGTTTAGGACTGCCAATAAACCGCTTTCCACCTAAAGCTGCATAGTCAACAATCCAATATTCGGCAATTCCTATTTCTTCATATTCAGCAAATTTCAGGAAATAGTCATCACGCCAGTTAGTACTAACTACTTCCACTATTAGTGGAATTGATTCTGCTTGTGAAACAGTAGATGATTTCTGCCAAAGTGGTTCATTCACTAAATTAGGCAGATTCAATACTAAAACATCAGGGATGTAACCAGATTTTTTATCTACAGCTTTCACTAATGCTTGACTAGGAATTGTATAAGCCAAATTCTGAGAACGAATTTCAAAGTTAAGTTCTCTAATTAAAAATGCCCTAACTAACTCATGGTCGCCAGTTGGCTGCATTTCAACTATTACTCCTTTATGTAATTCATATCGACCATTATCTGGTTTCCATTCTAGGAATTCTTCAAAAGTTACTGGCTCTACTAAAGGTTGAAACATCATTTTGCCCCTTTCAATCTCCCACAATCATTCTACGCCGCGCTTTCTCGTCCTTGATCACCTGTGCTTCTGAACCATCGGGGTGCATGTATCTAAAACCCTTACACCCTTACACCCAATCTTTACAGACAATCTTGGTGCGTAAGTGCCTATAGGAATATGGTTTGATTCCTGAATCTAGTTGTGTAAGCAGGGAGTAGGGAATGGGGAGTAGGAAGTAGGAAAGACGGCTGATCTGGGTGTACTGATTTTTTTCATAAATCAAATATAAGTCCTATATTAAGTTTTGAAAAATTAGCTATGTCTTTTAAAATCATAACTATATAGTTATGAAAGCTAACTTGGGTTAAATTTGAAAGTCAAAAACTTTTAGTTGATTTTAAGTTTTTCTTAAGAATTTGATTGCCAAGCTTTAGCAAGTGTTTGTATTTTAATCAGCAGAAACTTATCGGTCAAGAGTAAGAATTCAGAACCTAGAAGTTAGGGGAAAGAAGCATAATTGCTACCTTGAGTTATTACCTTTTCCCTGAGTCGTATAACTATTATAACTTCTGGATTCTTACGATAAATATTTCTGTGATTCTGCACTTGCTAGAAGTAGGCTAACAAAATTACAAGTGTAAAATTCTCTGTTCTTCTGATAAAAATTAGAAGGTAGGTAGAACATGCGGATTCTGATGATTCAACCTAATTACCATTCTGGTGGTGCGGAAATTGCCGGAAATTGGCCGCCAAGTTGGGTTCCTTATGTTGGTGGAGCTTTAAAAGCTTATGGCTTCAATAATATTCGTTTTATTGATGCGATGACCGACCATATTGCGGATGATCGTTTAAGGCAAATGGTTGCTGAACATCAGCCGGATATAGTATTGGCGACAGCAATCACGCCAATGATTTATCAATCGCAAACAACGCTCAAGATAGTTAAAGAAGTTTGCCCAGAAGCAACAACAATTATGGGTGGAGTCCACCCTACTTATATGTATAATGAAGTCCTCCATGAAGCGCCTTGGGTGGATTACATTATTAGAGGAGAAGGAGAGGAAATTACAGTTAATTTAGTGAAAGCGATCGCTAATGCTACAGTCGAGAGTGAGCGACGTAATATTTTAGGTATTGCTTTCTTAGAAAATGGACAGGTTGTGGCGACACCAGCCCATCCACCAATTGCAGATTTAGATACCCTAACCCCTGATTGGAGCTTGTTGGACTGGAGCAAATATATTTATACTCCCCTGAATGTGCGAGTTGCAGTGCCTAATTATGCTAGAGGCTGTCCTTTTACTTGCCGTTTTTGTTCTCAATGGAAATTTTGGCGCAAGTACCGTTCTAGTAGTCCCAAGAAATTTGTCGATCAAATTGAAATTTTAGTCAAAAAACATCAAGTAGGTTTTTTCATTTTGGCAGATGAAGAACCAACCATTAATAAACCAAAATTTATCGCTTTATGTAACGAATTAATTGAACGCAATTTAGGTGTTTACTGGGGAATAAATACCAGGGTGACAGATATATTGCGGGATGAAGAAGATTTACCACTTTATCGTCAAGCTGGGCTAGTGCATGTTTCCTTGGGTACGGAAGCAGCAGCACAGCTAAAGTTGAATTTGTTCCGCAAAGAAACGACAATTGAACAAAACAAGCGGGCGATTCAATTACTGCGGCAAAATGGGATGGTAGCGGAAGCTCAATTTATTATGGGCTTGGAAAACGAAACCCCAGAAACCATTGAGCAAACTTATCAGATGGCTTTGGACTGGAAAGCTGATATGGTGAACTGGAATATGTTTACTCCTTGGCCATTTTCGGAGTTATTTGAGGAGTTAGGCGATCGCGTAGAAGTGCGAGATTATTCTCAATATAACTTTGTGACTCCCATTATGAAACCGGAGGCAATGGAACGGGAAGAAGTTCTCAAAGGCGTGTTACGTAACTACGCCCGATTTTACCTGCGTAAAACAATAGAATACTGGTTTGAGAAAGACCCATTTAAGCGTAAATATCTTTTAGAGTGTCTCAAAGCATTTGTGAAAACAACTTTCAACAAAAGTTTCTACAATCTCCAACGGGTTAAATACAAAGGTTTGCACACCGAAATTGAGCTAGGGTTTGATAAGTCCAAAGTTCTCACCCGCGAACAAATTAATCAACGCAAGCAGGAACATCCAGAATTAATGGCAGATGTCAATTTTGCGGGGAATATTTCTGCTTGTGGCGCTCCCAATGATCTACCAGAATTTATTGAGTAATTACTAATTTGTCAGGGTGGGTTTACCCAGATCATCGTTAATCATCTCAACCCGCCCCTATAAATGTTGCTCTTGTCTCATTTCCAACCATCACCGCGATCGCATTTGTTGATACAGTATCTTTGTCCTGATTGGATTTTGGCAGAAAAATCTCAAAATTATGGCAAAGCTTACTGTTTACGGAACTCCTCTGAGTACTTATGTTCGGACTGTCCGATTGTTACTTGAGGAAGCAGGTGTAGACTATACCGTTCAAGACATTGATATCTTCAAAGGTGAAAATCAGTCGCCAGAGTACCTTGCCAAAAATCCTTTTGGTAAAGTGCCAACATTGGAAGTAGATGGAGAAGTAATTTATGAAACTCCAGCAATTACTGATTACCTGAATACAGTCTTTGCCAATAATCAGTTCAGCCCATCCGAACCGATGCTTCAAGCTCGGATGCGCCAGATTATCACAATTATTGATAACTATTTTTATCCTGCTGCAATTAGTAAAATTGTCATTCAACGTCTGATTGTGCCAATTCGCGGTGGTAAGCCAGATAAGGAGCAAATACAAAATGCGATCGCACCTGCACAAAAAGCAATCCAAGCAATTGAATCGATAACTGTTGGTAGCCCATATCTACTCGGTAGCCAGCTAACTATTGCCGATTTTTACCTCATTCCTGTTTTTATTTACCTTTCTCAAACTCCAGAGTATGAGGCGATTACTGCTCAAACTCCCAAATTGCAAGTTTGGTGGGATGCAGTTAAACCACTTCCGAATGTGAATAAAGTCTGTGCTTGAAGAATTTAGGAGTCAGAATCAATCCAATACATGTCGGTTAACATCTAAATCTTGTTCAGATCCCCCCAACCCCCCTTAAAAAGGGGGGCTAATAACCCTCTTTTACCCCCTTTTTAAGGGGGTCGCCGTAGGCGGGGGGATCTAAATTTAGAATGAGTGAACCTTTATCCGAAAAGTATTGAGAATCAATCAGTGGGGAAAAAGACCGACAACTGATTGCACACTGCTCAATCTTCAATTTAGCGACATACCTTGTAAATCTCTTGCGCCTGAATCAGATGCTTTGAGATAGTGGTTAAACCATCGACTTGCCAATCGTGCTACTTCTTCTAAAGTTCCGGGTTCACTAAACTGATGAGTTGCACCAGAAATAACCTCTAGTTGCTTGTTGAATGCGGGAATATTTGCCAGTGCATCTTCATTCATAGCGATGATAGGCAAGTCATTACCACCAATAATTAACAAAGTCGGGGCTTGCACACAAGCTAGGGCTTCACTGACTAAATCAGTTTGTCCACTACGAGAAACAACTGCTTTTACAGCCATTGGATGTGTAGCTGCGGCTAATAATGCAGCACTAGCACCTGTATCTGCACCAAAATAGCCAAGCTTGAGATGACGAGTGCAGGGATTTGCTAACAACCAATCGGTGACAGCAACTAAGCGGTTGCCCAGGAAACCAATATCACTGCGAAAATGTTTGGTACGCTGATCTATGGCTTCTTCTTCTTTGGTAAGTAAGTCTATTAACAAAGTTCCTAGTTTCGCTTCCTGACGTAGTATGTGGGCGAGATAATGGTTGCGGGTACTATAGCGACTACTGGCACTACCATGTGCAAACAATACCAGTCCTTCAGCATTAGCAGGTATCACCAATTCACCTTTGAGCCTGATGTTTGCCAGTTCCACAATGACTATTTGTTCTTCAACGTTGAGTAGTAGTGTAGTATTCATAACTTGACCCTGATGATTAATGGAAGTCGATTGAGCTTTTGATTTTGCGTTTTTAGGCGTAGCTTTTATCTGCATTGTTAATAACTGAGTGTTTGGCTAGTAAATGCTGTACTTCTACATCGGTTGTTTGCGAAAAGTCTTCATACCACAGACCGATCGCATACAATGACTCTGGCATCACTAAACAAACTATTTCATCGACTTCCGCTTGTAACTGTTGGCAGGTTGTTGGTGCGGCAATTGGTACAGCTACAATGAGTCGTTGGGGTTGCTGTTGTTTAACTACCGCGATCGCCGCCAGCATGGTTGAACCTGTAGCAATACCATCATCTACTAAAATTACAGTCCGATTTTTGATGTCTGGGAGGGGACGCTCACCTCGATAAGCGCGATCTCGTCGTTGTAATTCCCACAATTCTTGAGTTGCAACTTTGTCAATTGTGGTACTATCGATAGCCAAATTATTGATGACATCATAATTTAACACGCGCACACCACCAGCCGCGATCGCACCCATCGCTAGTTCTTCATGACCAGGTACACCCAGCTTTCTGACTAAACATATATCTAGTGGTGCATTCAGGCTGGTGGCGATTTCATAAGCTACGGGTACACCGCCACGAGGCAAACCCAACACTAACAAATCTGGATGGTTAGTATACGCTGTTAGTTTTTTTGCTAACATCTTGCCTGCATCACTGCGATCGCGAAATTTACTTGTCATAATCTCAAGCTCCCGTGGAGAGGGATATATAGCTGACACAGAAGAAAAACCTGTCATTGTCTTCAACCCACTTTGCCTAGAGGGTGAAAAGTGCAAATTGCTAGTTCAGCGAAAACGTACTTTAATACAGTTCGATTGATTAAATTAATAGAGATATCTGGAAATTAATCCTCGCCACAGCATTTAAAAATATCTCTTTCTCTCCCCACATATTCAACTTAACTAGCTATCTTGCTGTTTGTGTGATCAATGCTCATTGCAATAAAACTTAATGCTAGTGATGAACATTTTTCACATGATGATCGCATTTTTCTTATACTTTAATATTATCCCTGTCGGAGATTAACTGTTTCAGATTGACACAAATCAACTCAAAAATTTTATATGTTTCAACAATATCAATCGAGTTTAGTAATGCAACTATAGAAAAAAACTGACTTCTGCATTGCGGCATATTTTCCGACTATTCCATTCAATATATGAACTTGATTATTGATGTACCTCTAGCAATTAGTTTCGGAGCCGTCCCAGGTGCGCTCAGTCGCTATTACCTAACCATATTATTTGGGCGCTGGTTTGGGCTAAACTTTCCCTATGGAACCTTGTTTATTAATGTGTCAGGTGCTTTTTTGATGGGTTTTTTTGCTACCCTTGTATCCAAGTTTGCAATTGATTCTACCGTATCATTGTTAATCGCCGTCGGATTTTTAGGCTCTTACACAACATTTTCAACTTACGCGCTGGACACCTCTAACCTCTTACGCACTAAAAATTATCAAGCGGCATTACTTTACTGGTCTGGTACACCAATTTTAGGATTTATCAGTATAGAATTGGGTATTTCATTAGCCAAAATGCTATGAATTAATTTGTCAAGCTATGCTTCTTTTGTACCCTGGATAATTTCAGCTATTTTATTTCCTAATAAAAGACCCAGCAGCGATAACACAGGACTAATTAGCCAGTAAATTAAACTCATTTCTAAACTCTGTTTTTCGATTAACTTGACTACATCTAATTCATAAGTAGAAAAAGTGGTATAAGCTCCTAAAAAACCAGTGGTGACTACTAGTCGAATTTCAGGACTAATGACAATTAATCTCCCCAATACCAACATCGTAAACAAACCCATCACAAAACAGCCACTGACATTAATAATCAGTGTGCTGTAAGGAAATACTTGTCCAAAAAGCTGAGTGAACCACAAACCGAGATAATAACGTGAAAGTGCGCCAGCTATTGCACCCAGACTAATACCTAAAGAGTTACGAAGCGCCAAATTTTGCAGCATATATCGTTAGAGGTTGTTAGTAAAATATATGACTTAGTGTGAGTGCGATCGCTCTCTGACCATATAAAACCACAGCGTATTAAAGCGTAGCCTATTTTCAATCAAGCAAATGTAAAAATAATTAACCGGCTTACTGCGTCAAACTTATAATCATCACAGCAAATATAATTTTGAACATATTTAATTCCTTTTAAACGAAATTAAACCTTTTCACTAACAATCGCTATAGCAGTGTAAAAATTGATAGTCACTTTTTATAGCGTTTCTCAGTATAAAGTGTTAAGTTTTTAGTAACCTCATGGGTCTGCTCTTCATCACACCCATTGGAACAGCGATGGCGATAGTATGGATAGCTGACAAGCTTACCAAGAAACTATTACACCATCTCCAATCCCAAATCGTATCACCCAGAGTTTAGCAGTCTTGAGGTCAACATACACAAACAGCCACCACTCAAACTTACATCTTGCATAAGTTGGAATTAGCGGAGTTATTAAAAGTGTTATATGATACTTGATTGTAAGTAAATTTCAATAGTCTCTAAACATCTCAAAAGTGGATCAATTTACTCTAGCGACAAAATGTCTTAAATTTGACTTAATCTTGGGTATTCTCTAACTATGGATACACTTGCTTATCTGCATTTAGCTGAAAGCTACGAAAACTCTATAAATTCAGAATCGGCAAATCTGGCTGGTTCTGACTTATGTTATCCGGAACTCGACTGGGTACCAGAAAAGCGGGGAGCGTTCATGCTGTTTCTCTCTTGTGCTTTCGGGCTGAGTTCTTTGGGTTGGAGTAACCCAGCGCAAGCATTAAAAAAAGGCGAAAAAAATTCACAAGTAGCATCACTACAACAAAAACTGCAAGCGGCGGGATATTTTAAACAAGCTGTAACTGGATATTTTGGCCCTGTAACCGAAACTGCTGTTATCAAATTTCAAAAAGCTCATGGATTAAAAGCTGATGGAGTTGTTGGTTCTCAGACATTAGCTGTACTCGAAGCTGATTTGGGAATAGCTACTCCAGCAGTTGTTAAACCAAAACCTGCGGTTACTAAAACTACTCAAAAAAAATCATCACCCCCCAATTCTCAAGTAAGCTCTCAGGTAAGTTTACAAAGAGGTGATCTAAGTTATGAAGTGATGGCAATTCAGAGGAAACTACAAGCAGCAGGATATTTTGACCAACCAATCACGGGAGATTTTAACGCGGCGACAGAAACTGCTGTTATGCAATTTCAGAAAGCACATGAACTTGTGAGTAATGGAATTGTTGATCATCGGACATTAACAGTATTAGAATCTGGTGCAAATATCAAAACCACTACACCGCCCCAGCCTACCAAACCTGCTGTAATCAATTCGCCAAAGTTGCAGACTAACACGCCTAAAATTTCTATGTTACGCAGAGGTGATATTAATGCAGATGTAAAATCTATTCAACAACAACTGCAAGCATCTGGGTATCTCAAACAATCAATTACCGGCTCTTTTGATGCAGCCACAGAAACTGCTGTCCTGAAATTTCAAACAGAAAATGGACTGATTGCTGATGGAATTGTTGGGCCAAAAACATTAGCAGCCCTGAAATCGCAATCTATCAAATCACCTGCACGCCAAAACTCTGTAGTTCCAGACAAATCAAAAGAACTCAAAACTCCCATTCAAGAAAAAACTCCAACCGCACCAAAAACTAACTCCATAAAATTTGCCACCGAACCCACTCAACCCATCAATCAGCCGCCACAACAAGAACAACCAAACAACGAAAAAGTATTAGCGGCTGCTGTTTCAGAATATGATTTTGCTCAACCTGAACAATTAGCAACTCAAGATAATATTCAGAAAAATTCACCCAGTCATTCTCAGAAAATGACGCTCAAAAAAACGATTGCTGGGAAGATTTCGCCAAAATCTGTCGTACATTCTGGCAATGGGTTATTTTTTGCTCAAAACATGATGTACAACCACACAATCACTGTTTACAACCGTGAGCATAAATTAGTTAAGGTGATTCCCGACAAAGTTGATTTATCAAAATTTGGTTACTCCAAATTCAAAGGTAATTATCGCGGCGCACCTGTTGAAGCTAGTTTTTCCCAAGATGGTAAGTACGCCTGGATTTCTAACTACCAAATGTATGGCCCTGGATTTAACAATCCAGGTAGTGATAAATGTAGTCCTGAGCAGAAAACAGACAAGAGTTTTTTATATCGGATTAACACTGATTCTTTAGAAATTGATCATGTTGTTCAAGTTGGTTCAGTACCAAAATTTGTAGCGACAGCTAATAATGAAGGTTTAGTACTAGTTAGTAACTGGTGTTCTTGGGATTTAAGTGTTGTCGATACTGTCAAAAATAAGGAAATTAAAAGAATTCCCCTTGGCCCTTATCCTCGTGGTATAGCAATTGATTCAGCGACAAATCAAGCTTATGTTGCTGTTATGGGTTCTTATGACATTGCAAAAGTTGACCTCAATAACTTTTCAGTCAAATGGCTAAAAAATATTGGTAATGCACCACGACATTTAAATATAGATCCCACTGGTAAATATCTCTATGCTTCTTTGAATGGAGAAGGAAAAATAGCCAAAATTCAATTACCACAAGGAAAGTTAATCAAGAAAATCTCTACAGGTAACGCACCACGTAGCATGGTTTTATCAGAGGATGGGCAAAGACTTTATGTTGTTAACTATAGTGACAATACAGTTAGTAAAATTCGGACGAATGATCTAAAAGTCATACAAAAAGTAAATGTTGGTGCTAACCCAATTGGTATTACCTATGACCCACAAACTAGAGAAGTTTGGGTCGCCTGTTACTCTGGTAATATCATGGTATTTCAAGATTAAGTGATTATTGGGGCTAAATTTTAACTGTCTCTTTCTGTGGAACGTTAGTAGCTACAGTAGATAGAAGAGACAGTTTTTTCTACTAAATTTTCGCCAACTTATCCAATCAAGCGTTCTGTTGATAGCACTAACAGTATAAAATCCATATATTTCTTTTATAGCTTGTTTGTAAACATAAATATTTACTAGTCAACAAGTATTTTAAGAAAAATAACACACATATCTTTGTAATACTTAACAAATAAAAATATTATCTCGAAAATCTTTAAAAGAATTATATAGTTTTAAAATCAGGATTTCCACGGTTATTTCTGACATTAAAGTTGCTTAAGATAATGTTAATGAGATTTTAGCGTTGAAATATAGCCATTCCACTTTATAAATAAAAAATGAGTTTAGTTGGCTCACAAATAAAGAAAAGTTTGTATTAGTAGCAAATCTATCTAATACAAAATTTTCTATTGCTATTTTCTGACTCTGTTCAATGTTGCTTAGGGAAGGCTATGTATCAATATTCAGAAGGTTGCAAAATTTATTTCGCCAGCTTCTACATTTTTGCCAAGAACTAGAACTATATGGCTAATGTGGATTTGGACAAGCTGACTTTTGCATTATAAGAAACAGGTATGACCCCCCCGGAACTAATGGTATCAAATAACATCATTCATGAATTTAGAACTTGCACTCAGCTACAATACAACGGTCAGCTAAACATCAAAAGTGCTAAAGGACACCACTGGTCTTTTTATTATCGGCTAGGTCGGATAGTTTGGGCCGCAGGTGGTACTCATCCGTTTCGGCGTTGGCGCAGATACATGGCACAATATTGTCCGCAAATTGATGTGGAGAAAATTCAGTTTCGCCAACAAGATTTTGCCGTTTATTACTGGGATTATCGCCTGTTAGAAATTTTGTACAAAAGGCAAAAAATTCACAGAGAACAAATTCAAGCAATTGTCGAAAGTACAATTACTGAGTTGTTATTCGACTTGGCCCAGCATACAGATTTTGAGGCTTTCAGTTGCGATCGCACCCAGGATACCATTTTAGAAACACCAATGAGTTTCACGAGTGCAGATTTATCTGTCAAACAGATGCAAGACTCTTGGAAAAGTTGGTCAGAAGCTGGTTTAGCAAACTTTTCGCCTGATTTAGCACCAATTCTGCGGAGACCAGAACAACTCCAACAACAGGTAAGTCCATCTGTTTACAATAACTTTGTCACTTTGATGAATGGTAAACAGACGCTACGAGATTTAGCTGCAAAAATGAAGCAGAATGTTTTACCTATAACTCGTTCATTACTTCCCTATATTCTCAAAGGCATTGTTGAATTAATCGAAGTACCAGACTTACCTTTGTTAGCTACGGAAGGTGAAAATAACTCTATTGCTTTGCAACCAAAAAACTCTCAGATGCCATTGGTTGCCTGTGTCGATGATAGTCCCCAAGTATGTAAGATTTTAGAGGATATTGTGACTGCAAATGGGTTTAGATTCATTAAAATTCAAGACCCAATCCAAGCACTACCGACTTTAATTCAACATAAACCAGATTTGATTTTTTTAGATTTAATTATGCCAGTCGCTAGTGGTTACGAAATTTGTACTCAGTTGCGACGTGTATCTGCTTTTGCTAATACACCCGTGATCATCTTAACGGGCAATGATGGTTTATTAGATCGAGTCCGTGCTAAAGTTGTTGGCTCTACAGATTTTCTGACTAAACCTGTCGCTGCGGATAAAGTTATGAGTGTAATTCGCAAATATTTGCAAGTTCAGAAACCAGCAAGCGTAACACCGCCTAAATCACAGAGTAACTCTAACTTAGAAGTGTCTTTGGGACATTAGTAATCAAGCCTAGATACTGACTCTGCTTAAACTTGCTAATAACTAGTTAAACTGGATATTCATCAAGATATTTATCCAGATTATTCTAGTGCGTTTAGCTATGACAATTTTTCTGTAATTTGACAAACCTTAACATTTTTCTTCCAGATTTTTGCAGCAAAATTAGAAATGTAAGTGTTTTTTCTCTAACATTTACAAAAATAATCAACCAAAATTAAATCATTGAAGCAGAATTCAGAAGTCAGAATTCAGGAGCGATGCCCTGAGATTGCTGAAGGGTCTTAGAGATTTAGAGCTGTAGTAGATTTGGTGAGTTTTTAAAACGTTTATTTATTAACTAGTAGTACAGAATTCAAAAGAAATTCTGGCTCCTAACTCCTGAATTATGTTTCGATTAAAAGCTCGTATTCATCTATAGATGAGTATTGAGATTTTTTGTCTCTATTTGTAAGTTAATTGAGTAGGAAACTTTTATGAATACTGCGTTAATTGTTGAAGATGGTTTGACAGATATGGAAATACTCAGCCGTTACTTACAACAGGCTGGCTATTCCGTAATTAGTGCCAAAAGTAGTGAAGAAGCTCAAGTCAAGATAGATGGCAAGACACCAGATGTGATTTTTCTAGATGTAATTTTGCCAGGTAAAAGCGGATTTGAAATTTGTCGAGAACTAAAAGCGAATCCGGCAACTAGTAAAATACCTGTGGTTTTTTGTTCCACGAAAAATAGTGATGTGGATAAAATGTGGGGCAATATGTTAGGCGCAGAAGCTTATTTATCCAAGCCAATTGATAAAGAAGAATTGGTAAAAACACTGAAGCAAGTCCTACAATAAAATTGCTTAAATGTGTCATTTAATCTATTAGATAATACAACCAACTAATAGATTAATAGTTCAAAAAATAACTTGTTTAAGGATGAGTTGACATTGGAAAACCAGCAAAAATTTTTAGGATTTACCCTGGGTAGTAACGATAAAGCAGTCATATCATTGCAACACATTACCGAAGTTTTACAAGTATCTTTGGCAGATATATGTGGTGTTCCTCAAATGCCTAGTTGTGTTTTAGGTATATATAACTGGCGGGGTGAAATGCTTTGGCTAGTTGATTTAGAGGAGATGCTAGGTTATCCATCACTTTTACAAGGAGTGAATTTTCTCTCTAAAATGATGGCAGTTATTTTAGAAATTGATGGCAAAAATCTAGGATTTTTAGTCAAAAATCTGATGGATATTGAGTGGTTAGATACTGAACAAATGAAGTTACCTGCGGCTGATTTTTTGTCTCCTAAAGTTTCAGCTTTTATCCAAGGTTACTTTATCAATACCCTTGAGGAAATGGTATTTAACCTCGATGCAGCCGCAATTATTAAATCTCCTATGTGGATGAGCCAGCATTAAACTCAATCTTTTACTATTCGTTGCTTTGCTAGTCAAATTTGAAATTTACTGATCATTTAATTATCAAAACGAGGTATTTGGAAATGACAATTGCGTATCACAATAGTAAAGATAATGAAGAAGTTATCCCTGAAGTTGAAGTAAGGGAAAATCAAGCTGTTAATAATCTGACTGCCAATAATTATCAAATTTCTCAAGAGTTTAAACTTTGGCGGCAGCAATTACAAGCTATCAGTAATGTGATGCGTCAAGCTAAAGATATAGATACATTACTAAAACTTAGTGCTGCTCAAGTTAGAGAAAAAATTAATTGCGATCGCGCCTTAATTTATCAATTTACATCTATAGATTCTGGTACTGTTTTGGCTGAATCTAGAACCCTCGGTTGGACACCAACATTAGGTGAAAGCCTACCAGGGATGTTATTTGGTTTGTATAACAATCAAGATTATTTAGAACCTGTAGTAATTGAAGATGTCGAGCAAATTCAATCATCTACACCTTATCAAAAACAATTACTGGAAAAATTTCAAATTAAAGCGAGTTTAAGTTTACCTATTTTAGTAGATGGTAAAGTCTGGGGATTACTAGCAGTTAATACTTGCACCAATGCTAGACAATGGCAAGAAACAGAAATTATGTTCCTGTCGCAAGTGACAACAGAATTAGCTTATAAATTCCAGAGTTTTGAATTTCAAAGAGAATTAGAACTACGAACCCAAGCGAAAAAATCTGTCGCCAAGGTAATTGAGAAGATTATTCGAGTCTCTGATATTGACAAGATTTTTCAAGCAACAACTCAAGAAATCAGACAATTGTTACGTTGCGATCGCGTCGCTGTGTATCAGTTCTATGATAATTGGAGTGGTGAATTTGTCGCTGAATCAGTTGGTCATGGTTGGGTGAAACTTGTCGGCCCAGGTATTAATACAGTTTGGGAAGATACCCATCTACAAGAAACCCAAGGTGGACGTTACCGCCATCACGAAAGCTTTGTGGTCAATGACATTTATAAAGCAGGTCATTTTCAGTGCCATATTGAAATTTTAGAGCAATTTGAAGTCAAAGCTTATGTGATTGTCCCTGTATTTGCTGGGGAAAAATTATGGGGTTTGTTAGCAGCTTATCAAAATTCTGGCATTCGTGATTGGCACGAGTGGGAAGTCAGCTTTTTAGAACAAATTGGTTTACAGTTTGGTGTAGCCATTGCCCATGCCGAGTATCTCGCACAAATGCAAGTGCAATCTCAACAATTAGTGCAGATTGCAGAACAAGAAAAAATCTTAACTAAAATCGTCAACCGCATCCGCCAGTCTCCAGATGTGGAAAGTGTTTTTAGAACAACTACCCAAGAAGTACGACTTTCCTTAAAATGCGATCGCGTGGCTGTTTATCAGTTTAGTCCTGACTGGGGTGGTGAGTTTATTGCTGAATCAGTCGGTAGCAATTGGGTAAAATTGGTAGGGCCAAATATCAAAACCGTCTTGGATGATACTTATCTGCAAGAAACTCAAGGCGGACGATATGCTAGAGGAGAACATTTTGTAGTTAATGATATTTACAAAATTGGTTTGGCTCCTTGCCACATTGAAATTTTAGAACAATTTGAAGCCAAGGCTTATATTATTGTTCCTATCTTTTTTGGGGAACAATTATGGGGTTTATTAGCAGCTTACCAAAACTCTGGTAGTCGGGAATGGCAACCTTGGGAAGTTAACTTCTTAAATCAGATAGCCTTGCAATTTACTATTGCAAAATCGCAAATAGACTATCTTGAAGAAGTGCGAGTTAAATCAGAAAAATTAACTCAGATTGCCGAACAAGAAAAAGCCTTTACTAAGATAGTAAACCGCATTAGACAATGTGTAGATTTAGATGAAATCTTCAAAGTTACGACTCAAGAAGTCCGGCAATTATTACGATGCGATCGCATGGCTGTGTATCGCTTCTCTCCTGATTGGAGTGGTGAGTTTATTGCTGAGTCAGTTGGTCATAATTGGGTCAAACTTGTCGGCATAGATATCAAAACTGTTTGGGAAGATACCCACCTCCAAGAAACCCAAGGCGGCAGATATGCCAAGGGCGAAAGCTTTGCTGTTCATGACATTTATCAAGTCGGACATTCCCCTTGTCACATTGAAATTTTAGAGCAATTTGAAGCCAAAGCTTATGTAATTGTGCCGATATTTTTTGGAGAAAAACTGTGGGGTTTGTTGGCAGCTTATCAAAATTCAAGCACCCGTAATTGGGAAGAATCGCAAGTTAGCTTGTTAGCCAGAATTGGTGATCAATTAGGATTAGCACTGCAACAAACTGAATCTGTGCAACAACTACAAGCACAGTCAGCACAACTAGCAGAAGCCGCCGCCAGGGAAAAAGCCGCCAAAGAATTACTCCAACAACGTTCTATTCAACTGTTGATGGCGCTGCGTCCGGCTTTAAATGGTGATTTAACAGTCCGCGCCCCCATCACAGAAGACGAACTCGGCACCATCGCCGATGCTTACAATAACACTCTGCAAGCATTACGACAAATCGTCATCCAAGTACAAGCCGCAGCCCAGCAAGTAGCACAGACTTCAGCTACTAGTAACGCTTCCCTGGCGGGACTGAATAATTTAGCCCAACAACAGTCAGAAGATATTGCCTCGGCTTTGGGTGATATTCAACAAATGCTAGACTCTACCCAAGCTGTGGTGGCTAATGCCGAATTAGTGCAAGTAGCAGTCCAAAAAGCTAACCAAACAGTAGAGTCTGGCGATATTGCCATGAACTTGACTGTCAAAGCCATTGAAGGCATTCGAGAAACCGTTGCCCAAACCAGTAAGAAAATTAAACGCCTCAGCGAGTCTTCGCAAAAAATCTCGAAAGTAGTCAATTTGATTAGCAATTTTGCCACTCAAACCAACGTTCTCGCCCTGAATGCCGCCATTGAAGCAACACGCGCCGGTGAGTATGGTAAAGGCTTCGCAGTTGTAGCTGATGAAGTGCGTTCGTTATCTCGTCAATCAGCAGCAGCCACAATTGAAATTGAAAAATTAGTACAAGAAATTCAAGCCGAAACTGGCGAAGTTGCAGTCGCAATGGAAACAGGTATTCAGCAAGTTGTTGAAGGTACAAATTTAGTCAGTGAAACCCGGCAAAACTTAAATGCAATTGTTTTAGCCACTGCTGAAATTAGTCAATTAATTCAACAAATTACCGCCGCTACTCAAACTCAAATGGGTCAATCTGACACTGTGACTAATTCAATGCAAGATGTTGCAGAAATCGCTAACAAAACCTTTGCCGAGTCTCAAGAAATTGCGGCTATTTTCCAAGATTTACTGGGAATGGCACAAGAACTATTAACCACTGCTAGTCAGTTCAAAGTTAACTAATTGAAGGGGAGTGGTGAGTGGGGAGTGGTGAGTAGGGGAAATGATATGGCAAGTGGTGAAATTCGTTCTTATCAAGATTTAAAAGTTTGGCAAGAGGGTATGAATTTAGCTGAAGCTTGTTATGAATTCACAAAAGGATTGCCAAAAGAGGAAATCTATGGAATGATTTCACAGATTCGTCGCTCCTCCGCATCAATTCCGGCTAATATTGCAGAGGGATATGGACGTGAATATCGTACTGAATATATTCACTTTCTCCGTACTGCACAAGGTTCTTTGAAAGAACTTGAAACTCACCTTTTACTATCAGCCAGAGATAAAGTCGGGCTAACAAATTCACAAACAGTTACTCCGATTCTAAAACAATGTGAATCTGTAGGTAAATTGCTTCGCGCACTCATTCGTTCTCTGCAAAATAAAGGTCATAGGGAGTAGGGAGAAAGACAATTTTTTAACTCCCCAAAGCATTTAAGGGCGGGTTGATGAAGAATTTTGTCTAACCACAGATTCATTCACCCAACCTGCCCCAACTCCCAATTTCTCTACAAGACTCATATTTGACTTATGAAGAAAATCAGTACACTCATATCAGGATTCTTTCCTACTCCCCACTCCCCATTCACTACTCCCTGCCTACACAACTAGATTCAAAAATAAAACCGGATTCCCATATTATGATTACAGATGCTGAGATTCGTGAACAAGGTTATGTTTATTTCCTAGCAGAAGCACCAGAGTTATTACAAACAATTGAACAAGAACTTTTAAGTTTAACGGAAGAAGAAGATAAGCGAAAAAATAAAGTTCATGCTTTAATGCGGGCTACTCATACCCTCAAGGGTGGTGCGGCGACTGTGGGACTAGAGGCGATTCAAACTATTGCCCATTCTCTAGAAGATGTATTTAAAGCTTTATATAATCCAGATATAGTTATTGATAATGATTTACATACACTTTTACTGAAAGCTTATGAATGTTTGCGCCTTGCTTTAACTACAACATTAACCAGCAGTGCGGCTAATGTGCAAGAAGTGATTGAACGAGCCACTAATATTTTTGCCCAATTGCAAGCTAGACTTGGCGATGATTTCGGCACAGATAATTATCTTCCTACTTCACAAGAATTAGGTTTTGATGTTGTCAAGTCAATCTTTGAAGTTGGAGTTCAACAACGTATTGAAAATATTACTGAAACTATTAATCATCCTCCAGAAGAAGCGGAATTTAGAGATTTTGTCAACTCTCAAGCCGAAATATTTCTGGGCTTGGCTGAATCTTTAGATTTACTGGGATTAGAAGAACTCGCCCAAAAAATTATGGCGGCGCTGCAAGCATATCCTTCGCAAGTGATGGAAATTGCTGAACTGATGCGACACGATTTACAAACAATTCAAACAGCAGTATTCGCAGGAGATCGCACTTGCACTAATCTGCTTTCTCCAGCTTGGCAAAACCTGACACCAGTCATCGAGCCAGAACAGTTATCTCCAGGATTTCCAGATAATTCAACGACTGAAAATTTACAACAAGCTGCGGCAGAATTTTACCAATTTTTAACAACATCAGGCAATTATAAGCATGAACAAATTCAGCCAACAACGGCTAAGTTTTACCTCAAGTTAGTGCAGTGTATTTTGAGTTGGTTTGAGCAGCAGCAACAAATCCCGCCAGCCGAATTAAATTTATCCCTATTAATTCCTAAATTAGATATAGAGCCGCAAATAAATTATATTGAAACTTGGTTAAAAGAATTTTTAGCTTTCGTGCAGAACTCAGAAGATAGTTATAGTCTTTGCCTGTATCGGCATGGCATGATTTTAATTGTGCTGCTGGCAATTGCTCAGTTTGAGTATGGTAATGATAAAGGTGATGATTATGTTTTATTAACTCGATATTTACAAAAACAAATTATCATATTAGCTAAAGAATATAAAAATTATCCCCCTGTCAACAGTCAAGAAAAAAACTGGTTAGAGCATCTCCAGTTCCAAAATATTGCAGTTGCAAGTGAAACAGTAAACTCTTTAGAGGCTGAAACTGAGTATCTCTTAGAATCAATTTGGGGAGAAGAAACTGCAACTGAGCCAGCCGTAATTCTAGATGATGCTGTTCCAGAGCCAGCCAGTGTAGATGCTATTACCGAAGTAGTGAGTAATATTCGTGAGCAGTTAGAAGATAAAAACTCACAAGTTGTCAAAAGTCAGAAATTTGTCCGTGTTGATGTTGAAAAATTGAGAAACCTTAATTATCTAGCTGGAGAACTGCTAATTTATCACAAGAAACGCCATCTTTATGATGAACAGATTCAAGAATTGATTGATAAGTTATTAGAGCAGATTAATAGACATCAAATTATCTTACACCAGTTAAGAGATATACCACTAAATTTACCTACTGTTACACCTCAGTTATCGCAGAATTTTGCCGCAGTGAAATTTGACTCGCTGGAAATGGATGTATACACAGAATTTAATTTAGCACTCCACGCAGCCATCGAAGAAACTCTGCAATTACAAGAAACTACAGAATCGCTAGATTTAACTATTAAACAAGCAACGCAAGCAACTGAGAAAAAACAAAATTTAGTTTTCACGATTATTGATAACTTGGTAGAAGCAAGAATGTTACCTTTAGGTGATATTTTGCATCGTTTCCCCCCAATGGTGAAAAAATTAGGCAGTATTTATCAGAAAAATGTCGAGTTGCAACTGATAGGCACAGATGTACTAGTAGATAAAGCGATCGCGGAAAAATTGTATGATCCACTATTACATTTAGTACGTAATGCTTTTGATCACGGCATTGAATCTCCACAAATACGTCAAGAACGCGGTAAGCCAGAACAAGGTTTAATTACAATTCGGGCATATCATCAAAGTAGCCAAACGATTATTGAAGTTCAAGATGATGGAGAAGGGCTGAATCTAGCAAAAATTCATCAAAAAGCCATTGAGATGAAACTAGATATTTCTGGTAACAATGAATCAGACTTATTAGATTTGATGTTTGCACCGGGATTATCGACAGCAGCAGAAGTCAGTAATATTTCAGGACGTGGTATAGGTTTGGATATTGTACGTTCTCAAATCGAAGCTCTTCATGGTTCAATTGCGGTGCAAACTTTACCCCAACAAGGAACAAAATTCACACTTAAAATACCTTTTTCTATGACTACTGATAAATTGATGCTGGTGCAAGCGGGAGGCGTAATTTATGCGCTATTGTTAGACAGCGTGGAAAAAATTATCATTCCGACTCCGCAACAAATTAAGGAATTTGAAGGGAAAAAAGTTTTATATTGGCATACAGAGCAGAATGAAACTTTAATTGGCCTACATCAACTTTCAGAGCTAATGTCTTATACTTGCTCTGTCGCCAAGAGTAATAGTCTCAATCATCCAGTAACTACTCTTGACACAAAATTGATGAATAATCCTATATTAATTCTCAAGTGTCATCAAGGTATTTTTGCTTTAGAAGTTGACCAAATAATTGGCGAACAAGAATTAGTAATTAGACCATTAGGAAATGCGATCGCACCACCAAAATACGTTTATGGTTGTAGTACTTCTGGCAATGGTAATCTCATTTTAGTGATTGATGGCGCTCTTTTATTAGACTCTACTCATATACAAGTAACACCAGAACTTATACCCCTTCCAATCATTCCTACTGGTGAATCTGCTTTAGTCACAAGCGAAGATTTATCTATCTCGACTCCAGCCAAACCATTATCGCCGCAGCTAGAAGCTAATTTTTCTGCGCCCAAGGTAGTGTTGATTGTCGATGATGCTATTAGTTTGCGCCAAACTCTTTCATTAACTTTACAAAGAGATGGCTATCAAGTGATTCAAGCCCAAAATGGTGTAGAAGCTCTCGAACAGTTACAAAAGTATCCCGATATTCAAGTGATTATTTCTGATTTAGAAATGCCGCGAATGAATGGATTTGAGTTATTAACTAACGTGCAGCAAATTCCCAACATTGCTAAAATTCCTGTAGTTATTTTATCTTCTCGCAGTGCAGATAAACATCGTCAACTGGCAAAAGAACTAGGCGCAAGAGCTTACCTAACTAAGCCTTATCTAGAGCAGGAATTTTTATCTACTATTTCATCTTTAATTCAAGCAAAAAGTGGAACGAATAATTTAGTGATGGAGTTAACCGTGTAAATCCTCCGCCAACCCCTGCACTGTTCCCTGTAAAATCTAATTGCCCATTTTTAACCAACTAAAAACTTGATTAACAGTTAGTAGCAACTCAATTTCAGGTAACATGGGCAAAATATCATCTCCCTGAAATAACTCTGGTTGCTGTTCTGGTAAAAATACTAAAATACTTAAATCATCGGGGTCGATGAACCACCCCAAACGACTACCAAACTTTAAACAATACAGAATATTACCAATTACTTTGTTTGGTTTTTGTTCTGGGGATAGAATCTCAATTGTCCAGTCGGGCGCTAGTTCAAAGTTATCTGGAACTTCGCCATCAACGGTTAACAGTATTCTGCTCCATATAAATACTGCCACATCTGGTACGATTGAGCGATCGCCAAAGCTACACCGTAATTCAGGAAATGCGTAAGCAATTTTTTGCTGTTCAGTAATGTCATTCACTGCACTGCATAATTTACCTTGTAAACGGCTATATCTCCCTTTTGGCATTGATTTTGGACTGATTTAGCCATTAATGTATTCTAAGCTGGGCTTAGTTTCTGGTAGCTTGAGAAATTCTGCTAAGGTGAGAGCTTGAGTTGAAGCAATATTCATAGCTCTGTAAATTTATGTTGATGACTCTAAATTTAGTTTAGCGGCTGGGCGTTGGTTCACCATATTTAATCAGAAAGGCGATCGCTACACTCACTGCTAAAATTAATGCCATACTCAATGCTGAACCAAAACCCCAATTTTGGGTTACACCAAGGAACTGATTATAAACTAGCCGCGCCGCAGTCATACTGGAAGCACCACCCAAGAGTTCAGGATCAACAAAATCTCCTAATCCGGTAATAAAAACTAAAATTGAACCAGCCGTAATTCCTGGGGAAACTTGCGGTACTGTGACTTTCCAAAAAGTCTGTGTTGGGTTCGCACCTAAATCAGCAGCAGCTTCTAGTAAACGCTTGTCTAATTTTTCTAAAGAAGCATATAAAATTAACACCATATAAGGTAACAAGCTGTAACTCATACCGATAAATACAGCCGGAGGGCGGTTAAGTAATTCTAAAGTTGGTAAACCTAAATTACTCAAAATACTATTAAATAACCCAGTGGGACGCAAAATTGTAATCCAAGCATAAGAACGCAGTAAAGAAGAAGTCCACAAAGGTAAGATAAAAGCTAATAATAGTAAATTGCGCCATTGTTTTGGGGCGATTTGTGCTATCCAATAAGCCACAGGAAAGCCGCAGATTAAACAAATTATAGTTGTGCCTAATGCTAACCACAGCGATCGCAAAATAACTTGCAAATACAACGGGTCAAATATCCGCAGATAATTATCTAATCCGCTAGGATTGACTAAATCTCCTGGGCGAATATTGGGAACTAAACTGAGTTGAAAAATGATAATTGCTGGCAGTACTAGTAATAATAATAACCAAATAGCTGCCGGAGCTAGTAAGATTAACGGTTGTAAAAAGTTAAATGTAGGGCGATGTAGTTTTTTTAAGTCGATAATATCGCCTGATTCATTGATTTGCGGAGAATTTTTGATAAACACAAGCTGATACCATTTTGGATTGGATAATCTTCCTATTTAGGCACTAGTTAATTGCGTCCAGAAACGCTCATAAACTTCCTCAAAATCTCCCAGAGGAGTAATCCGTTCGCACTTTTCTAAAATTGCGGTTTCGGGGAATAAATTTTTATTAGTTTTGATTTTTTGGGGTAATTGTTCAAACCCTGCACTATTTGGGGTAGCAATATTTAAATGTTGGCTAACACTGGCTGCAACTTCTGGTTGTAAAATAAAGTTAATCCAAGCATAAGCTCCATCAGTATTAGGTGAGCTTTTCGGCACGACAATTGTATCAGTCCATAAAGAAGAACCACTGCGCGGAATGACATATTTAAATTTAGGGTTTTCTTGGATGACACGAATTGCATCGGCTGAATAACACATTGCTAAGACTAAATCTCCCGCCAGCATTTGATTTTGCCAAGCATCAGTATCGAAAGCAGCGATCGCTGGTTTTAATTGCTTTAATTTGTTATATGCTTGTTGTAGTTCTTCCTCCTCTTTTGAGTTATAAGAATAACCCAACATTCTTAATACTGCACCCATTACCTCACGCACATCATTGAGTAAGGTCATTCGCTTATTGAGTGTCTCTTGATTTTGCCAAAGATATTCCCAGTCGGCTGGGGCTTTTGGCAAAACTTCAGAATTATAAATTAAACCCGTCGTTCCCCAGTTAAATGGTAAACTGTAGCGGTTATTGGGGTCGTAGCTAGGGTTTTTAAATTGGGGAAAGAAATTCTCTAAACCATTGAGGCGAGAGTGATTTAATTCGATTAACAAATTTTTCTCGACCATCTTCTGTACCATATAGTCAGATGGATAAATTACACTGTAAGCACCACCACCTCCGGCTAAGACTTTAGCTAACATCACTTCATTAGAATCATAAGTATCTACAAGTACTTGTAACCCAGTTTGAGTGCTGAAAGTTTGGATTAACTTTTTATCAGCATATTGTGTCCAAGTATAAAGGTACAATTTATCACTTTTACTTGATTGTGTTGCCGCCCGCACATTAGCTAATCTCCAACCACAACCAGTTAAAGATAAGCTGGAAAGTGCTGCTAATTTTTGTAAGAATTTTCTTCTATTTGTCATTTGTTATTTGTCATTTGTTATTTGTCATTGGTCATTTGGGTTGGAAATATTGCCTATTGATTTTAAGTATGAGTTTAACTTTGGCGCTAGTTCATTAATAATATTTTTGATACTCTGAGTTTGTTCAAGAGTTAAAAAGTTGCGTTTATAAGCACTCTTAGCCAATGTTGCGTTTCATTCAATGAACCTCTTGCTATCCTAACAAAACGTTTATTCTCTTGATAACTAACTCTACCAACTCCCTCCGCTATATTTATTTGCACCAATACTATCTACTGAACGTACAATTTGTTTACCCACAGTATCTTGAGCTAAAGGTTTCCAATTATGAACAATTTGCCAAATTTCATCGGCTAATTTTTCTGATAATTGATAAACTCGTAAATCTTGAAAGCGTTTAGTTGACATTAGCTCAATATATATATTTGGCTTTGCTAGATTTAGTCAATTATATTTACTAAATTGTCATTCAACAAATGACAAATGACAATTGACCAATAACTATTGACTAATAGCCAAACAATCACTTTCAGCCCATAAAACATAAATTGGTGTATCTCTGTCTGGCAAATTACCAAAGGTATTAGGTTGGAGAACATTGATATTTATGCCATTGGTTAATTCAACAACATAAGTAACATGAGTGCCTAAATACATAACATTGACTAGTCTGCCTTCAAAGCAGTTAGTTGGTAAATTGGGTGGATAGATTGATAGTTGAATTTTTTCGGGACGTACACTCACCACTACAGATTGAGATAATTCGATGGGTGTATCTTCATAGCGGGTGACGATAATTTTTAAACCCGTTTTGGTGAGAACTTGGATACATTCAGCTTCGACAGCAGCAATTTCCCCACTAAATAAATTAGTATCACCAATAAAATCAGCGACAAAAGCGGTTTGGGGATGTTCGTAAATTTCGCTGGGTGTCCCAATTTGCTCAATTTTGCCTTGATTCATCACCGCAATGCGATCGCTCAAAGACAAAGCTTCTTCTTGGTCGTGAGTCACTAAAATAAAGGTTAAGCCTAACTTTTGATGTAAGTTAGACAACTCAACCTGCATCTCTTTCCGCAGCTTTAAATCCAACGCGGCTAAAGGTTCATCTAACAGCACCACAGCCGGTTGATTTACTAACGCCCTAGCTAATGCTACCCTTTGCTGTTGACCACCAGACAGTTGATTGGGAAAGCGCGATCGCAAACTTTCCATTTTGACGAGTTTTAAAGCTTCTGTCACTCGACTTTCAATTTCTGATTTACGAAGTTTTTTTAATTGCAGTCCAAAGGCGATGTTATCCCAAACATTCAGGTGATTGAACAGCGCGTAACTTTGAAATACAGTATTGACTGGACGGCGATAAGGCGGCACATTCGTCATCGGTTGACCTTGAATCAACACCTTACCCGCATCCGCAGTTTCAAATCCAGCAATTAAACGTAATGTTGTTGTCTTGCCACAACCAGAGGGGCCTAAAATACTAAAAAACTCCCCTTGGCGGACATCCAAATCGATTCCATGTACGGCTGGTTCTTGCTTGAAGAACTTAAACACGTTACGCAGTTCCACATCCAAAGGCTGAAACGACGTAATACCCCTCTGATTCTGCACAACAGATTGAGCCATAATCCTCAGTAGAATGCTGTGATTTAACCTGATTGTTTCCGTGAATGTAGCCTATTAAGCAGACTTAAAAAACACTTTGGTTTATTGTATCCGCCAAAAACCCCAGATCGGGAATATACTTTGGTGATTGTTACAAGCTTAATAGCAAGATTGGATTTTGGGCATTCTAGAGCAAGTGTTGGGCGTGGGAAAATTATTCACCCTCAAATCTAAAATCTAAAATATTTGTCTTATGGCGTTATTTTCATCACCCTTATCGAACAGCAAAAAAGATACACGGACTGTTGGACGTGGTATTCAATCAATATTTTTAATTGGGTTCACTTTATTGACGCTGGTTGGAATTGAAGCACGATTAGCATATTTACAAATCGTTGAAGGATCTCAACTGCGAAAACGTGCTGAATCTAACCGTGTTCGGACAATTCTCAAACAACCAGAACGAGGTAATATTTTTGACCGGAATGGGAAGTTGTTAGCCACCACCAGATATCCCCATTCTGTATATTTGTGGCCTCTAGCACACACTAAACCATCTTGGTCAGTGGTTGCGCCACGGTTATCCAAAATTCTGGGTATTTCCCAAGAAGAAATGGAAAAGAAACTGGATGCGGCTGGCGCTAACTCAGCTTCCTTGATTCGGATTGCGCGTGATGTCAGCGAAGCCCAAATTACGGCGTTAAAAGAGTATGAAAGCGAACTGAAAGATGTGGAAATTAACACAGATGCAGTACGCTACTATCCACATGGGCAAGAATTAGCCCATGTACTGGGTTATACAAGGGAACTGACCCCCGAACAGTTAAAAGATAAGCAAAAAGAAGGCTACCGTCTGGGTGATGTGATTGGTCAGATGGGTATAGAAAAAGCTTATGAAACGACATTACGCGGTGAATGGGGTGGTCAGCAAGTGGAAGTGGATGGCGCAGGTCGCCCAATCCGCATTTTAGGGGAAAAACAAGCTAAAGCTGGCAAGGATTTACATTTAACTATAGATTGGGAACTGCAAAAAGCCGCCGACAAAGCTTTAGGTAAGTATCAAGGTGCAATTGTCGCCCTTGATCCCCGAAATGGTGCAGTTTTAGCGATGGTGTCTCATCCTGATTTCGACCCGAATATTTTTTCTAAGCAAAAACTCTCCGAGAAAGATTGGGAAAGTGTGCAAGGAAAAGACCATCCTCTAGTTAATCGGGCTTTAAGTGCTTTTCCGCCTGCAAGTACTTTCAAAATTGTCACCACCACGGCGGGGCTAGAATCGGGGAAATTTTCTCCTGGAACAGTGTTGCAAACCTATGGTTCTTTGACTGTTGGTGGTGTAACTTTTGGTGAATGGAATCATGCAGGATTTGGGCCTTTGGGATTTCCCAGGGCAATGGCTATGAGTAGTGATACATTCTTTTATCAAATTGGTAAAGGTGTTGGTGGCCCGACTTTAATTGCATGGGCGCAGAAGTATGGTTTCGGTCAAAAAACTGGAATTGAGTTCCCCAGCGAAGAAACTAGGGGTTTGGTTCCCGATGAAAATTGGAAACAAAAAGCTTGGAAGATACCTTGGACTGTGGGCGACACAATTAATATGTCTATTGGTCAAGGTGCTTTGCAAGTCACACCACTGCAATCAGCAATTATGTTTTCTGTCCCCGCTAATGGGGGATATCGTGTCAAACCCCATTTATTGAAAGATAACGAGGAAGCAAAAAGTTGGCGCGAGTCTTTAAATATGAAGCAGTCAACTATTAATGTTCTCCGCGATGGACTGCGGAAGGTAATTACTGAAGGTACAGGGAAACGTTTAAATCTACCAACGATCGCCCCTGCTTCTGGTAAGAGTGGTACAGCAGAGGCTGGTGTTGGTCGGCCTAATCATACATGGTTTGGTGCTTATGCCCCAAGCGATCGCCCAGAAATTACCGTTGTCGCCTTTGGGGAAAATTCTGGGGATCACGGTGGTACAGTCTGCGGCCCAATGGTTTTACAGGTATTGGAAGCATATTTCCAACATAAGTATCCAGGGAAGTACCAAAAACCAGAATCAGCTAATTCTCAAAATGGTAGTGCTGTTAACGGCGACTAATACGGAATTTGTCATTGGTCATTTGTATTTGCAAAGAATCAAGAACAAACGACCAATGAAAGTTTCCACCAGAAAATTAGTGCGATCGCCTGAGCTTGTAGCGACAGCGTAACGCAGCTACCGCAAAGTTTCCTGACATTTTTTTAAAAATCAAATATGAGTCATATATAGTAATTCAGTGGGATTTTGACTTCTGATTTTTTCTTCAAGAATTTTCTTTTTGATATGATTCTAAAATTCCACTGCGAATCATTAACTGTGGCCAAATAAATACAAAAAAGCCCATCCAAATAAGTACAGGAATTGACACAAGAATTGTTAACCAAATAATTTTAAATAGGAACCAACTACCACTAATCAAGATTACAGATGCCAAAACTATAGACCAAGGTTGACACCACCAAGGTTTATAATCCCAAGGATTTAAAGGTTTTTGTTCAGACATAAAACATCATAGATTGTTTGAATGGAACAGGGATGAGAGGCTAGTACCGCTACGCGGAAGTCAAAAGTTAAAAGTCAAAAGTTAAAAAGCTGATATCACAAGCTTTTCAATAACTTGAAATGGTATCTTTACTTCCGCCACGTTGTAATAGGGATTAGAGTTTTTTAGAACTCAATACTTTGCTTACCTTACACCTCTACACCCCTGTGTTTTTTAATTAACCATTCACAATATATTGCGAATCAATCGCCGCTACACGGCCAGCATCAACCAATGCTTGATAAACCATCACCGCTACCTCCGCCCTTGTGGCATCGCGGGTGGGGTTGAGTTGCTTCAAGTTGGGATGATTGACGATAATTCTTTTATCTATGGCTTTGGCTATCTCATCTTTGGCATAGTCAGGAATTTTGGCTTGGTCATCGAAAATTTTGATAGCGTTGGCAACATTACTAGCTGTGCCTAGCCCTAGTCCATTCACGAGAGAAACCAGAACTTGCACACGCTGGATATTTTGGTTAGGGCGGAATGTATTATCTGGGAAACCAGAGAGAAATTGACCTTGATAGGCTTGCTGAATGACTTTAGCTGCCCAGAAGTTAGCTGCTACATCTTTAAATTGTGTTGCTGCCCGTTTTGAGGATGGTGCAAAAGCTTTGACAATTAATGCTGCATATTGCGCCCTAGTCATGGTTGCATTTGGTCTAAAGGTGCGGTCTGGGAAACCGTTAACTATGCCTTGTCTGACTAATTCTCTAATAAAGGCTGCTGCCCAATGATTAGCAATATCGGTTAAGTCGATGGGTGCAGGTGTAGGCGTTGGTGTGGGTTTTGGTGTTGGTGTTGGTGTTGGTGTTGGTACAGGGGTTGGTGTTGGTTCTGGGTCTATTTCTGGTTCTGGGTCTGGGGTGGGTGTGGGTATTGGTATTGGTACGGGTACTGGTGTGGGTTTTGGTATTGGTGTGGGGGTTGGTACTGGTGTTGGTATGGGTGTTGGTACAGGGGTAGGTGTGGGCGTAGGAGTCGGTACGGGAATCGGTGTGGGCGTTGGTACGGGAGTCGGAGTAGGTGTGGGGGTTGGTACGGGAATCGGTGTGGGTGTTGGTATGGGAGTAGGAGTAGGCGTAGGGGTCGGTACTGGTGTTGGTGTGGGAATTGGAGTACTAGCAAACTCGATATTACCGCTAACTTTGCTGGGATCAATTTGATTACCAACGGAAATTAGTCGATTGGAACTAGCATTTTGTAAGTCGAATTTGCCGTTATTGCGGAACGTATTACCGCCAGAACTGGAGGTACTGCCTAAGTCTGGTAGGGCGGTGGAAATTACAGTTAGACCATCGTCGGTATTATTTTCACTCACATTGTTACGTAATACGGGGCGGGCGCTACCAGAAACGACGATGCCAGAACGGTTTTCGGTAAATTTGTTATTTAAAAGTGTGGGTGAGGCTGTATCACTAATCGCTATACCAAAACCTGTTTTAATGCAGGTGTTGTCTTGAATTTGACCTTTGGCATTTTTAGCGATCGCAATTCCATTGGCTGCATTCTCTGTAAATACATTACCCTGAACTACTGGTTTGGCATCACCAGTGGCAAATACTCCCTCTCGCTTATTATTTTTGAAGGTGCAATTGGCAATGGTCGGGGTTGTTGATTCTGACCAAACACCACTACCGCGAGATGCTGGGTTGGTCACAGTCACTCCCCGCAGTTCCGAACCATCTAACATCACAAAGGTGACGTTTTGACCCGCAAAAGTCCGACTCAGATAGTTACCACTACCTTCAATTAAAATATTGCTGCCTTTGTTGGCTTCGTTACCAATGACTTTCACACCAAATGGAATGGTTAAGGGAAACACTTCTCCACTAGTAACGCTGTAATTTCCATCTGTGAGTTGAATAATGGTATCAGGTGTGGCAACCTTGAGAGCTTGGGTAATGGTTTTAAATGGCGCTTGCTGGCTACCAGGGTTGGTACTATTGCCAGTTAAAGGATTTACGTAAAATTTTTGAGGCATATTTATACCGCTAAAACATAGTCATACTATTAGCTCTAACTGGTAAAATGGCTAGTTATTGCTAAAATTTGCAACATTGACTACCAAATTTAACGGCTAAATTCCTGAAATTCCCAGATAGACAAACTTACCCCAAACACGCGGATAGGTAGGTGTACAAAATCATCTTTGATGAATAACGGCTGGATTCCTTGGAGGGTAAGCTTTTGCAGAAAAATTTAATTAAAATTATCCGCGCACCTTATACAGCCTGGGTTTCAGCATTTTCATGTAAATCAACTGACATTTCATCATGTTAGAATTATCCCATCCGCGAAACTGCACCTTGAAAACTAAATACAGCAAGCTTTTCCGGCTTCCGCAGTTAAAATCTCACTTAATCCCTATCAGGGATTGAAACCAAGAAATTCTAGCCGAATATAAAGAAATGTCGTTAAAATCTCACTTAATCCCTATCAGGGATTGAAACCTTGTATTACTTGCTCACTGTTGCCCACAAGGATGTTTCTTGTTTCGCGCAAAGGCGCAAAGAATCAATATTTACTTTCTGCTAAAAACCTTAATTCATCCCGCAAATAAGCAACGCTCAAAAATTAACTACTTCACATGAACCGGAAACACACCCAAAGCAATTAATCTAGCGGGTAAATCGCGCAAAATTGGTAAGCGTAACAATGCTGGCGGTTGAAAAGTCTGATTAGCAGACAATACAGGTGCAAATACTCGCTTTTGAATAAATGTCTGAAATGCTTGAATAATGCGTGTCGGTAACTCTCGCTGACGCTGAACTTTGGCTAAGTCACTCAGCTTGACTTGGTGATTTTGCAGAGGTTGACTGAGAACATTAGCGGCTACGACTGCATCTTGAATGGCGTAGTTAATCCCCACACCACCAACGGGAGACATAATATGAGCAGCATCACCAATGAGTAACAACCCTGGAAGATACCACTGTTTAACGCGGCTTGATTCTACCGATAAAAAAGCGACTTGTGACCAATCTTGAAGAGTATACAAGCGATCGCTTAATTCTGGCACAACTTCCACAATCGATTTCTTTAACTCCTCCAAACCAGCCGTCCGCAGTTTTTGATAGCCGCCTTTAGGAATTACATAAGCAATTTGCCACTCTGTACCACGGTCAAGCATCGCTACAATATGTCCAGGTGCAAAACGTCCCATTCCCCCATCAAATTCTTGAGGATGGCGGGGTAAGCGAAACCAGAGAATATCCATCGGTGGAGAAGTTTCAATAGATGCAAACTCTCCCATTTGTCTTAACTTGGAGTGACGACCATCTGCGCCAACTGTCAGCATAGCGCGGACTTCGTGCCAACCACCACCACCCCGATAACGTACTCCTGTCACTACCCCATTTTCTGTCATGAGTTCTTGAACATTCGCACCCATCACTAACTGAAAATTTGGATATTGTTGCGCTTCTTGGGTGATGAACTCCAAAAATTTTACCTGGGGCAACATTGTAATGTAGGGATAATTTGTGTTCAGGTGACTAAAATCTGCCAGAGTAAAAGTATTTTGCGGAGTTTTCACTTGAATTTGGCGCATTTTAGTATGAGGTAATTGTAATAGGCGATCGCTTAAATTCAATTCCTCCATAATTTGCATTACTGAAGGATGAATTGTATCTCCCCGAAAGTCGCGGTCAAAATCTTTATGCGCCTCTAGCAACATTACAGATATACCTTGACGCGCCAACAAAAAAGCTAAAACCACTCCAGCCGGGCCGCCACCCACAATACAACAATCAGTAGTGTGTTGATCTATAATCTCATGGGCTGGGTTTACAGTTGTGTCTGCAAGCGCATTAGTCGGTAGATGAGTAGTCATCACAACACCTCCAGATAGCCCTATCACCCAGGGTAGTTTGCTTTTTCTGGTAGCAGCAAATTTTTTAACTTTTTGTAGTCATTTATGTGAGTAACAAAAACAAGGGAGACAAGGGGGAGAGATACGGTTCAGCCAGTAGGGTGTGTTAGGCGTAAGCCGTAACGCACCACAGGTTTTGCGGTAGATGCGTTACGCTGTCGCTAACACATCCTACTTATATTTCAACTTACATTTTTGCCAAAATTTGTTGATTTGATTTTTTAACTTTCGCTATCCAATCTTGATATAAGTTGAGAATTTCTGAGTAGGAAAGTTTGCCTTCCGCCATCAGTTCAAATAACGAAGGTAGGAAGAACTTGGGTAAAATAGGAAAGAAATATTTACTCAGACGATTCCTGAATAACAACTCAACAAATAACTTTTTCGAGATAGGAAAAGCGTAATCACTTAATTCTACTAAAGCAATTCCATCAGCTTGACGTTGAAGACTAAACTTTTCCACAGCTACGGCTAAATTATCACCACATTCATCTAAAATTTGGTTAAAAATAGCTACATCTTCCAAGGCGGCGTTACAACCTTGTCCGAGAGATGGGGAAACTCCATGCGCCGCATCGCCAATCAACAAAACACTATCACCGTAATGATAGCGGTTACAGCGCACTGTCAGCACTCTAGATACAGGTCTATTAGCAAAATCTTCCGCTTCTGATTCTGGTAATACTTGGGCAATTTCTGGGAAATTTTGGTGTAAATAGTTGAATACTTCTTGTTTGGTAGTCAGTTCAGGAATGGTTTTATCTTTGTGCGGAAACACAATTACACCATTCCAACTGCTGTCCATTTGATAGACTAATAAAATATTTATACTGTTATCTAACCGCCAAGAGTTGACTTTATTTTGTTGCCAGTTGAGATTTAATTTAGGGTCTAATGGTGGTAATAAAAAAGATTTGTAGTCATTTGCAACATAATTTTGTTTACACTGAAAGTTCTCTGTTTGTAGAAAGCCTTCCCTAACTACTGAACGCGACCCATCTGCACCAATTAATAAGTCATAATCAACGGTAATTTCTGTGTCAGTATCCAGTTGTTTAAACTTTATTTGCTTTGTAGTAAAATCTACTTGTGTACATTCATGATTGAAGTGAAGATTAACTTGATTGCTGCCTTTGATGGTCAACTGTTCTAATAATTGAATTACCAAGCTCGTTCTGTCCAGGGTTAACTGTGAGTAGCTTCTACTGAATACCCGTGTTTTACCATTTTTTTGGTGCAGTGCGGCTCCATTAGTTTCTAAGCTGATGGCTTTTACAGCTTCCTTCAGTCCCTCAATTTGCTGTAAAGCATTGATCCCGCGTTGACTGAGAACAATCGAAAAGGTGCGCGACTTAGAAAAGGCGACAGTGCGGGGATCACTGCGAAAATCAAAAATATCGATTTGATATTTTTCTTGACGACGTAGTAAATAGTGAGCCAGTAGGACTCCGCTAGGGCCAGCACCAACGATCGCTACTCTTTTCACCATAATTCAACTCATAACTACCCAACCTCATAATATATTCATCGGATCAACATCTATAGTCAAGCTAACGCCATCACCACATAACTCTCTAATTTCGTCCCAATTGGGTAACTGGGGTAATTCATCAGGGTTAAATTTTAATAAGATTTGCCAGCGATAACGGTTCGCTACTCGCATTACCCCGGCTGGTGCAGGGCCGAGAATTTCAAAGCCTTCATTGTTCCCCAAGTTGGCAGCGATAATTTGGGCAGTATTCTGCACTTGAATGGGGTCAAGGCTACTGAGACGCAATAAAATTAACCTGCCATAAGGGGGATAATCAAGGTCACGCCGTTTTTCTAACTCAGTTTGACAAAAAGATTGATAATCGTGGGTGCAAACTGCGGCAATTACGGGATCTTCTGGGGTGTAAGTCTGCACAATGACTCTCCCTGCATCATCACCTCTTCCCGCACGTCCCGCCACCTGGGTAAGAGTTTGAAAAGCCCGTTCACTGGCGCGGTAGTCTGATAAATGCAGTAGTCCATCCGCAGCCACAACTCCCACTAGAGTAACTTGGGGTAAGTCCAAACCTTTGGTTAACATTTGCGTCCCGACTAATAAATCGGCTTCACCGTTGGCAAACTGAGTTAGCAAGGTGCGGTGTGCGCCTTTGTTGCGGGTGGTATCGCTATCAAACCGGATGCACCGCAATTGGGGAAACTGTTTAGCTAATTCTTGGGTGACACGTTGGGTTCCACTCCCAAAGAATTTTAAGTAAGGCGAACTACAATCGGGACAGAATTTGGGATGCGATCGCACATAATTACAGTAATGACACCGCAATAATTGGGGCGCACCTTCTTCTGCATGGTGATACGCTAAGGACACATCACAGTGCGGACATTCCATCACATAGCCACAACTGCGACAAGACACAAAAGTACTATGTCCCCGGCGATGAATAAATAAAATCCCCTGCTGTCTTCTTTCCTGTAATTGTGCCAAAGCCTCTTGCAAGCTGCGACTAAATATTGACCGATTTCCCTGCTGTAATTCCACCCGCATATCTACCACCTCAACTGGTGGTAAGGGGCGCGAGTTGATGCGTTCTGGTAATGATAGGTAGTGAGTGGGGAGTGGGGAGTGGGGAGTGGGGAGTGGGGAGTGGGGAGTGGGGGTAGACAAGGGAGAGGGGGTAGACAAGGTAGTTGAAACATCGTTTCTTCCTTGTCCCCCTTGTCCCCCTTGTCCCCCTTGTCCCCTTGTCCCCTTGTCCCCCTCCTGCCTTCCCATACTCACCCAACTCTCCAACGACGGTGTAGCCGAACCTAAAACCAAGGGACAGTTTTCTAACTCAGCCCGCCATTGGGCGACGGTACGGGCGTGGTAGGTGGGGATCGGTGAATCTTGCTTAAAGCTGCTGTCGTGTTCTTCGTCTAAGATGATTAAACCGAGGTTGGGTAAGGGGGCGAAAATAGCACTGCGCGTCCCGATGACTACTTGCGGTTCCCCTGTCAGCATTTGTCGCCAAGTATCGTAACGTTCGCCTTCGGAAAGGGCGCTGTGGTAAACGGCGACTTTGTTACCAAACCGGGCGCGGAATCTATCGGTGAGTTGGGGTGTGAGTCCAATTTCCGGGACTAAAACTAAGGCTGATTTACCTTGATTTAATAATGGTGCGATCGCTTGTAAATATACTTCTGTCTTGCCGGAACCTGTTACGCCATGCAACAAGACTTGAGCAAATTTAGTTAATGATTGTATAGTTGCTAAAGCATTAGCTTGGGCAGTATTTAATAACTTTGGCTGGTCTGGCGTTAATGTCGGGCTTTGTTCAGCACGTAAAATTTCCCGTTCTTCAATCACGATGTAACCTTTTTGCGCCAAGGTTTTGAGGATGGAAGAACTCGCATTACAAATTTGCAAGAGTTCGCTGTGCCATAATTCCCCACCGTTGCGGCGCAAAACTTCGATGATTTCTCGCTGACGCTGAGTTAAATCGCGATCGCTACTATCTATTAATGTGACAGCTTTTTGTAATTTGGGGCGAGTTAGTCTGGGGGCTTCTAAATAACTCTCCACCAAACCCAAGCGCAACAATTCCCGCACGCCGCGATAGGTGAACTTGACTTTTTGTTGAATATACGCAAAACTGTAATCCCCTGATGGTTGAGTTTGCAACAGTTGTAAAATCTGCTGGGCGACTGGACTGAGAAAAGCTCGATGAGATTGGCTTTGGGTATTAGTTAAACGAATCCGGCGTTGAGTCCGCCCTAATAATCCCGGCGGTAAAGCCACCCGAATCACCTGAATTAAGGGCGTGTAGTAATATGCTGCGACGCGGTTTAATAATTCCCAATAATAGCTGGGGAAAAACCCCACACTCACCACATCTTCGACTTCTCGAATTTTGTCGGGCGCTAGATCAATATTAGGTGTGCTTAACAACCGAATGGCGATCGCGCCTAACTGTTGTGCGCCAAATGGCACAGTTAATATATCCCCTGATTTTACTTCTAACTGCGGTGGTAAACGGTATGTAAATAATCCGGTAGCGCCTGGACAGTCTACCAAAACTTCAACGTAGCGATTCCCCTTTTGGGCTTGATAAGATTCCCCTGGCTCGGCAACTACTAAATTTTGTAAATTTAAGTCATTAATATACATATTTGTTGTTTTTTCTTGACAGGAATTTATGATCCCTTTTCTTAGCTCTCAAGAATTTAGTCTTTTTCTCTGTAAAAAGTAAAGTGTATTTCGCAATACGTTTATCACTCATGATACTTGATAAGTTTCCCGTTATGTAACCTACTAGACAAATCAAACTTAGCTATACGTGCAATAAATATTTGAAGACTGCTTACCACAAAAACCAAAAATAGGACTCATATTTGATTTAGAGAAAAAACTGCCTACTCCCTACTCACTAACTGCACAGATAATTTCAAAAATAAAACCGACTGACTATAAACCTCTGACTATTTATGAAATCATTTGCCGATTTACTAAATGTGGCATAGCCTTTTTCCGTCCATTGGTAGATATTCAATTATTGGTGTATGTGAGATGCTTTTATACAACTAATTAATTTCAGCTAATTAAATTACTGAAATTGTGACCTTTAGAAAATTTTATGAAATCCAAATAAAATCAAAATCAAAACCTTTACTTTGAGATTAGTTCCCCCCAGAAAAGATGAAAAACTTTATAAAAATATAGGAATTTTTAAGAAATGAGAATAATTACTTGGTTTCTTTTATATTTGTTAAGGTTGAGAATGGTTGAGGGTATTTGACAGATTTAGGGATTAATCAAAAAATAAGAAGTATATCTGTTAGAACCTGAGACAATAATTTTGAGGTGCAATCACCAATATTTGTACAGGGTTTGATCTAGCAGTAATCATACAGGACAGCTAGAAAAGAATTTTTTAGTTTTGCTAAGTGATTAGTAGAAACTTGTACTTGGTAATCAAGAAAGTGCATTTGTTTCTAAGGGGAAACTACCAAGCCGCAAACGAGTAGCTGTCAAGGAATTATGTACCAAACAAAGCAACCATCCCTAAAGGAAACTATGAATATTGCTGAATTGGGAACAATGGAAATATTAGAAACTGCTGCCGATACAGAAGAACAACTACTCGAAAGTTTAGAAATATTGGTAGAAGAAGAATCCCCAATTGCAGAAAATCTCGAACCAGAGGAACGTGATGGGGATGAGATGGCAGCAGCGCGACCTTCAGGATATAACAAAACTGAGCATGATGATGCCGTAGGTGCATTTTTTAAAGAAATGGCACGTTATCCTCTGCTGAAACCAGACGAAGAAGTTGAATTAGCACGGCGAGTCCGATTTTTAGAAGAAGTCCGAGACATCCAAGCCGCCTTGCAAGCCGAACTAGGACAGCCAGCAACCAAAGCCCAAGTAGCCGCCCAGTTCGATATGACAGAAAAGCAGCTAGAAAGCCGCTTATATCAAGGTCGAGTAGCGAAACGCAAAATGATTCGCTCGAACCTCAGACTAGTGGTATCAATTGCCAAACGATATTTAAATCGCGGAGTACCTTTTCTAGATTTAATTCAAGAAGGGGCAATGGGATTAAATCGCGCCACAGAAAAATTTGATCCCGATAAAGGATATAAATTTTCCACTTATGCTTACTGGTGGATTCGCCAAGCCATTACGCGAGCGATCGCTAATGATGCCAGGACAATTCGCTTACCAATTCACATTGTAGAAAAACTTAACAAACTCAAAAAAGCCCAACGCGAACTCAAACAAAAACTTGGTCATAACCCCACAGAAGCCGAAATGGCCGCTTCTTTGGAAATGACTGTCCAACAACTACGCCAACTACAACAACTACGCCGCCAAGCCCTTTCCCTCAACCATCGCGTCGGTAAAGAAGAAGACACCGAATTGATGGACTTATTAGAAGATGAAGACAACCTATCTCCTGAAGCCAAAATGAACGAAAACATGATGCGCCAGGAGATTTGGGAAGTTTTAGGTGACGTACTCACCCCACGCGAAAAAGACGTAATTTCTTTGCGTTATGGACTGACAACCAGCGAACCATGCACCTTAGAAGAAGTGGGAAATATGTTTAATTTGTCCCGTGAACGAGTCCGCCAAATTCAAAGCAAAGCCATGCGAAAATTACGCCGTCCCCACATTGCAAAACGCTTGAAAGGTTGGTTAGTTTAAAAGTGCTGAGTGCTGAGTGCTGAGTTTTAGTCAAATGAGTCTAGTTTAAAAGTGCTGAGTGCTGAGTTTTAGTCAAATGAGTCTTGACTCTTTAGCTTAACTATGGACTAATGACTATGGACTAATGACAAATGACTAATGACCGATTTAATTTTGCGGTTTGCTGAACCGAGTGATAGCAACGTACTATTTCAATTAATTAAACAGTTGGCGGAGTATGAGAAATTATCTCATGCCGTTACAGGCAATGTTGCAGCACTACAAGAGCATCTATTTGGTGAACAAAGATATATCGAAGCCATTTTGGCAGAATATCAAGGACAGGCTGTAGGTTTTGCCTTGTTTTTTCACAACTATTCTACCTTTCTGACCAAGCCAGGAATTTATCTCGAAGATTTGTTTGTTTTACCAGAGTATCGCCGTCAGGGTATTGGTAAAGCACTGTTAACCAAACTAGCGCAAATTGCAGTCGAGCGAAATTGCGGACGCTTAGAATGGAGTGTCCTGGATTGGAATGAACCAGCAAAAGCATTTTACCGGAGTATGGGAGCCAGCATCTTAGATGATTGGCGAATTTGTCGTGTCACAGAAGAGAACCTGAAAAATTTAGCCGCCAAGTAATAACAGGACTGACATCAATTTTATCGGAATTACGCATCAAAACGAAAAATCAAGGGTTTTGCCGAGGGTGTAGGGATGTACTTATTCAAAATCCTTACACTGGGATTTCTCACAAGAGAGAAATCCCAGTGTGTGGGAGGGGTGGGAGGATAAGAAATCTTTCCCCCCACACTCCCCACACCGCCTACCTATGCGTGAGAAATTCGGGTTACACCCCAAACCCCGTCCAAAATCATTTTTTCGTTTTTTGTTGAGTTATCGTTTGCTGGTTTTGTGATGACTATATCTAAATATTCAAATTTATTGATTTATAGACAGTTTTCAAACATAATTTTTTACTGTGCGATCGCTGCTATTGTAAAATTTGAGACTAACTAGCAAATTTGCTTCGATCAAATTTTTTCTATTTAGGTCAATTATTATACATTCTATTTTCTAACTCCTGTTTATTTCTCTGTTTTATTTTTGATACGGGTGCTTCAATATGTTCTGGCAATTAAAAGCGAGCTTGCAACTCAGTTGTCTTCTAATCCTATTGTGCAGGACTATTTTGTCAAAAAAGTTGGTGAGGAGTTTCCAGAACTCTCCACAAATCTTTGGCTGCATTCAAATGCCAATGGAATTACCCAGGCAATTCGCTTTATTACCAGCGCGAACGCATCTTAATTGCTAATAAAAATTAGAAAGGAAATTCAAATATTAAATGAACATTTTTTTAATGCACCCCAGACTGTACAAGCCACAGGCTGGTGTAAATCCCATCCAGTGCGATTAATTCTTCGTGTGTACCCTGCTCGACAATTTGACCATGTTCCATCACATATATGCAATGACTATGGCGAATTGTGGAAAGACGGTGAGCGATCGCAATAGTTGTCCGATTTACTGTAATCTTTTCTAAAGAGCGTTGAATAGCTGCTTCCGTCTCATTATCCACCGCAGATGTCGCCTCATCTAAAATCAAAATCGGCGGATTTTTCAACACTGCTCTAGCTATAGCAATACGTTGGCGTTGTCCCCCAGATAACTTTTGTCCTCGTTCCCCAACTATCGTTTCATAACCTTGGGGAAGCTGCATAATAAAATCATGGGCTTCGGCTACTTTTGCCGCATCAATAATGGCTTCTTCTGTCGCATGAAACGTACCGTAGGCAATATTTTCTGCTACCGTACCATGAAATAAGAATACATCCTGACTAACTAAACCAATACTACGACGCAAATCATACAAATCCAATTTTTGAATATCAATTCCATCAATCGTAATTGCACCAGTAGAAACATCATAAAAACGCAATAATAATTTCACTAAAGTGCTTTTACCCGAACCTGTAGAACCAACAACCGCAATAGTTTTTCCAGCAGGAATAATTAAAGATAAATCTTTAATTATCGCAGTGCTGTTGCGATAGGCAAAAGTCACATTTTTAAAATCAACCTCACCCCGCACCTGTTCCACCACTAAAGGCACATCTCCCGTAGTAATTTGGATAGGAGTATCTAATAAATCCATCACCCGCTTAGTAGAAGCAATTGCTCGCTGATAGTGATCAAAAGTTTCCCCTAAAAAGACTAATGGCCATAATAATCTTTGTACAAGCACCAGTAAAACACTATAATTACCTATAGATATTTTCCCTGAATATGCAGCCATTCCTCCCAGGAATAATAAAGCCGTAAACCCTGCTAAAACCAACATTCTAATTAAGGGGACAAAAGCCGCAGAAAGTTTAATTGCCTTGGTATTACTTTTTCTATAAGCTTCACTTTCCTCGGCTAATCTGGCATTTTCATAATTTTCTGCCGTGAAACTTTTAATTGTGGTAATTCCACTAATATTATTAGCCAGCCTTGCATTGAGAAGACTAACTTTTTCTCTCACATCAGCATAACGGGGTTCAAGACGTTTTTGATATAGAAATGAACCCCACAAAATAAAAGGCATTGGTAACATTGCTGCTAGAGTAATGTTAACTGGTAATATGAAAAATGCACCAACCATCAAAATTATCAAAGCAGTCGTAACTTGAATAACTTCATTTGCTCCCCCATTTAAAAAATCTTCAAGTTGGTTGATATCATCACTGAGAATTGACATCAAACCACCAGTGCTGCTGTCTTCAAAATAAGCTGATTCTAATTGTTGTAAATGGTTGTAAGCATCTAAACGTAAACTATGCTGGATATTTTGCGCGACATTGCGCCAAAGTCGGTCATAAGCGTACTGAGAAAGTGATTCAAAAACCCAAATAATAATAGTAATTAATGAAAGTAGTGCAAATTGCCATACTACTTCTTTAATGCCAAATTTAGCAATAACAGAATTTTGTTGTTGCACTAATATATCGACCGCAATACCCACTAACCAAGGTGGTGCTAAATCTAAAATCGTATTAATTACAGAATAGATAGAAGCTTGATGAATTTGTCCGCGATATTTTTGTCCATATCGCAGTAATCGCCGTAAGGGAGAGAGTTGATTTGATACCTGATGAAATTTAGGTGTCATTGTCTGAGTGAAACTTCAGGAATTTAATTTTTCTAATTAGTCATTACAAATGTAATTAACCAAAATATATAAATATTACTATTTTTTGATATATAATTTCTATCCAAAAACGGCAAATTTTTATCCCAAAATGGTAATTTATAGGTTATTTAGATAACACGTCTATGTAAAATCAGAACAAAACGTTATGATATGGCAGTGCTGAGAATACTTTATGCGTCGAGATTCGATATTTTATAAATTATTTCAACAATCCCCTAGTTTGTTATTTTCGTTATTGGCGAACCCACCAAGTAATGCAGATGAATATATATTTGATTCGGTAGCTGTTAAAGAACCAAAGTTTGAAATTGATGGGGTATTTCTACCACCACAAAATCCAAATCCGGGTGTAGTGTATTTCTGTGAGGTGCAGTTTCAAAAAGACGAAAGACTCTACGAAAGAGTATTTGCAGAATCGTATTTGTACTTTTACCGCAACCGTGACAGATTTAGTAATTTGCAAATCGTGATAATTTACCCATCTCGTAGTTTAGAACAAACTGATATTAATCCTTATCTCAGTCAACTGAATAGCCCCCAGGTAAATCGGATATATTTAGATGAGTTGGGTGATATTCGCTCCTTACCTGTGTGGGTTGGGTTGATGGTGTTGACTACTTTGGAAGAAGAACGTACTACTGAAGAAGCCAGGTATTTATTAACCAGGAGTCAGCAGGAAAATTCTCAACCAGAAAATCGCGCCATAATAGAGTTACTGGTGACGATCATGGTGTACAAGTTTGAAGGTAAAAACCAAAGGGAGGTAGAACAGATGTTGGGAATTACACTCCAAGAAACACGGGTTTATCAGGAAATTAGGGAAGTAGAAGCGCGATCGCTCGTTTTGCGTCTATTATCCCGTAAAGTAGGAGAATTACCGCACCAAGTACGTCAACAAGTTGAATCTCTTTCCCTGGAACAATTGGAAAATCTGGGTGAGGCTTTGCTTGATTTTACAAGTATGGCTGATTTACACGTTTGGTTAGAAGCACTTGAAAGCTAACTATAGGAATCCGCTTTGATTCCTGAAATCATTTGCGTAGTAAGGGAACAGGGAACAGGTAAGAACGAACAAAAGTGTACGGAGTTTTTTTCAGAAATCAAATATGAGTCCTATATATGACTCGTATTTAATGTTTTAAAAAAATCTGTACATCTTAAATATTAAACTACTGATGTAATTTGGAGTCTGAAAAAGCTTAATTTTGACTCGCTATTTTCGCCAAGGGTAATAGTTGTTCTTGTAAAGATTGAAGAGTAATTTGTGTACCACTGGGTGAAGGTAAACCTAAACAAATATAAGTAGGAATAAAATAAACTCGGTTGTTTCTACTCGCACGTAATGACTGAGCAAGGGTGTTTGTTTGCCAAGATTTCTGCACAGATTGTAATTGAGTTTTGGTAAAACTAGTTGTGTTTTTTATATTGCTTAACTCAACAATGTTATGTCCTTGGACAATGATTAAATCGGCATTAAGTTGGGGTAATATTTCTACCGAAATCGGTTGAGTAATATTTGTTGGTGTAGAGTTGGAAACCTTAGCCAGTTTAAATCCAATATCCTCTAATAAACCCCCACAAAAATCTAGAGGAGTCACCAGATTGATTGATGAGTTGAGTTGTTCTGAAGACACCATCAGGACTTTTGGATAGGTTTTGACAACAGGTGCTAATGCTTGACGGGTTTTTGTTATTTGTTGACGATGGGCTGCTATGATTTTTTTAGCCTGATTGCTGCGTCCTAATACTTGAGCGATCGCCTGTAAAGAATCTTGCCATTTATTGCCACCAACATAATCAAACAGCAGTGTGGGCGCAATTTGGGATAATTGACTATATTGTTGCTGATTTCCCCGAATATCTCCCAAAATTAAATCTGGCTTGAGTTTGATAATAGTTTCTAGGGATGGTTTGCTACTCATTCCCAGGTTAGCAATTGGGTGAGTGATGCGATCGCCTAAATAGGGAATCTGTTCTTGAGGACGATCAAAATCACCACGGCGATTGCTAAATATTTCCGCGTAGCCAATCGGCTGCACACCCAATAAAAGTACAATATCTAACATCTTGGGATTGAGAACCACAATCCGTTTTGGTTGTCCACAAATCTGCGTTTCTCCCCCCAGATGTTGCACTGTTTGACAATCACCTCTGGGTGTGAGATGGGAAGATGAGATGTCAGACGCTTGGCGATGACAACCTAAAACTAAAACCAACATCAAACAACTTAACAGCAATAATCGCACAATTACCTTCATCCTAAAAACTCACCGAAATCGAACCCACCACTGTAAATGGTTCTCCAGGAATACCTGCATTTGTGCGGCTACCAAATCCCCCCCGACTGTTTGTATATTCCACATCAAATAGATTGCGGAAATTAAGAGCAAACTTCCAATTATCTCGGCGGTAAAATAATGCTGCATTGGTGAGAACATAGCTATCTAGGGTAAAACTATTATTCAAATCTCCCTGACGTTCACCAACATAGTTAATTCCGATTCCTCCACCCAAACCTTGCAAACTCCCGCTTTGAATTTCGTAGGTTGTCCATAAACTGGCTTGATGTTGGGGAATTCCAATCAATCTGTTCCCCACCGGAATAGTATTATCTTGAGTTATCGTTGCATCCGTATAGCTATAGGAAGCAATGATATTCCAACCCGGTAAAATTTTTCCTGTCAAGTCGAATTCTACACCTTGACTGCGCTGTTCACCGGTGGCGATGGAAATACCCAAACCGGGAAAATTTGGATCTTCAGTAGCGACATTCTGCTTGGTAACGTCGAAATAAGCTAACGTCGCCAACAAATTCCCGCCTAATAGTTCTGTTTTTACCCCCACTTCAAATCCTTCCCCCCGTTCAGGTTCTAAGGGGTTGCCATCTGCGCCGATGTCATCCACACTGGGGTTAAACGATCGCGAATAACTGCCGTAAAAAGAAACATTGGGAATTGGTTGATAAACTACACCGATTCTGGGTGTCCAGGCAGAATCATTTTGAGTTGTATCACCACCTGGGTAAAATAAAGCAGGTACATTCTGATTTCTTTGTGCTACTGTTTCATAGCGCAAACCTAACAGTAGATTTAATTGTTCAAAGATTTCGATTTGATCTTGCAGATAAATTCCTAAGCGATCGATTTCCGAATTGCGGTCAAACAGCAATGTATCAAATTCTGGTCGATTTACGCCATAGCTGGGATTGAAAACATTAATGGGGAATGAGGTAAAGTTAGCCGAAGCAAAGCGGCTGGTATTAGTGCGACTCAAATCTGCACCAAATAGTAAAGTATGTTTGAGTCCACCAGTGGTAAATTTGCCAATAACATTGGTTTGTAAGGCGTAATTGCGAGAGTTGAAATCATCGAAAGCAAATATTCGCTGGAGTTCGCCAGTTGTTTCATCAAACCCTAGAAAGATGCTGAGTTTATCCGAGAAAACAGTGGAATCTGTGAAGCGAAAAGCATTGCGAATTGACCAATTATCGCTGAATTTGTGGTCTACAGATAAATTCAAACTCAAGAAATCACGCCGCAGAAAATCATCGGGTTCATTAAAAATGCGATCGCGCGGAGTATTGATCACGCCATCCCCAAAAGCCACTTTACCCGAATCCCAAGGCTGTTCGCGGTTGGAGACTTGTAAATCAAAAGCTAGATTGGTGCGATCGCTAATTTCCCATGTTAAGGCAGGTGCGATAAAAAATTGCTTAAACTCTTGATCAAAATCACGAAAACCATCGCGCCGAGAATAAACAGCATTCAACCGATATAGTAGGCGTTTATCATCTGTTAAAGGCCCGGAAATATCTATCTGTGGACGAATCAAGCCATCAGAACCAAATTGTAGTTCAGTTTGATAAAAGGGTTCAGATAGAGGTTGTTTCGTGACGACATTAATTAAACCCCCTGGCTGAATCTCGCCATACAGTATCGATGCTGGCCCTTTTAATACCTCAATGCGTTCTATGTTGGCGACTTCGGGAATCTCCGCAAAATCATATTGACGAAAGCCATTTTGCAATACAGGTGCTTGATCAAATCCCCGAATACTATAGTTTAAATCACTACTTGTATCTGTACCGTTATAGACAACACTACTAGAATTTTGTAAAGCTTCCTCCAAGCGCGTTACTTGCTGTTCTTCTAACACTTGACGAGGAATCACCTGAATTGATTGGGGAATTTTCAAAATTGGTGTATCTGTGCGTGTGGCTGTCGTCGCATTCGGTGTGAAATACTGGTCTTGTTCCCCGGTAACTACTAACTCAATTGGTTCATCCTGTTGCGCTGTTGGTTCTTCCTGTGGTGTTTGCGGTGGTTGTGTCGCAGTCGTTGTAGATACTACAGCAAAAATTAAACCTTCATCCCCATCAAATAACTCAACTGTAGGCAAAATTTTCTCACCGGCGATCGTCACACGCACACTATTGACATCTACATTCGTCACGGTGATTTCAGTAATTCCCGCGATTGGTTTTTCCGAACGAAATGTAAAAGCATCGCCATTGGGTAAACGCAACTGAGCATTAGGGATATCTACAATCAAGTTATTACCTTCACCGCGATTTGTGACTTGTAGTTGTTCCCCTTGGTTTGTTTCTAAAATTACCTCCACACCTTTATCTGTGGGATTTGCCTTAACTCCTGTAATTACTACAGTTGATTGAGCCAGTAAAATTTTCTCCCTCGTGCTTTGAATAGTATTTTGCTGTTTTTCTGATGCCAATACCTGTGCAGGCTCGCATATACTACAGATGATCCCGACTACACCCACTACCAACCAGAGATAAATTTTCAGTGATAATGCCAAACCCTTGCTGCTAGAAACCAAACCCCAACTGTTCATACTACTCCCTACACCCCTAAAAATCATCTTGCTTATTGCGTATATTTCTTATTTGCTAACAAACAGAGTGTAAAAGAGTGAAGCAAGTTGAGTCTATCCCAAAACAGTCTTATAGTCCCGAAACCAGCTTTTTACCTAAACAACATTCCCGTGGTGTGATCCCAAACTTGCGCTTAAAAGCAGCCGCAAAATGTCCTAAATGAGAATAGCCGACAATATTAGCTACTTCTGCCACTGTAAAATCAGTATTCTGTAACAGTTGATGCGCTTGTTCCATACGCTGATTTGTCAAATAACCGAACACAGTTGTACCAAACTGCATCTGAAATCCTCTTTGCAAAGTACTTTCACTCAAACCTACCTGTTGCGCCAATTCTGACAATAACGGTGGATTCTCCAAACTCTCTTGTAAAATTTCTTTAGCGTGATGAATTTTAGCAATAGTGTCTCTTTTCAATCGTGATGGTAATTGCTTTACTGTAGTCTCTTCTAAAAAAGGAGCTAACTGCAAAGCCATTAATTCTATGACTTTACCCTGTAAATATATCCGCCTAGTTACGCCTTGATAGGGACAGTTAATAATTTGCATTACAACACTTTGAATAGCTGAATGAGTTGGAGAGTAAAGTAGTGTTTGCCAATCGCTTTCTTTTGCCAAAAATTTTAATTGAGGCAGTATTTCTCCATCTTTTCCAGGAAAAAAAGTCTTCAATAAATGGGGTGGCATTTCTATATCAACACCCAAAATTCTTTGGGAATGCTGATAGCAAATATCAATTTTTTGCTGCATTCCACCACCAGAAATAAAGTTATTTCTATTTTCTCTCCCCATCTGCCCATAAGTATCTGTATACATCCCTAAAGCTAAGGCATGAAATTGCAAGGGATGATGATTAATTGGGGTTTTTAACACCATATCATGATGATACTCTTTGTCAAAAATACATAACCACAGTTGAGGATAGACTTCAATTGTGCGATAGTAGCCTCTACCAAGGTGTTTGGGCATTTGATCGAGATATTCATCTGCTTCTAAACCTGGTGATGCTTCCCTATTTTCCTTGCTTGCTTTTAAAAGTTCATTGTAGTCTTGACTACTTAAAGTAATCGTCATTGTCAGGAATTGCTTACATTAATAATAATTATTTGCAATAATTCTAGCATCAAGTTGAACAGTAATGAAATCAGAATGTCAAAGTATGTATGGTTAGATATTTAATAGAATTTAACTAAAATACTTCATGCGGCGTGACTCAATTTTTTACAAGCTATTTCAACAATCACCAACTCTGTTGTTTGAATTGTTAACCAATCCTCCCACAAATGCTGAGGCATATCGGTTTGATTCAGTAGCAGTCAAAGAACCGAAGTTTGAAATTGATGGGGTCTTTTTACCACCAGAAGATGAAAGTCCGGGTATAGTATATTTCTGTGAGGTACAATTTCAAAGGGATGAACAGCTTTATGAAAGGGTATTTGCAGAATCATCATTATATTTCTATCGTCAGCGTAATAGATTTAGTGATTGGCAAGTTGTGATCATTTACCCTTCCCGTAGTATCGAGCAAAGCGATATTTATCCCCATAGAAATCACCTGAATGGCGACCAAGTGCATCGTATATATTTAGATGAGTTGGGGGATATTCGCTCTTTACCTATATGGGTGGCGTTAATGGTGTTAACTACCCTTGATGATGAACAAGCACCACAGGAAGCAAGGTATTTGCTTACAAGAAGTCAACAAGAAATACCTCAACTCCAAAATCGCGCCATAATAGAGCTATTGACAACTATCATGGTCTACAAGTTTGAAGATAAGAGTCAAAGGGAGGTTGAAGAGATGTTAGGGATTACACTCAAAGAAACAAGAGTTTACCGTGAAATTAAGGAAGAAGGAGAAAAATCGCTGCTTCTGCGTCAATTAACTCGTCGTGTGGGAGAATTATCTCCAGAGATATGGCAGCAAGTTGAATCTTTGTCCTTAGAGCAATTAGAAAATCTTGGCGAAGCACTGTTAGATTTTCAGGGAATGGCTGATTTAGAGGCTTGGTTTAATCGCTGAAGTTGAACGAGGATAATGCTAAAAAGACTTTGGCGATCGCTTTTTCTTGATTATGATAGACCAAGATGGATAGGAATTTCGATTTGAAATTCAGCGCCTTGTTCTGGTGTGGATAGACAAGTGAGTTTTCCTTTGTGCTTGTTGACAATAATTTGATAGCTAATTGATAAACCTAATCCTGTTCCCACACCGACGGGTTTAGTTGTAAAGAAAGGGTCAAATAAACGTTTGAGTAAATTTTCTGGAATACCTGGCCCATTATCAATAAACCGAATGATAATGTGTTTGGTGTTTGATACAAAAGTCTGAATGCGGATAGAACTAGGGTTTTCTTGGATTTGTGCGAGAGAACGTTTTTGATCTCGTTCTTCTAAAGCATCTAAAGCATTGACCAAAATGTTCATAAACACCTGATTTAAGTGTCCTGGATAGCATTCTACTAAAGGTAAGTTGCCATATTCTTTGATAACTGCGATCGCTGGACGGTTATGTTGTGCCTTGAGGCGATGGGTTAAAATTACTAAAGTGCTATCAATGCCAGAATGAATATCTACAGCTTTACACTCTGCTTCATCCATCCGCGAAAAATTCCGTAGGGAAAGCACAATCTGTGAAATTCGTTCTGCGCCTATCTTCATTGAGGAAAGTAATCGAGGTAAATCTGCTATCAAAAATTCTAAGTCAATAGCATTGATGTGGTCTTGAATCACTTTTTCAGGATGAGGATAGTGTTGTTGATAAAGCCCAATTAAATCTAATAAATTTTGAATGTATTCGGTAGCAGGTTGGATATTACTGTAAATAAAGCTAGTGGGATTGTTGATTTCGTGAGCAACTCCAGCAACTAACTGACCAATAGATGACATTTTCTCACTTTGGATCAGATGAGCTTGAGTATATTGCAATTCTTTGAGGGTTTTCTCTAAATCTTGGGCTTTTTGTCGCAGACACTCTTCCACAGCTTTGAGTTCACTAATATCTCTAGCAACTGTTGATAAATATTCAACTTGTCCATCAGGTGATTTGTGGGCAATTATCAATTGCGAAAGGGGAATTTCTTTGCCATCTGCGCCTAAGAGTGCGGTTTCTCCTACCCAATTACCACAGCGAATTGATTCCGGTATCCCTTGATTAAGGATAATTTCATTTGTCCATTGGGGATGATTTTGAGATAAATTTCTACCTTGAAATGATTCTGTTTCTGACAATCCCAACATTCGGCGAGCAGCTTGATTAAAGTAGAGAACTTGTCCAGTTAAATCAGCAGTACTAATAAAATCTGGTGCGGCTTCAAGAATGGCTAAAAGTTTGGCTTTTTCTTTTTCAACTTGTTGGCGATCGCTCTCATCACGAGATACACCGACTGTCATCACAATTTCACCTTTTTCGTTGCGAATGGCAGATTTGATTGTGTGAAATAAGCGTACTTCGCCATTATATCTAGTCACTTTTTCTTCGGGAATTTCTAAAGTATTTCCTGTTTCAAATACATAAGCATCATCTTTAATATATTGGAGTGTATTATCCGCTTCATTAAAAGGCGCATCAATCAAATCTTTGAGTTCCGATGCGCTCATCCCGTAATAATCACGAAAAGCTTTATTTGCCCAAATAATGCGTGAGTTAGCACCTTTAACTAATACCATATCAGTAATAGCATCTAAGATAGACTGATATTTTTTTTCATTTTCTCGTATAGCTTTTATCGAATTATTAACTTCCGTGAAATCTTTGACAATTGAAATAATACTAATTATTTGACCATTTAAATCAAAAACAGGAATGTTAGACCATTCACAAACAATTATTTTTTGATTTTTGTCTATATTTTCGTTCAGATTGACATTATTTTTTGCTTCTAACTGTTGCAGGAATGACTGCATAATCATGCTCACTTCTGTTCTTGAGTTTTCTGGCACCAATAATTCGATGACATTGCAACCAAGAACTTCATGTTTGCTATAGCCAAATAATTTCTCAGCCGCCAAATTCCATTCGGTAACTTCAAAGGCTGCATTCCACTCAATTATCGGCAACGGGTTGTATTGGGTTAGTAATAGAAGTTTATTTTGTAGCTGTTGTAATTGTTGCTCTGGGGATGGGAACGCAATTTCTGGACAAGCTGTGTGGGAATTCACAGAACAATTCTTAACATTATTGGGCTGAATATTTTGTATTTGTGAGTTCATTTTAAATTTGAGGCATTATATAAGTTTAGTTTGGTTATTAAATTTAGAATGCCCTTTTATTAAAGCTATGTAACATTCTGCCGGATAAATGTGAGGCTTAATCTGCTACCAATTGCATACTGATTGCGAGTATAGCAAGAGTGCGATCGCTGATTTTGATCTGAGTTTTTCTTAACTGCTGAAATCCCCTATTCACAATCATTACAGCGAAGTTTGACAGCCTGTCTTTTGACGAGGGGATTTTCATCAATTGACAATTAAGAATGATATCGTCCGAAATGTACGTTGGTTTCAGAGAGAACACTCCATGAAAAAAGTTATTTCCGTTTTGCTGTTAGGCATTGCCATCTTCACTTTTGCCTTCAGCACCCCAGCTTTAGCCGCCGACACCGACAACGGAGCTAAAGTATTTAGTGCTAATTGTGCTTCTTGTCATGCAGGCGGTAAAAATTTAGTTAACGCTGCCAAGACATTGAAAAAAGAAGATTTAGAAAAGTATGGGATGTACTCCGCAGAAGCCATTATTGCTCAAGTAACAAATGGTAAAAATGCCATGCCTGCTTTTAAAGGTCGTCTAAAAGCTAATCAAATTGAAGATGTCGCTGCTTACGTGTTAGACAAGGCAGACAAAAGCTGGAAGTAGAGTATAGATTAGTATAGTCTTACAAACTGCGGGGCGAATTGTCCCGCAGATTATGTTGTTTTGCCGAAATTGTCGATGATAATTATGACTAATTTTTGGCGGTTTTTATTCAGTTTGCTAGTTGTGTTTTCTTTGACTTTTGCGAGTCAGCTTTTATTGCCGTCAACATCCCTGGCTCAAAGTGTCTCTAACCAGTCTGTGGATTTAGGCGTTGTGCAGATGCAGCAAGGCAATTATGAACTAGCCATAGTTCACTTTAATCAAGCAATTGCCCAGAACGAAAAAAATGCTGTGGCTTATAGTAATCGTTGTTTGGCTTATCTCCATTTACAAGATTACCATCAAGCGATCGCTGATTGTACACAAGCAATAAATTTTTCGCCAAATAATGTGGAAGCTTATCTGAATCGCGGATTAGCCCATTACAGACAAGGTAATTATCTCAGTGCAATTGACGATGATAATTTAGCGATCGCTCACAAACCCCAAGATTTTCGCGCCTACTATAATCGGGGTGTAGCGCATAACGCCATTGGTGATCACACATCTGCAATCACTGATTTTAATTTGGCACTAACACAAATTCCATCAGTAGCCAATATATTCTTTGCAGATATTTACAATGATAGAGGTTTAGCGCATTTTCAGTTGCATAACTTAGATGCAGCAATGCAAGACTTTCACTTAGCGATTCGCTTCAACGCAGATGATTACCGAGCTTATTTTAACCTTGGTTGCGTCTGTGGTCGTAACGGAGACAACAACGCCGCCGTCAATCATTTTTCCGAAGTGATTAGATTAGATCCGAGTAATGGTCAAGCGTATTTGAATCGCGCCATAGCTCAATATTATCTAGGGTACAATCAAAGAGCGATCGCAGATTTAAACAAAGCATCTGAGTACTTTGAACAGCAAAACCAAAAAATTGCCTACGAGAGAACCAAAGATTTACTCCACCGTTTGCAGCAAGAAGTTCAACTTGCAATTCAAATAGGTTAGTTCCACCTCATCAACAGGTAATTTATCCGTTGTTGTAGAGACGTTGTATACAACGTCTCTACTGTGTTTCAGTATGCTATATTTTTTATTGGACAATAGACAAAAGTATTGCAATTATGTCTATTTATTATATTTAAAAATATTGAATTTATTTCATTGCTTTGCAAACATCAAAATTAGACAAAACCTAAATTCATCGGTCTAATATTTGCAAATCAAGGAGCAAAGCTAATGACAAATATCACAATTAATCAATTAAATATTCTTGGTTATGAACTGTTTAATGATTCTGAAAGCTTTCTTGACGGGCTAAATAGTCAAGAAATCCTATCTCTTCAAGGTGGTTTTTATTCAGCACTATCTGGATTTAGTACAGGCTATGGTGGTTTCGGTAGCTATGGTGGTTTCGGTGGCTATGGCTTTGGATATAATTCCTACTGTTAGGTGTTAATTGATGAGTAAGTTAATTAACTAGAAGAGTAACTATGATTACTCTCTAGTTTTTTCTTAGTTTAAATAAATTTTGCAGACCAATAATCTATAACCCTAATATTTGCTTGATTTATGAATCTTTGATGATAAATATGACAATCTGTCATTTGACAATATTTTACAGTAACCGCAACAATACCTAGCAGTGATTATTGTTACTTGGTGTGAGACGAGAAGTGAAAAAAAATTGTTGGTTGCTGGTTGCTTTACCAAATTTGCTGATAAATTTACCTGCTGAAGCCATTGAGACTGAAATTCAACAGCAAGCTGATACTGAATTAACTCCGGTAACTTCAACTATTTCTGACTTAAAAGACATTGACTTACCGATTACTCGTGCTGAATTACTAACTCAAGAAACGAATAATGATATAGAATTTAAACAAGAAACTCCGCCAGAAACAGAAACCCAACCTGCGGATAATGCAGATATTTCTACAGAAGTAATTGGGGAACAAGATACTTTCTCTGGCTCTACACCTGTTTATGTAATTGAAAAAGAAGAAATTCAAAAACAAGGTGCTACCAGCGTTGCAGATGTTTTAAAAAGATTACCTGGGTTTGCGATTAATGATGTCGGTCATGGCGCAGATATTCACACAGGCACATATTATCGCGGCGCGTCAATTAACCAGTCTGTATTTTTAATTAATGGCAGACCGATTAATAATAATATCAACACTTATCACGGCACAACCGATTTAAATAGCATTCCAGTAGAATCAATCGAACGAGTCGAATTATCTAGCGGTGTCGCTTCTACTTTGTATGGTTCCTCCGCTTTTGGTGGAGTTGTGAATATTATCACCAAAGAAGGCTATGGAAAACCAAAGCTAACTGGTAGTGTGGAATATGGCTCCTTAAGTTTAAATAATCAACAGACTAGTTTTAGTGGTTCAGTTGGGGCGGCGAGATATAATTTCAGTTTTGAAAGGTTGTTTACCGATAACCGTTATCGTGTGCCTGTAGGTGCAGCCAATAGAGATTCTCAAGGTTTTTTATTCAATGCAGATACAGCCACAAGTACCTATTTTGGTAACATCGGCATAGATTTAAATACTCGCAATACCTTAAATTTAGATGTAACTGCATTGAGTAGCCGTCGCGGTTTAATTTATTTTGGTTTTCCGCTACAAAGAGACCGTTTAGACCATGATGGCTTGAATGTTGGTTTATCTTGGAAAGCTCGGTTAGGAAATGGCGATCGCTCTAATTTAACCACTACCATTGGTTACAATCAAAACTATTTCAGCACCTACGGGCCGACAGGTAACTTTTATCGCACAGGGGCTTTGGATACACAACAGTTTTCCGCCAGAGTAGACCATGAGTGGCAATTAGGGCAAAGCAATAAATTACGCTGGGGATTAGATTTAAAAAATACTAACTTAAACGGTGATGTTTTAAGTACCAGTCCACAGCGTATTGCTAATAATGAAACCGAAAACCGAGATTTATTAAACACAGCTTTATTTGCTGTTAATAGTTGGAATATCAGCAAAAATTTTCAACTCGATTTAGGACTCAGGCAGAGTTTTGATACAGAATTTGGTAACTATCTTAATCCGAGCGTCGGCTTGCGTTATGCCCTCACCCCCACACTTGCAATGCGGGGAAGTTGGGCTGGCGGACAACGTAACCCCGGACTAGACCAGTTATATGTTTATGACACAGTACATGGTTGGGAACCAAACCCTGATTTAGACCCCGAAACCGGTTCGAGTTGGACTGCGGGAGTAGATGTCAAATTTGCCGAGAATTTAACTGGACAGTTTACTTATTTCGGCAGCAGTATCGATAATCGTCTCGGTATTGTAGCTGGACGCTGGGCAAATATTGGGCTGGTAGATACCAACGGTTTAGAAGCAGCCTTACAACTCAGACTCAATTCTGGCTGGTCAACTTTTCTCAACTACACCTACACAGATGCTCAAATTAAAACAGGCTCAGAAAGAGGCTTGCAGTTGGGTTTGATTCCCTATTCTTTACTACAAGCTGGTGTTGGGTATCAAAATTCTGGTTGGCAAGCTAACTTGTACATGACCTACAACAGTGGTGCAAGACGAGCCTTATTTAATCGAACCGGCGACCAAATTACCGATTTTGCCCCATCCTATTTCAACTTAGATTTTAGTGGTCGCATCCCTGTAGCTGGCAATTTAGGATTGACAGTTTACCTAGAAAACTTACTGGGTGAACAATACGAGCGAGTAAATCGTATTTATAGTCCTGGGTTTACCTTTCGTTTGGGGTTAAGCTCAAGTTTGTAGACAGTTCAGTTAAGGCAATAACTTAGACTGGTTTAGGTTGGGTGGAGGAACGGAACCCAACATTCACGCATACTTTGTTGGGTTCCGCTATCGCTACACCCAACCTACTATTCTCTTAACTATCAGGTGTTTCAACTAGAAATATCGTCCTAACCTAAAAGGCGAGAGAGGAGCAACGAAAAATGTGGGTTTTAACCCGGATTTCTCACCACACCTTTCAAAGCCTGTGCAGGGGAGCAGGGGAGCAGGGGAGCAGGGGAGAATGAAGGTACTCTCTCCCCTGCCCCTCCGCACCTCTGCCCCTCTGCCCCATCAAACGCCTGAAGCTTGTGAGAAATGTGGGTTTTAAGCCCCTACTCCTCTGCTCCCTTTTGCCAGACATAATATGAGAGGCTGCTAAAAATGTTCTCCACTTGTCATAATGGGGAATGAGCATTGTTTGAGCATGAGGATTTAGTGTAGGCCTATACTAAAATTTAATGTTCAAAAACAAAAATCCAGGTTCGAGCATCTATTGAGTATGAATGAGGGTTTGACAGCAAAAAACATTGAGATTGCGTTACTTGTATGGAATTTCACATTTCCGTAACTCCAGTAGGGCAGAATGACTACTTGGTGCGAACGGAACAAGTCGCGCCTGGGGTGCCATTGGCAGAAGAACTGGTGACATGGCCTGTAGCTGATTGGTTAGCAGCCGCAGGACACCTGATGAATGACCCATTAAAGTCGGTGTTACAGGGTGATGCGATCGCCAGAAACTCTGTAAACTTGGTGGCATTGGGTCAGCAATTTTATAATGCCCTATTTCATGGCACTCTCAGAGATAGCTGGATTACTGCTCAAGGCATTGCTCAAAACCATCAACAAGTACTGCGCTTGCGGTTAGGTCTCAAGGACAATAGATTAGCACGTTTACCTTGGGAAGTCATGCACGCAGGCGATCGACCTTTGGCGACTGGGCCTTATGTGGCGTTTTCGCGCTACCAAAGCGGCATTCTCAACACTGGTCGTCTGCCATCCAGGAATTTACCACAATTACCCGAAGATGGGATAGTGCGCGTTTTAATGGTGCTGGCATCTCCCACAGACCAAATGCGCCTGGGTTTGTTGAAACAAGAAGCACTGAGACTACAAGCCGAATTACACCGTCATCCGGCTCGCAATGTTGACAGTAGCACTCCCATACCAGAAATTGAACTGACGATTTTAGATCAACCAGGCAGAGAAGAATTAACCCAAGCCCTCGAACAAGGTAGATACCAAGTTCTCCATTATTCTGGTCATAGTAACTTAGGCCCCAACGGTGGCGAAATTTATCTCGTTAGTAGCAGAACAGGTTTAACTGAAACCCTCACAGGCGATGACCTAGCCGGGTTACTCGTCAATAATAATATTCAAATGGCTGTGTTTAACTCTTGTTTGGGAGCATACACAGCTACCACTGACGCAACAGAAGACACTGGTGAACAAAACCTCACCGAAAGTTTAGTCCGACGCGGAATTAAATGCGTTTTAGCAATGTCAGAACGCATCCCTGATGAAGTTGCCCTCACCCTCACCCAGCTTTTATATCGCAACCTGAGTCAAGGCTATCCGGTGGATTTATGTGTAAGTCGAGTGCGTCAGGGATTAATCTCGGCCTATGGTTCCCACCAAACTTATTGGGCTTTACCAATTTTGTATCTCCAACCCGAATTTGATGGTTTTCTGGGGACAGAACTTCCAACTTTTACCAGTACAGAATCACTGACGGACAATAGCCGCAGTATCAAAGCAACTTCGACCACAGCTTATTCTGTGATGACTGATGAAGCACAGATATCTTTACCCATTGATGACATGATGCCAGATTTGGGTAATGGGGCTGGGGATTTAGATTGGTTGGGTGAAGAGACTTGGGGCGATTTAGTTGATGAAATTGAATATGATGATCCTAGTTATGCAGAAGATTCGGCGATCGTTTCTGATTTATTTCGCCAGCTAGATCAGCATTCAGCTAACAACAATGGTACATCACCACTCAAAGGTGATACACCAAACCACAACGAACATATTTTTCCGGCTAAACCAATTAATAGTGAAGTTACGCCCATTAATCAACCAGGATTATGGGGAAACACCAACACTACACCCCAGGAAACTGCACCCAGTCAGGAACAAGAATGGCGTAACCCGCATTTGGCATCGTTACCCACATCACCACCAAAACCTCGCCGTGTAGATGCGCGGATGATTTGGGGTATTGTGGGGGTAGGTGCGATCGCTACTTTGATTGGTTTTGGTTGGTGGTGGCAAACTCGACGCGCACCAATGTTTGCCGATATCCCTAAAATTCCCGTTCAGCAATCTTTATCGAACGAAATTAATTCTAAAATCAACCTGCAAACCAGTCCCACAGGGGTGATTGCGACTAGCGCCACTGAAAAATTAAGCCAAGGAGACTTGTCGGGGGGGTTGGTCGCTGTGGAAGAATTATTAAATCGTAACGCACTGCAATCTGCCCAAACTGCCTTAAATATTGTGCCGAAAAAGCAAGAGAATGATGCTGCACTCAACTTTTTTAAAGGCAGACTAGCTTGGCAGCTAATTCAAACCGGAGATAGAAAATATACCATTGATGATGCCCGTCGTTTTTGGGCAACGGCTGTGAAAGCTGAACCAAACTCAGTTTTATATAACAATGCTGTGGGATTTGCTTATTATGCAGAAGGAAATGTTACCAGAGCTAATGATGCTTGGTTCAAGGCGCTGAATTTAGCTTTAAATCAGCCACAATCTGCCTATAGTGCGTCACTTTCTGTACAGAAAAATCAAGTTCCCCAAGATGCTTTGACTGCCTACGCAGGTTTAGCATTGGGTTTGTATAAATCAGCACGCTCTCAACCCGCATCAAAGCACGACCAATACATGAAAGAAGCGATTAAGCTGCGTCAATTGGTGATTTCCCAAGACCCGGTAAACTTTCAGGTAAATAAATTAAGTAATAATTGGCTGTGGACAGAAGCTGCCATTGCCGATTGGCGATCGCTCCTAGAACAAAAAATTGAGTGATGGGCTGGGAGCTAGGGAACTGCATCACATTTGCTTGACAATTTAGCCAATAAGTGTTATTTGATAGACAGAAAATGTAACAAATTGTTTTTGAAAGTGAGAGCAGAACAGATAAGTATTTGTAACATTAAATAATAATGTTCAGAACTTAAGGAATTACTTCATGCCCTACACGAATGAAGAAGGTGGTCGTCTTAACAATTTTGCCCAAGAGCCAAAGGTTTATCGAGCAGAACCTCCAACAGCAGAGCAGAAGCGTAACTACATTATCCTCGGTGTTGCCGCGACAGTTTTAGTCGGCGGCTTAATTGTTGTTGCCTTCTCGGTTTCTAATCTCAGTTAATTAAAGCGGTAGTCAGAGATATTAGGACAACTTAAAAGCTGGAATGCCAGGAAAAATAAGACTTTTCCTCCTGCCTTCTGCCTCCTGTAATAACATTGTTTTTGGAAAAAAATTAATTTTTGTTGGTGTTGCAGGTTTTCATCGTTAGGGGAACCTGTTTTTTCTTTGTCATGTCAACAGTCCCAAGTCAGAATATAGCGTTTTTCATTCCCATGAGGTACATCAATCTAGCCTCTAGCCCCTATCAACTGGTACGGCACTCAACCGAAAAACGCTGTATTGCTGAGTCAAGGCATGAAATTTTAAGTTTTTGCTTGACAATTGCCGTCATAGTTAAATAACGTTCAGTTAAGAAGAATCGCAACTAGGTAAGCCACTTGCGTGGTCATCTAGGGCTGTGGGAAGATTACCCCGGACTAGATCAATCTAATTGCACCTTTGATCCGGTGATGTACATTGTTTTTTGGCTGTTGAGCCACCATGAGCGTGAATGATTCAGCACACCACGATAATTTTGCTTGGAATCGGCAAGTATATCACCGTTTGAAACTTGCCCTGAGTTTGGGCTTAAGAAGACAACTGTTTTTAGCCGTCTGCGACGATTTACAACTGCGAAATCAAGTAGCAGCGAGATTACACTCCACTTTGGCTTATCCAGTGGGGCAAGTTTTATATCAACCCCAAGATGGACAGGAAACTAGCAGCACTCCGGCTTATCCGCGATTAGTAACTTTGCGGTTAAATTTAAATGAGCCTAATCCTGTAGCCCAGATAAATCAATGGCTGGCTAATTATCCGCCGCCCATTGTTGGTGCATCTCCAGATCACCCTGGCAGGCCTTTGCCAATACCGACATTTCAAATTGTCGGCGTAGAACAGTTAACTAAGCAACCCGTAGCCGTTCAACGGTTGTTTTTACATTATCTGCGCCTTTGTGACGAAGCTTTTTCTAGCCAAGAATCTAGCGGGTTTCTCGAATCGACGGTGTTGTTGTGGGTATCGCGTCCTTGGTTGTCAGCTATTCAGCAGTCAGCACCCCAGTTTTGGCGTTGGCGGACGGGAATATTTACCTTTGCGGGAGAACCTTCACCTGCAAAGCGCAATGTTAATTATCCCGAACGTGTATCTAATTCCAAGAATTTGGATTTTGGGAATTTAGAAGGGACTAGTGTCAACGAATCAACAATTGATACTCCACCCAAAGCCCCACCGCCCCCAGAACCCAAATTTGGCAAAAATGGTCATGGTACAGTTCCTACAGACACACCAGCAAAGCAGGTTAGTAGGGTTCTAGATATTCCGCCACCACCGCCGGGATTTATTAAGCATGAGTCACAATCGGCTGTTCAAGTTAGTGAAATTACTACTCCCTCACTGTCTTCCATATCACATATTAGCCAGGAGTTAACAGAGTTAGTTTTAGCCACGATTAATGCCAAGGGTAATCAAGAAGAAGAGGATAATTGGCAGCCACAACAAATTTTATTAGCCATTGAAGAATTACACATCAAGCAAGCTGCAAAAGAAGATTTGGCAGCAGCTTATCATCAGTTGGGTAACTTATATCGCCTGCGGATTGAACAAGGCAATTCCACCCTAGAAAACTTGATGGTGGCGATTTTAGCTTATCAAGAAGCGATCGCCTATGATGATCAATCACCACAATTACCCGATATTCTCAATGATTTAGGTACATTGTATTGGATGTTGTACCGCACACCACCCAATCTTGAGGCGGGACAAAATTACATTGAACAGGGAATTGAATTTTATCAGTTGGCGTTGAAGATGATTTCACCGCAGACTCACCCAGAAACTTATGCGCGAGTGCAGAATAATTTGGGAACAGCTTACGGTGATTTAGCAAGATTTTCTCACCCTGCGGAAAACTGGCAACAGGCGGTTTTAGCTTATACAGAAGCCTTGGCTTACCGCACTGTGGAAATGGATATGTTGAAATATGCGGCTTGCCAAAATAATTTAGGTACAGCTTACTGGCATTTAGGGCAATATAATCAACCAGTAGTGCATCTGAAAAAAGCGATCGCAGCTTATAACCAAGCACTCGCTCATTATAATGCCGAACAAGAACCACTCAAATACGGCATGATTCAAAATAATATCGGCACTGCCTTTTGGAATTTAGCCCAATACGAACAACCCGCCGACAATCTTCAGCAAGCTATTGATGTTTACTGCGAAGCTTTAAAATATCGCACCGCCGCCAATGTTCCCACTGCTTGCGCCGCCACCCAAAATAATTTAGCCACAGCTTATTGGCATCTGGCAAACTTACCGCAAACCACAAAAGAACGCAAGCAAAAGTTACTCAAATTATCAATTATTGCTTACGAAGAAGCCATTGCATTAGCGCATTCTTTGAATGGAATACCATTGAGCTTTGATTTGTTTGCTGCTCATAATAACTTAGGATTAGCCCATTATCAGTTAGTTACAGATAGTTATTTTAATGGGGATAAACCGACGCGATCGCACCATTTAGAAATAGCATTAGATCACCATTTGCAAGCCTTAAACGGATTAAGCAAACAACCAGAAGCTTATCAAACCACCTTTGCTTATGTAGTCAAAACAATCCGCGCCTTCCATAACGAATTAGGCATTCAAGGGCAGAATTTGGCTTTATCAAAAGTTCCTGGTCAATTATTACCAGAAATTCTGGCAAAGTTATAAATTTAAGATTTATAGCGAAGGCAGAAGGCAGGAGGAAAAGTCTTACTATTCTGGGCATTCAAGCTTTGAAATAATTGCTATCAGTCTTGTATGTATGGACAAAATTACAGCAATTTTTAAGTAAATGAGGTATACCATGAGTATTAAGTAATGAGTCATAAGTATTGATTAATAAGTAAATTTCTGACTCATTACTCATTACTTTTTTCAGTTAGTTGCTGTACCTCATAAACATCAAATCTGCTATGTGATGTGCCGATTAGCTTATCAGAGAAGGTTTTTAAACTTAAAGATTGCCGAAAGTTAATCAATAGCTCATTTAAAGCTGCTGTATCAATTAAAAAAGCATCGTGACCATAACTAGATTGTAACCAACCTAGTTGAGCATGAGGGATGAAATCTGCGAGTTCTTGTTGCTCTATCGGCGGATAAAGAATGTCAGAATCAATAGCCACAACTAAAGCAGGTTGTTTAATGCTTTGCAAAACAGATTTATAGTCTCGACCTTGAGCAATATCATGACTATCCATTGCTTGGGTGAGAGTTATGTAAGTGTTAGCATCAAATCTCTGCACTAGTTTTTGTCCATGATGTTGTAGATAACTAGCGATCGCAAATTGATCAGCCACACCATCATATTGTCGTCCAAAACGTTCTGTAAAGCTTTGCCAAGAACGATAAGCACTCATCGCTATCATCCTTGCTACTGCTAGTCCTTGGCTGGGTGGTTGTTCTTTTGTGTAGTTACCCCCTTGCCAATTAGGATCAGCATAGATAGCCTGTCTTTGGGCTTCACTCAAGCCAATACACCAAGCTGAATGTCTACCGGAAGTGGCAATAGGGGCGATCGCTTGTACAATGTTTGGATATAATAACGCCCACTCTAGTACCTGCATCCCACCCAGTGAGCCACCAATGACTAGCTGTAAAGATTTAATTCCCAGATGTTGAATAAATGCAGCTTGTAAGCGCACCATATCCCGAATCGTAATTGCTGGAAATGATGCACCGTAAGGGATTCCAGTTTGGGGATTGATGCTCGTTGCTCCTGTTGTACCGTAGCAGCTGCCCAAAATATTGCTACATATAATAAAATCGCGATCGCTATCTAGTGCTTTGTTTGCACCCAACAAACCTTCCCACCATTCGTCAGCATCAGCCGAACCAGTTAAAGCATGACAAATCAGTACTCCATTATCACCTGCTGAGTTTAACTTTCCCCAAGTCCGATAAGCAACCTGAACCCCAGTTAAAACCCCGCCTCCTTCTAACTCAAATGGCACTGGTAAATGATAATACTCAGTTTGTGGTGAAATGAAGTCCTGATAATTCATCTAATACTAACTAGGTGGGGAGTTGTTGCAGAGGGGTTGTTGACCAATGACCAAACAAGGCAAAAGTAAAAAGTTAAAAGGCAAAAGAAAGAAAAAGAATAAGGGTCACAAGCTCCTCTATACTCGAAGTTCAGGTCGCTGGTTTCCGGCGCTGTGACTTCGCGCTAAATTCATTTATGGAACGAAATAGGAACATTTATTTCGAGACGCATAGAGCGAGAAATAATACTTCCTTATTAAATCCCCTAAATTTATTTATGGGGATTATTTTTTTACTTTTAGGACTTACGCAAAAACTCTCTCTAACTCTTATAACTTCGTGTCCTTTGCGTCCTTTGCGGTTCGTTTCTTCATACTTTTGCGTAAGTCCTGACTTTTTACTTTTTACTTTTTACTTCTTAATATTGACTATTGACCAATCTTTTGAAATGCTTGCTCAAAATCGTCTTTAATATCGTCAATGTGTTCAATTCCCACAGAGACACGCACTAAATCAGGTGTCACACCGGCGGAAACTTGTTCTGTAGCACTTAACTGTTGATGAGTGGTGGAAGCAGGATGTATGACAAGGGTTTTAGCATCACCCACGTTGGCTAAGTGACTTGCCAATTTGACATGATTAATAAAGGTTTTACCTGCTTCTAGTCCCCCTTTGATGCCAAAATTTAATACGCCACCAAATCCGTGTCTCAGATATTTTTTGGCTCGCTCATGATAGGGGTGATGGGGAAGTCCGGGATAATTTACCCATGCTACTTGGGGTTGTTGTTCTAGCCACTGGGCTAATTCTAAGGCGTTGGAGATATGGCGATCTACACGCAAAGAAAGTGTTTCTAATCCTTGCAATAATAAAAATGCGTTAAATGGACTCAATGAGGGGCCGAAATCTCTTAAGCCTTCTACTCTGGCGCGAATAATAAAGGCAATGTTACCAAAGGGACTACCTACGCCAAATACCTCTTGAAAATTTAGCCCATGATAGCCAGGTGATGGTTCAGTAAATATGGGAAATCTGCCATTACCCCAGTCAAATTTCCCAGAATCGACAATTACGCCACCGATAGAAGTGCCGTGACCACCAATCCATTTAGTAGCAGATTCAACTACAATATCTGCACCATGTTCAATTGGTCGAGCCAAATAGCCGCCAGCCCCAAAGGTATTATCAACAATCAGGGGAATACCATGTTCATGGGCAATGTGAGCTAATGCTGCAAAGTCGGGAATATTGAATTGGGGATTGCCAATGGTTTCCACATACAATGCTTTTGTGCGATCGTCGATCGCCTGACGAAAATTCTCTACATCATCGCCCTCGACAAATTTGACATTGATTCCCAAACGTGGTAAAGAAACTTTAAATTGGTTATAGGTTCCCCCATATAAAAAACTGGTAGAAACAATATTATCTCCGGCTTGAGCGATCGTGCTGATAGCTAAGAACTGCGCCGCTTGACCGCTAGAAGTAGCTAATGCTGCTACACCCCCTTCTAAAGCTGCAATGCGCTTTTCAAACACATCTGTGGTCGGATTCATAATCCGCGTGTAAATGTTGCCAAACTCTTGCAGCGCAAACAACCGCGCCCCATGATCGGCATCATTAAAGACGTAAGAAGTTGTTTGATAAATCGGTACAGCACGAGCATTACTTCCTACTGCTGGTTCTTGTCCCGCGTGGACTTGCAAAGTTTCAAAGCGATATTTTTCAGACATAGAAAATTACAGACAGGCAATATATTTTAGTAAACCACTATAAAACTATCGGCTTTTAGTATTTTAGCATCCAAATTAAAAATCAAAAATTGTTAGACTGTTAACTTTCCGTAGTCAACAAACCAAATGGATGATTGGCTATAACAGAGTCAATCATCCCTGCACTAATCATCTCGATGAAATTTCCTCGATTTTTCAAGATTTGTGTTTCAATTTTTTTAGCTGTGGTTTGTCTAACTCTGTGGGTTAAATTGCAAGCGCCAGATGAGCGACGCGCTCAGGTTTGCCGTAATGCTAAACCTCTGGTTGAAGTCAAAGTTAATGATTATGATGAGCTAGGCATTTATTGGCATAGTGGCACATTTACTAGAAAAGTTTCTCTTGCTGGTAAAAGAGAAATTAAAGTCATCATTTTTCCTAAAGGGCTTTCTCCAAAAACATGGACAAAAATAGATTCATCATCGATTCAATATCTAGGTAAAGGCGGTGATGATAGTTGGCAAGATTGGTTACGTCCTGACTACTTTTATTTACTTGAAGTTCCGGCACAAACAACGGCTTTAGCTTTTGGAAGACTGTGTTATCGCAATGGAGATGCTGAAGTTGAGTCAATAAATAAGCTGACTCGCATTTCTCTCGGAAAGATAGTTATTAATGATAAAATTTATCTTTCTCATTTATATCCATTCCCCAAAATTACGGCATCGACTGTGATTGTAAATACAGGTAGTAATCAGCTTGATACTCTTGGTACTCAAACAGAGGTATATTTCACAAGAAAAAATATTCCTCTTGCGAATTAGGCTATCTGTTCAGATGGGGGTTTAGGAATGACAGGATTTTATTGGTGAATTAATCTTAATTTTTACCCCAAATATGTCGGTTGAGATTCAAGTCTTCCACAATATCCAACATGAGATTTATAGTTTCAAAATATTCTCGCATGGGGGCAAAGCTTAACATTTTTTTGAAAAGTTTAGGTTCAAAAATATCATCGGCATATTCAATAGCTATGTAAATCATATTTTGAACAAATGATACGTAAATATTCTTTTTCGCTCTTTTTCTAAATTGAACTAACTTAGTCATTAAATTTGTAGACAAAATATATCTGGCTTCTACTTGGTCATCTCCATAGACTGTGAAAAATTTACTAAACTCAAGGTCTTCTAGTTTAATTTGTTGTTCGTTTCTATTATTTAAGGCGTTAAGATTGGTATTTGCGAAGTTTGGTAAAACTATAGTCTTGCCGCTAATATTTTTATTAAAGTTGGCTTGAAAAAACAATCCTTTAAATACTGTTCGTCGAGAAACTTCGTTTCGCAAAATTTCTTCTTCAAAATGTTGATAATTGATTTGTTGCCCTCTTAATATCCTCAGTATTATATAAGGGACACTTTTAATTAACTTTGTGACTAATAATATCGAGTATAGCGGTAGTAGAAATCCAAAAACCATTCTGATGACCACAGGAGGTATCATCATTGAACTTAACATTTTTAAATGTTGGGAAAAAGTGAGATATTTAATCCAACGATGTTTTAATTCTACTTCTGTACAAATTTCCGAAAAGAAGATAGGCGTTTCATTAACTGTGCCGAAAATACATTCTTGTTGCTGAATATGATTTGGTTTTAGTAAGGTCTGAAAAATCTGGCTATGAATGAAAGCAGACAGAGTATATTGATTGTCATCTTCTGAGGCGTAACTAGCATAACTCAAAGTTTTATTAGTATTAATAAAATCAAAAATCTTTTGAATGATTTTTGTTTTAAATCCATGAGTATAAGTTTCTATTGCAGAAGTATAAAAAGCAATCCATCCCCATAAACAAGCCAAGAATCCAAATAAAAATAAAAAGATGATGAAGTATGGTAGGGGAATTTTTTGAACAAGGCAAAAAATAATATATTCTAGAGGAAAGAATTTAACTAATAAACAAAATATGATAAAAATAACAGTACTAACCAAGGAAACTGAGATGATTGTTTGTTTCCTAACCGATTCAAATTCTTTTAAATCTTCTAATAAATTATTTTGACAAAAGATTTTAAATTCAGATAAACTTCTCATTGTCATTTTGACAGGAGCAGTTTTTTCTGCTGGCTGTACGGTTTGAGACTGTAACTGAGAAGTGGATGGTAATAAAGTCGGAAGAAATTGTCTAGCCCAGATTTGGGTTACTTCTTGATCAAGATTAGTGAGTTTTTGGCAAAGTGCGATCGCATCTTCTAATTGTCCATTTCCCTGATAAGCTTTAACTAGCCACATCTGCCCTTGATAATAATCTTTGAATCCTGCATCAGTTCCTTGACAGAACGCCTCTAAAGCCTGAACAGCTTCAGCATAGTGGCGAAATCTGAGTGCTTTACTTCCTGTGGCGAGTAATTTGGCGGCTTGTTCGGCTGTGAGGAGTGTTTGATTTGGAACTATGGGAGTTGTTACTGAAGATTCCGTAGGTAAAGATTGAAGAATTTGCTGCGCCCAAGTCTGAATTTTTGGATGATTACTTTCTGCTAACTTTTGACAGCACAACCGCGCTGCTTGGTGTTGTCCAGTAAAGTGATATGCTTTCACCAATGCTGCTTGTGCCTGAAAAAATTCCTGACATTCAATCTCAGGAGTTGTTTCGCAGATTTGACAAAAGCTTTCCAAGAAACTGACTGCTTCTGCATAACGCTTGTGCTTCAAGGCTTCCAATCCTGACTGGAACAACTTTAAATCAGTTGACATGGAATTTTAGTTATTAAAAATTGCGTAAAATATCAGCTAAATAGATTTCTGACATTTACACTTTGTTTATCTTGAGATGAAATTTGGAATTGCATTTTTAACTGATAATTCATCCAAGACGCAAACAAATTTGTAGGAAACATTTCAACTGTATTGTTATATTCCGTGACAGCACTGTTATAAAATCTCCGGGCGGCGGAAATTTGTTCCTCGATTTCAGTTAGTGAATACTGTAACCGGATAAAATGCTCGTTGGTTTTGAGTTCGGGATATGCTTCGACTGTAACGATCAGATGATCTAGATTTCTCGATATTTGGTCTTCTATTCTAACTCTCGTATTATCACTTACACGTTCTGAGATTAATTTGGTTCTGAGTCTGACAATTTCTGTTAAAGTCTTCTGCTCAAATTGCATATATTTTTCTGCAATTGCTACAAGATTAGGTATTAAATCCCATCTTTTTTGCAACAATACATCAATTGTAGAAAACGCATAATCAACCTGATTTTTACTTTTAATTAGCTTGTTATAGAGGTTGGCGAATATAAAAGCAGCTATCAGCCAGAAAATAAATATTACTATAGCTGGTGAAATAGACATATTGGTAACGTCAATATCTAAACAGTATTTAACTCAACTTGTTTAGATTTTAATCTTTATTAATGTCTATAAAGAACAGTATGTTTGGGTAATTACTTTATTAAATTCTGGCTGGGTTCAGTATAAATAATGAAATCATCTCAGGAGAAGGAATAAATTAAACCTAACTTAAAATTAACAAGTGTGGATACTTCGACTGCGCTCAACCCTCTTTTAGTAAGGGTACTGAGCATTGAGCGACTTACCTTGAGCGTAGTCGTTCGCGTTAGCGTCTCCGCAGGAGAAAGGAGTCGAAATACGTTTTATAAATAATTTTGTCCACATTCACAGGCTAATTACGTACTTCTTCCGATTTGCCATGATTAATCAACGAGTCAGAGCATTTGCTTGTTTTTTTAATTGGTCAATGACGACAAAACGAATATCGCGTTTTTCTGAAATTAGCTTAATGTCTGGATTCTGAAGATTTAAAAAATCTAATCCTCGTTCTTTGCCGCTAATTAAGAAATCACTAATAGCAACTTTATAAAATTTTTCTGTATCAAGAGGCTGACCATTGATTAACCACTGCTCTGGTTTTTCTTTTTTAGTAACTTGTGCTGTTTGGAGATAACCACCAGTACCTTTATTTTCTTGACCTTTTTTGAGGACTCTTGCTAATAATTCGCCCTTCATTTCTACAGCCACGACTTTACCACCAAAAGGCAAAATGCGAATGACATCATATTGCGTAATTGATCCTGGCAGAATGACATCATCAACGCGAATTGAGCCGCCATTAAAGATAGCTAAATCTGCGTTGGGAACTTCTTGCAACATTGCTTCAGCAATTAACTTGGTGAGTTCTGTAGACTTGTTGCGAACACTTGATTCTAAACCATCTAAAGGAAATGAGATTTTAGCTACTTCTTGATTAGGTTCAAAACCATTGGCGCGAAATGCTGTAAAACCTTTGTCTAGCCATTGTTTAACCACCTGTGCTGTTTTTGGTTCGTCTGGAATTTTATCGGTAATTGGCATTAAACGAGAGTTAATTTGTAGGTTACGCTTTGTGGTGTCGTAGCGTAGTTGATGAATGTAAATTGTACGTGCATTGGCATCAGCTTTAAAAATTGGTGTAAAGTCTCGTCCGCGCCATTGTTGAATATTTTCATGTTCGTGACCGCCGAGGATGAGGTCAATTTCTGGTATTGTTTCTGCAAGTATGCGATCGCTCTCTATGGACAAATGAGTTACAGCTACTAAAATATCCACTTTTCCTTTCAGTTCTGCTACCTGCTGTTTGGCGACTGTTAAGGGATCTGTGTAACTGACGTAATTTGCTTTATTACTATCGAGAGTGAGACCAATTAACCCGACTCTGACAACAGCACCGCGATCGCCTTTCACATTAAATACTATCGACCTGGGGACATTTTTGAAAGGTTGACCTTTACTATCTGAGACATTCCCAGAAAACCAGCGAAACCGTGATTCTTGCAATCGTTGATAAAATGAATTTTCTGGTATGTCAAATTCATGATTCCCAAAGGTTGCATAGTCCAAACCCAAAGCGTTGAGTACAGCTACCATCTGCTGTCCAGCTAAAGGTGTACCGTTAATTTTGGCAGTTCCCAAAGCCGAAGGACTTAAAAAATCTCCAGCCAAAATTGTATAGGTGCGTGGGTTTGCTTGGCGCAGTTGTTTTCTGACTGTAGCGACACGCGCCAAACCACCACGAGTCCCTCCCTCTACTGGCGTAATTTCGTAGACATCGTTGAGTTGCAATAAGTTAATATTGACAACTTCAGCAAATACCGGAGTTGTAAAAGTAAATGTGGCTAATATTTGTAAAACTATACTGCACCCTGGCGATAGAAGTTTCATATTTTGTAATTGGCGAATTTTCTCTAAATAATTGATGATTTTTGTCACGCCACTACGTATATTGCAAAAATCAAATATACATCTGAATATTTAATATTTACTTAATATATCGTAAGATTCAGAACCCCGGCTTCTTTAAGAAGTCGGGGTTCTTTTTCGCAAATAATCAAAAATCTGACAATTGATATCATATCCGGCAAATTAGTTATGATTAATCAGTTAACTTGAGATTTAGGATTTCTTGTATTTGGTACGCTGCTTGTATTAATTGGCTGGATAATGCTACAAAAGAGCAAAAAAGGTTACTAGTTATTTATGGCTAATGATGGCTTTGAAAAAACTAGCTGGAGTTGGCAGTTATCTCAACTTCAGCAACAAATTGGAGAATCGATAGAATATCAATTTGACCGCTTTCAAAATTCTTTACCAAACTTATCACCAGACTGGAAAATTAGTCCTTGGTTAAGTCATTTGCTAGTCTTGTTATTTTGGCTGATACTTGCGATATTTTTGGCTTTCGTACTTTGGCGTTTATGGCAAGAATTTAGCCCTTATCTATATGCTTGGTTATCTGTGGGTAAGAATAATGCAAATGCTGGGGATAAAAATGGCGATCATGATTTATCTGTAGCATTATGGCTGGAGCGATCGCAATCACTTTACCGCCAAGGTAATTATCGTGAAGCTTGTCGTTGTCTGTACTTGGCAATCTTACAACACTTGCATGATACTAAACTCATTCCCCATAAATTTAGTCGCACTGATGGCGAATATTTACAGGTTTTACGCTCAACTATCACCCCAGTTCAACCTTACGAAACTCTCATTACTACCCACGAACAATTATGTTTTGGCAATGCTGAGATATTGCCAGAAAATTATCAACAATGCCAGCAAGCTTATCAAGAAATTATTAATCAACAAAACAACTCAGCACCCAGCACTTAAGTTATGAAAAAATCAAATCGTGTTGCTTGGCTAGGAGCGATCGCACTTGCTGTCATTATTATACTCAGCTTCTTTGCTGCTCCTAATACAAAAATTTACAGTGGCTCGACTTATAGTCGATCTCCCGATGGCTATGGTGCTTGGTATGCTTATATGCAGCAACAAGGTATTACTATCCAGCGTTGGCAAAAGCCTTTAGAAGATATTCAACCAGAAAAAACGCCAGTTACCCTACTGCGAGTTATGAGTTCTCTGAGGGAAGAGAATTTGTTATTTGATGAACAGGAATGGTTAGCGAAAGGGAATAATTTAGTAATATTAGGTGTCAAAACACCTGTAACGCAAGCTAACTTTAATTCTCTGCAAAATTCGGCTTTTGGTGATGTCAAAATTGCCACAAAAAGGCGTAATATTAAAGTAAAAGAACCAAGCATATCTTTAGGCGATCGCTTTGGTGCTGTTGTTTGGGAAGAAAAATCTGATAAAGGCAAAGTAATTTTCTCAGCTACTCCTTATTTAGCTGCCAATGCCTATCAAGATGATGTAAGTAACTTTCAATATCTCGCCAGTTTAGTTAATCAAAAAAATAACAAGTTATTTGTAGACGAATATATTCACGGTTACAAAGATACTGATGTTAAAGAAAGTGAAGGTGAAGGCAGTTTATGGAGATATTTTGCTAAAACACCTCTGTTCCCTGCATTGGTTCAAGTAGGAGTTTTACTATTAGTTTTAATCTGGGCAAAAAATCAACGCTTTGGTAAACCAGTAGCCTTAGAAACTCCAGTGATAGATAATAGCCAAGCATATATCCAAGCACTAGCAGGAGTGTTAGAAAAAGCCGAATCTAGCGATTTTGTTGTAGAAATGGTGGGTAAAGAAGAACAAATACAACTACAAAAATCTTTAGGATTAGGCACAACACTTTTAGAACGCCAAGCATTATTACAAGTTTGGCAAGAAAAAACAGGTCAAAGTTCCGCCGAACTTGATGCAGTATTAAAATTATCTACGCGAAAACAGCGCATCAGTGAGCGAGAACTTTTAAGCTGGTTGGCAAAATGGCGCACTTTGAAGGAAGTGAAAAAATAAAAGAATAAATCCTATCTATTCTTCATAACCACCACCAGTCACCTTACCCCGGAACACAATGTATTGATAAAGGTTGTAAAACAACATCACCGGGATAAGAAAGCCGATAAAAATAATCATGATTACCAACGAACTGGGGTCAGCAGATGCTTCGTAAATCGTGATTTTTGTCGGGATAATGTAGGGAAAAACAATTAATCCCAATCCAATAAAAGACAACACAAATAACAGAATCGTCCAGACAAAAGGTGCGCGTTCTTCTTTGCGGTTGAGACTTTGTAAAAGTTGCCAAATTAGCCAAACTCCCACAACGGGAATCAGGGTAAATATATAAACTAAAGGCTGTTGAAATAAGCGATATCTGGCACTTTCATAAATTATCGGTGTACTAATTGTAATTGCGATCGCACCAACTAATGTTGTCAACGCGGCTATTTTTGCAGTTTGATAATGGGTTTCTTGCAACTCTCCTGTCGTTTTCCACACCAGATAAGTCGAACCAATCAACACATATCCTTGAATTAAAGTTAAAGCTACTAACACAGATGGCAAACTTAACCAATCCCAAGTGCTACCAATAAAGTGTCCCGTCTCATCAACATTAATCCCTTTGAGGACAGCACCAAGGGCAAACCCTTGACCAAGTGCAGCGATAAAACTTCCCGCACCAAAAGCAAAATTCCAAAATAATTTGCGCCTGGATAACTCCCGAAATTCAAACGCCACACCCCGAAAAATAAAGCCAAATACCATCACCAAAATCGGGATATATAAAGCATTTAAAATTGTGCCGTAAGCCAAAGGAAACGCCCCAAACAATCCCCCTCCCATCAACACTAGCCAAGTTTCATTGGCATCCCAAATATTGCTTAAACTAGTCATCAAAATTCCCCGACGTTCTTCATTAGAAGAAGTCAGAGATAAAATTCCTACTCCCAAATCAAAGCCATCTAGCATCACGTACAAGAATAAAAATAGAGCTAAAATGACAAACCAAACTTGCGGTAAAAAATACTTCAGTGTTTCCATAAAATCTCTGATTTAAACTTAGTAACCTTGACTTCAGATCCTCGACTTCTTTAAGAAGTCGGGGATCTTAATTATTTAACCTACTCCCTACTCCCCACTCCCCACTCCCCTATTTATTGTTGTGCTTCTACAGGACGTTCATCTGGGACAAACTCACCTGGAGTTGTATCTACAGCAGGTTTGGTAATTTCTGTACCGGGAATTGGTAAATTAAGATTTGGGCCACGGCGAATGATGCGACTACCAAAGTACATTGCGGCGATGAATAATAAACTGTAAACTACTGCAAAAGCTGTGAGTGAAGTTAAAACATTACTTGCAGGTAAACGCGAGGCTGAATCAACTGTGCGAATTTGTCCATAAAGTGTCCAAGGCTGTCTTCCCACGCAGCGCACAATCCAGCCTGACTCCACAGCAATGTATCCTAAAGGTGCGGCAAATACCCAAGCTAACATCAGCCAACGTTGCTGAGTAATATTTTTGGCTGCAAGTTTACCACGTAACCACTGCACTGTAGTTAACAGCATTAATCCAGCAAAGAAAAAGCCAATGGCAATCATCACCCGAAAAGCGTAGTAAATCAAACCTACCAGATGGGGACGATCCTCTGGTTTCCACTCCTTCAAACCACGCAAAGGTTCAGAAAGATTCTGCTTAAATTCCAGAATGTAACCCAAGGCGTTGGGAATGGTAATTTCCCAATCATTTTTCTGCGCTGTTTCATTCGGTATTGCGAGTAAACTCCAGTCAGCAGGTTGTCCGGCGGGTGTGCTTTCCCACTGTGCTTCCATTGCGGCGAGTTTTGTTGGTTGATAATGATAAACTTGTTCGCCACTTAAGTGACCAATATATATTTGTAATGGGGCAACTGCGATCGCAGCTGCTAAAACTATCTTTAAAGACTTGGCAAAAAACTCTGGATGGCGTTTTTGCAAAATGTACCAAGCACTAATTCCGCCAATGACAAACAGCGAAGTCTCCAGGGTGGCAAAAAACATGTGCAGTACACTGTTAGCCATAAAAGGATTGAACATCGCCTGAAAATAATCATGGACAACAAACTTGCCATTCACCATCTCTCCGCCGGCTGGTGTTTGCATCCAAGAATTTGCCGTCAAAATCCACAAAGTTGACAAGTTCGCACCCACAGCCACCAAAATTGTCGAGAGATAGTGAACCGCAGGATTGACGCGCTCCCAACCAAATAACATAATCCCTAAAAAAGCTGCTTCTAGCATAAACGCCCAAGAAGCTTCAAAACCAATCACACTGCCAAAAAAATTCCCCACAGCTTCCGAAAAAGGAGCCCAGTTAGTCCCAAACTGAAATTCCATTGGAATACCCGTGGCTACCCCAATACCAAAGTTGAGGACATAAAACTTCGACCAAAACCGTGCATGAAGGTAATAATCAGGATTACGAGTTTTCAGCCATAGTCCCTCAACGATGACAAGATAAATCCCCATTCCTGTTGTCAGAACAGGCCAAAGTATATGAAAAATCGCTGTCAGCGCAAACTGCATCCGTGATAGCACCACTGAATCGGATAAAAATTCCATATCTGTATTCCCCTATTTATAAAAGATTCACTGTAATTACAGGTAGCAAAATTTTGTCCATATTATATTTCCAGATTTCTATCATGCTTGTTTAAGCATGAGTATAATTGATTTATGTGAGAATTTATATTAGATATAAATTTTTAATCAACAGTCTAATTTGCAATTTTGAGTAGTAGTAATTTATAAGCTTTTTCTAAGCAGCAATCAATAGTTTTATTAACAAAGTTATTACTGTTGTTTAATCATTTAGCTAACTTTATTTAGTGGATATTGTATCTACCTATAGATAGGTAAAATTTTATAAATTTGTATTTTTTAAGTCCTTTATAGTTAGTTTTTCATAATTTTTTGTAAATTCTGTTTTACTCTATTTTTTATTGAGTGCTAATGTTAGTCAAAAGACAATCAGTCAAACTTTAAACGAAAAATATCTTGAATCAGCTACATAATAAAGTCTTGTGAAGGTCAGCAAGAGTTAAGCCACTGGGGACACCAATGGCTTTTTGTTGTTTTGATTTATCTAAGGTGTAAGACCAAATAATAAAGAGACTAACTCACCAAATCAGGAAAGACTTCTTGTACAGCAGGATGGACAAGGCGATGATTCTGCACATTTACACCTTTGGCTAAGGATGGATTAACATCTAGGGCTTTGATGCCTAGATTTGCTAACTGCACAACGAATGGTAATGTGCTGTTATTGAGGGCTTGAGCAGATGTCCAAGGTACTGCACCTGGCATATTGGGAACGCCATAATGGACTACGCCTTCTTCAATGTAGACGGGGTTGGTATGGGAGGTGGCGTGTAAGGTTTCCACACAACCGCCTTGGTCAACTGCAACATCTACAATTACTGACCCAGGCTGCATTTGTTTAACTAATTCGCGGGGTACTAAAATTGGCGCTCTGCGTCCCAAGACTAAAACAGCACCGATTAATAAGTCAGCTTCTTTAACGGCAGCTTCTATATGGGCAGAGTTGCTATAAAGTAATTCCACTCTCGAACCAAACAAGGTTTCTAAATAAGATAAACGTTCTACATTTACATCTAAAATCTGCACAATAGCACCCATCCCCACAGCAATTTTCGCTGCTTCTGTGCCGACTACACCGCCACCTAAAATCACAACTTTACCGGGTCTAACACCGGGTACACCACCTAAAAGTACTCCTCTACCGCCTTGCTGACGTTCTAAAAATCTCGCGCCAAACTGCACTGATAGCCGCCCAGCAATGACACTCATGGGTGTGAGTAGGGGTAGTCTGTTGGGGCCTGGCTGTTCGACAGTTTCGTAGGCGATCGCACAAGTGCCACAATCAATTAGATGTTCGGTTAATTTGCGATCGGCTGCCAAATGCAAATATGTAAACAATATTTGCCCTTTTTGCAAAAATTTATATTCGCTCGATAATGGTTCTTTGACTTTAACGACTAATTCCCGATTCCATGCGGCTTCATCTGTCGAAACAATCTCTGCCCCCGCATTCATGTAATCTGCATCTGTAAAACCAGCACCATGACCTGCTTGTGTTTGGACAAAGATGCTATGACCATTTTCCCTTAGTACTCTGACACTAGAAGGACTTAACCCGACTCGAAACTCTTGATCCTTCGTTTCTTTGGGAACGCCAATTTCCATATAACGCCTCTGATGAATTTTTGGTTTAATTTAGCCTGCCAGTCTCAGACTGACAGTTCCGTATTAGATATAGCTATCTACAACCTTAGTTTTCCCTTTCACGGTAACAAAGCTGAAAACTCTTACCCTTGACTATTGACACAGTTGACTACAATATATAAAGAATAATTACAAAATGTTAACAGAGCCTCTGCACAGCTACATTTAAGAAGCTGCTCCTAGGTTCATCTGGCTCCAACCTGACCAAAGTCCAGATTCAAGGCTATTACTTTTAAGTCCCGTTTGCCGAAAAGAGGTTTATTGAACATGACACAACCACAACCCACCGTTACCCCCAAATTAGAAGAACCCAAATTTGGCTTTAGTGAATATGCTGAACGCCTCAATGGTCGTGCGGCAATGATTGGCTTTGGCTTGATGGTGATTATTGAATATGTCACCAATCAAGGTGTGCTATCTTGGCTCGGTCTCAAGTAGTACGATTCAAAAGCAAAAGCTTTCTAGATGTAAGCTAGTAAGTAGAACAGGTTTAACCAGCTGGCATAGTCGGCTGGTTAAAACTTTATCAAGAGAACTATCTTGGATAATTTGCTGTCTATATCTTTGTAGGCTTGCAAATCAGCAAGAAGACAAATTGTTACAATCCCTCACCTACTGATCCAAATTATAATATTTAGATGTCTTTTTTATAAAAGACAACTGGCGGTGAGGTATTCTCGGTAAACTGACACAAAGGTGATTTGGATAAACCAAGCTGTGATGAATGCTGCATTACCTCGTTTTTTGAAATCAGCCTACAGAAAAGAGCCAATTATCAGTATCTTGATAACAATGGGCGTAGTAGATGCTGTGATTGGTGGATTTGATGATAGTTGGTCATTGTTAGCCCTTGGGTTGGGAACAGCAGGTATTAGTCTCGCCTTTAAGTTGTGGCGAATGCAGCAGCATCGCCCCATCCCAGAGGAACCTGTGGTACAACATTACTTACCTTCCCGTTCATCGAGTCCCACGCTACCGATATTAACTGTTGCGAAGAAAAAACCACCCCGTTGATAGTGTTGAGTCACAAATGTGAAGTAAATTGACTTAACTATTCAAACAGTGAGGAAAAATTTGTGAGGAGTGAGGGAAAAAAGGGGAACAGCCTTTTGCTGCGCCCGCATATTTTCTTGGCTTTTATAGCAGCCTTGACTCTGCCGCTAACTATTTGGCAAAGTTTAGATATTTATACTGCTCATGCTGCGATCGCTCAAATACCAGATTCCCCATCTCAACCTAATTTTGCCAATTTCCGCTTAATTTATAGCTTGGTGGGACACACTGGAACGGTGAAATCTCTGGCTTTTAGTCCCGATGGCAAAATTCTCGCCAGTGGCGGTGCTGAAAATGAAGGTGCAATTCGTCTGTGGAATCCTTTAACTGGCAAAAAGTTGGCGAATAGCAAAGCACACAAAACCTCTGTAGAATCCTTGGTGATTGCGCCAGATGGGCAAACCCTAGTTAGTTGTAGTACAGATAACACAATTAATATTTGGAATCTTAAAAATAATAAATTTCGTCGTTCCTTTGTCGGACACACCAGTAACGTCTTATCTTTAGCGGTATCTCCTGATAGTAAAGTGCTAGTTAGTGGTGCTTTAGACGGAATTCGGGTATGGGATTTATTACAGCAACGCCCATTGACAACTTTAATCAAGGTTAGTGACTCAATTTATACAGTAGCAATTAGCCCTGATGGCCAAACAGTTGCCAGTGGTGATAATAAAGGTGAAATCAAGCTTTGGGACTTGGAGAGTGGTAAATTAATTCGGTCATTTTCGGCACATTCCCAAGCTGTGAATGCTGTAGCTTTTACCCCCGATGGTACAACCTTAATTAGTGCCAGCCGCGATCGCACCATTAAACTTTGGAATCTGCAATCAAAAAGCCTTTCCCGTATCCTCAAAGGACATAATAACTGGGTAAATGCGATCGCAATTAACCCCAACGGCCAAACTTTAGCCAGCGCCGGCAGAGATGGCATTAAACTGTGGGATTTAACTACAGGCGAGTTATTAAGTACACTTTATGGACATAGTGATTGGGTAAATGCGATCGCTTTTAGTCCAGATGGCAGATTGTTAGCTAGTGGCGGTTTTGACGGCAGAGTCAACATTTGGGGAAACATACAACCAAAACGTAAGTAAAGTGACGTGTCGTTTATTTTTTCAGACCCTCCAAACTTCTCCCCGCAACAGAGCTATGGTGTACACACAAATCTCGGTTGAGTGCATCTGTCCCGTCTCGGAATTTATTCCGAGTCTCACAGCGTAAGTCCTCTGAAGAGGACTCAACAAGAAACTCATTCTAGTCCACTTGAGTGGACTTTCGCTATGAGCCTGGAACTTTAGTTCAAGGCGGGATAGGCTTTCATGCTGCCTATTTTCGACTTGTGTGTACACGGTAGCCGCAACAGAGAGAGGCTTTGAATCTTGCTCCCCTGAAGGGGCTGGGGGTTAGGTTTAAGAGAAAGTTACACACGGTTTTGAACCCGCGCAGGTGGTCACTGAGCTTGTCGAAGTGCGGGTTTTGTCTGTGTAGTCGCTAGGTGCAAGATGTAAACATACACCCCTACACCCAGTCTCACAGTCTTGTTTGTAACAAAATCTGTAACAGCAATGGTATTTCAGTTTTTACTCGACTAGATTGGTGAAAAATCTACGGGTAATCCCTGAATATATTGGTAATGTTGCTGAAAGATATACGGGACTATCAAATTCTATTTCTCGGTTCATTTTTAGTCTTGGGAATTGGCACCAGAGACTGGACACTGCATCCAGAATTAATTGGTGTAGTGATTGCGTCTTGTTTATCAACGCAGTGGATATTGTCAAAGCTCAATAGCCAAGAGCCAGAACAAAAGCTAAATCTGCGTAGTGCCTTGATTACTTCCCTCGGACTGAGTTTGCTCTTACGGGCTGACCATTGGACAACAATGATGTTAGCAGGAGTAAGTGCGATCGCCAGTAAATTTTGCTTCAAAGTCGGCGAGAAACATTTCTTCAACCCAGCTAATTTTGGCATTATCACCGCCTTAACCCTCACCTCTGATGCGTGGGTATCTCCTGGGCAGTGGGGTGAAGAATGGTGGTATGGGCTGTTATTTGCTGGGACTGGCGGTTTGATTTTACAACGCATTGGTCGTTGGGATACCACGGCCGCTTTTTTAGGTTCCTACTCTTTGTTAGAAGCCATACGCAACCTTTGGCTCGGTTGGACTTGGGACGTATATTGGCATCGCTTAATGAGTGGGTCTTTGCTGCTGTTTGCCTTATTTATGGTGACAGATCCGCGCTCAATTCCCAACGCCAAAATCGGGCGGATAGTTTGGGCTATCTGCATTGCCAGCTTAACTTTTATCCTGCGAAATAATTTCTTCATTTCTACAGCAGTATTTTGGTCATTGTTTGCCCTTGCACCATTGACCATTGCGATTGATTGGTTGTGGTCATCACCCAGATTTGCTTGGTTCGAGAACATAAGAACGCAAGAGAATTAACTACTCCCTATTCCCTACTTCCCACTCCCTAATTCAGAGGTATAAAATGAAGCGATTGAGAATAGTAATTTCATCATTATTAATTACTGTATTGGCTGTACTGTGTTTTGCTCCTACAGCCTGGGCATTTTGTGGCTTTTATGTTGCCAAAGCCGATAGTAAATTATACAACCAAGCCTCTCAAGTAATTATGGCGCGGGATGGCGATCGCACCGTTTTAACTATGGCCAATGACTTCAAAGGCGAAGTCAAAGATTTTGCAATGGTTGTACCTGTACCCACAGTCATCAAAAAAGAACAAGTCCGTGTTGCTCCACCCAAAATTGTCGAGCGTTTAGATGCTTTTAGCGCACCACGCTTAGTAGAATACTTCGACTCTGATCCTTGCACCGAATACGACCGAGTACTTAACGAAGCCTTACCCGCACCAGCAGCTAGAGCTAGAGCCGGAGCCGCCAGAGGTAGTGCGAGTGAGTTAGGCGTAACCGTCGAAGCACGTTTCAACGTTGGTGAATATGACATTGTAATTTTAAGTGCAAAAGAATCCGGCGGCCTGGAAACTTGGCTAAATCGCAACGGTTACAAAATTCCCAGAGGAGCAAAACAGCTACTCCAACCTTATGTCCGTTCTGGGATGAAATTTTTTGTGGCGAAAGTCAACCTCGATAAATTTGAAGAATCTGGCTATCAGTTTTTACGTCCGTTACAAATTTCTTACCAATCACGTAAATTCATGCTGCCCATTCGTTTGGGTATGATTAATGCCAACGCTGCTCAAGATTTAATTGTCTATGTCCTCTCACCCAAAGGGCAAGCAGAAATCACCAACTACCGCACCGTGAAAGTTCCTTCCGATGCCAATATTCCGGTATTTGTCAAAAATGAATTTAGTGATTTTTACAAGTCCATGTTCCAAACATCTTACCTAAAAGAAGACAGAAAGGTAGCTTTCTTGGAATATGCTTGGGATATGAGTAGTTGCGATCCTTGTTCCGCAGAACCTCTGAACCCAGAAGAACTCAAACAAGCGGGTGTATTTTGGCTAGATAATAATTCCAGCAATGACGAGCCATTCCCGTCCGGTTTCCGTCGTCCGCCAATTGTTAGTAGCAGCGTTTTCATCACTCGCTTACATATTCGCTACACCCGTGATAGATTCCCTGAAGACCCAATTTTTCAAGCTACTTCTAACCAAGAATCTTTCCAAGGGCGATACATTTTACAGCATCCCTTTACAGGCGAACTCAAATGTCAAGCTGGTAGAGAATACAAGCGTTCTTTACCCAAGCGATTTGAACAAGAAGCCCAAACCTTAGCCAAACTCACTAATTGGAATATCCAAGATATTCGCCGCAAAATGAAACTGACTGTGGGTGATTTAAATTCTTCTTGGTGGGGAAACTTCTTCTCATGGTTGGTGGGAATGTAAATAGGAAGTACACACAAAGATTATCAGTTAAGACTGGATGTAATACCAATTCTCCTAGAAACTATAGCGGTTCTTACTTGCTTTTAATACAGCCGGAACCGCTATATATTCTATAAAATCCTGTAGAGATGTTATATACAACGTCTCTACAACAACCGATTAATTGCACCTTGATCAAGAAATAATGTAGGTAGGACTTACGCAGACTCTACGATTTCTTGGCGTTCTTGGCGACTTGGCGGTTCGATAAATTAAGCTTTTCGGGAACTTTTGCGTAAGTCCTGTGTAGGGACAAAATCAAGTCAAATTTTCAAACATCTTCTGAAGCTATACTTATGATAGTGCCAGCATTTGATGTAAACTTCTAAAAATTTAGCAATTGGTATGACTGTACAATCCCAGACAGAGAAAGACAAATTACAAGCCAGCACTAATGTAGTGATCAATCCAGAAATGGAAGCAGAAAAAATTCTCTGTCCTCATTGTTTGCGTACCGCTACAAATGGAATTAAATGTAAAGGCATTTGTGTCTCTGACAGTGACTATTAAGGTGTAGCGCCCATTCCTCTTGTAGTGAGCATTTCCCAAAAAGACCGATAACGTTTAACTCCAGGAATATGATTACTAAATAACCAAGCTTCCCATTCTTGATTATGAGTAATTTGAGGGTTAAGTAAAATAACTTCACCATCCAACGCATCACTAATTTGTAGGTTTGTTTGTAGATACTCTACACGTATATCTTGCTCTAAATTTTTTCCATATATCAAGTATTGCTCATCAGATATAGGTGGTAAACTTCTCAAGCTTTGTGTCCAGATGTCAATCCAGTTCTGATGCTCAACAAAAAACCAGTCTATTTCTTTAGCCATCCGTAACCTTAAAACCCCTGGATATCCAGGCCAGCCATTTGTAACCTTTAAAAATTCCCGGTAAGATAGTGGTAATTTTGTCCTCAAACGAGATTCAGTAGCAGTAATTTCTTTTTCTGATGCTCTTGGTAAACCTAACCATTCTGATTGAATTGCCTCATCTGGAAAATCTACAACAGTTATAGAATATAATAATTTGGGTGTTGTATAAAAGTGATTTTTCGTAATTAATTGTTTACAGGCGATCGCACTATTAATTTGAGTAATTTTTAGGTTAATAAGTATTTTTCAACGTAGAGGAATTAAGTGTTAAACGCAGAGTTTGTAGTGGTGTGAGCTAATTAATCTAGTTCACACCACTAACAATTTAACTTAATTACCCAATACCTAAACGCCCAGCTAAACCAGGGGTTAAGGGCAGAAGAGTGGCAATCATTAGGAATAATGCCAACAAACCTAATGCGGCTCTAGCGTCATCGGGTTCGCTGATTTCGTTTAAGCTGGGGCGTTCTAAATCTCGTTGTAATAAAAGAATGACAATTGCCCAATACATTGCCAAGGTGTTACCGAGAGAAACTAACGCCAGCAAAACTAAAGTGGCAAATGTGGCTCTTTTCGCAGTTGTACGTCCATAAATTGCTTGCACGATGCGTCCACCATCTAAAGCACCAGCAGGCATAAGGTTTAAAGCGGTGATGACTAAACCCAGCCAACCAATAATTACTAAGGGATGGACGTTAACTAAGGATGATTGTAAGGCGGAACCGAGGACGACTCGCGCCAAGCTGCCGACTAAAATGGAACCTTGGAAAAATTGATTAGGTAATTGAAATAAACTGCCTGGGTGGGAAAGCAGTAAGCCGACAATTAACATGACTAAAGAGACGATACCGCCAGCAGCCGGCCCTGCCAAACTAATATCAAATAATGCTGTGCGGTTGGGTAAGAGAGATTCAAAGCGAGTAATTGAACCAAAGGAACCAATTTGTACAGCAGGTAAAAAGAAAGGCCAGCCAAGACGGACTTGATAACGCCGCGCCAGTACCCAATGACCAATTTCGTGGGCGATTAAAATGACAAAAATGCCGAGGCCGATGGGTAAGGCTTGGGTGAACTTGGCTGGGTTGGCAAATAAATCAAAGTTGAGGAGTAACCCGGCAGTTTCTAAACAGGTAGCAATGGTAGCGATGAGCAGAATACCAGCAAAGGCTTTCTGACCTGCGGTGGTGGGACGAGGATCGTTACGGCTAGGTAATACAATCACTACAGGTTTACCGTCTGTATTTTCTACTAAAAACAGGCGATATTGCTCACCGAGACGTTCTTGTAAGTTGGCGCTGAGGCGGTTGTGAACTTCTTGGGGTTCGCCGCGTAAATTACCTTTAAAGATAGCGCCTTCTTGGTAGGCGATCGTTTCTGTGGCGAAAAATGTATCCAGTCCAAAAATGCCTTTAATGGCACTCAAGTCAGCTTCGGGAATTGATAATACTTCAATTTGGAGTTCGGCGGTGACTGGTGCTGTATTACCTTCTGGTGTGGTGTCAGCAGCCAGCCTTTCTGTTGCCCGTTGCTTAAGGATGGCATCTTGTCCCGCCGCCCGTAATTGTCTGCCGAGGTAGATGTATAACCCGGCAGAAGCTACTACTAAGAACAATATGCCGACAATGTTGAGATAAACGCCAGCAGCAAACAAACCAAAAAATAACAGCCAGGGAGTCATCAAAACCACTGACTGCAACCAGGCTAAGATTCCCAGTTTTCCAAAAGGTCTGGCGCGATAAAAGCCCCAGCCTAATATGCCGAAAGCTACTAATAAAATTGTCCCAATTATAGGAGTCTCTGAAGAAGCAAACATTTCCAAACCCTTCGCTGTGAACGACCAAGCCTAGTTGGTCAAGTGTGAGAAGCAGGAGGCAGGAGGCAGTGGTTCGGCCCTTCGACAAGCTCAGGGCGGCGCTACGCTCACCAACCGAGGCGGGAGGTAGTACGTTCTGTCTGAAGCTCTATGCTTTTATTAATGTATAACGCTACCTGTTTTTCGCTCAAATCAATCGAAAGGACAAGGGGGACAAGGAGGACAAGGGAGACACGGGGGACACGGGGGACACGGGAGACAAGGAGGACAAGGGGGACAGACTCTCAATATACAAGGTTGGGTGGAGGAACGGAACCCAACATTCTCAAGACCCTGTTGGGTTACGCTATCGCTACGCCCAACCTACTATTCTCTTAACTTCAGACTTCTAAGATTCTCTGCCTGTTGTCCAGGTGTCGCGCCATTTGACTGTGCCTTCTTTGGCGACTACCCAACGGCGGGGGGTGGTGTTTTCTCGCAGGGGCGATCGCCCTTCGCGCCATAAGGCATATTTATAACTAATTAATTTGCCCGCACTTTCATCAAAGGGAATCTCGGCAAACCAAGTATTGGCGTTGATATATTCTAGGGGATAGGCTTTGCTAATATCCCAATTGCCTAATTCTGGGCAGTCGCCTGTGACGACGATGGTTTCCCCTGGTTGGGTATTTACGCCGTTGAGTTGCACACGAATGATGGTTTGGCCTTTAATGCGATCGCCTACGTGGCTGAGGACAATGACTCCCCGTTCTTCTAGGTGTAGGTCGGAAATTTTGCCGTCTTTGACTTCGTATTTATTGCGGGTGATGACACAAGTATGTTCGCCGTCGGGTAGTTCTGTCTCGATTTCTGGTAGTGTGACTTCGCCGCCTCGGTTGAGGGCGACAAAGCACAGGGAGTCACGATAACGGCGAATGTAGCAGTAAACATCGGGGGTGATGTATTTTTGCCAATGGCTACCCATTGAAATGGCTGGATTGAGTCGCCGCAAGCCGGAAAGTAAGCGGAGGTAACGATAAATTTCGGTGTCGTTGTCCCATTTTTCCATCATGGGGCGGTTGTAGGGGTCGTTACCGCCATCGGTGTCGTTATGCAAATACTGTTCTGTACCGTAATAAATGCAGGGAATACCACGGGATGTCATAATTAGGGCGATCGCAACTCTCAACATCGCTGGGTCTGGGTTGAGCGATTGAAAGCGCGGCATATCGTGGTTATCGATGAAGGTAATTAACTCGGTTGCGCCGTTGTAGCGGTAGTCTTCATCAAAAATGTATTGAATTGTTTGAAATCCATTTTCGGAACCTTGGGCGAGGGCGGCGCGAATGGCAACACACAAGGCAAAGTCTAGCATGGTCATTCCGGAATTATTGGCAAATTCCAAAGAGCGATCGTCCTGTGGCCCACTATAAATCCATTCGCCAAAAATAAACACATCTGGTCTGTGATTGTACATATCACCTGTAAATTCTTGCCAAAACCAGATGGGCATGTGTTTTACAGTGTCTACCCGTAAGGCATCTACGCCCCTATCTAGCCATTGTTTAATTGCAGATTTAATATATTCCCGATATTCGCTGTTGTTTTCGTTAAAGGTGGCTAAACCAGCCAATTCACAGTTCTGGACTTGCCATTCGTCTTCCCAATTCTGCACTTCACCGTAATGGTGATACCAGTTATTCTCATCGTTATGGAAGTCGGCAATTTTTACGCCGTCGTCATACAATTCACCTTTACTACCACTGGTATCAGGGGTACTGTGGTTACAAACAATATCCAAGACTAACTTCATATTCCGCTTATGTAACTCTTCAATTAAGCGGTCAAAGGTAGTATTTCTTGTTTCTTGGGTTTCGTTTAACGAAGGGTTTTCATCTTTACCAATAAAGCGGGGATTGATGCGTTTAAAATCTTTTGTCCAATAACCATGTATAGCTGCATTACCCACAAATAATTCTTCTACCTGCTCAAATAAAGGAGTTAACCAAACAGCAGTAACTCCCATATTTTTGAGATAGTCTAATTTGTCAATTACACCTTGTAAGTCGCCGCCCCAATATTTACCCCAGTCCTGCCCGGTGGGGTCGTACAATTCTGGGTTAATACCTTCGCTATTTTCGGGGTCGCCATCATGAAAGCGATCGACCACGATAAAGTAAATTGTTTCTTGGCGAAATTCAATATCTCTGGTGTAAAGAAATTCTAAATTAAGTTCTGTATCTGATGGTGGGGTTTGGATGAGAGCTTCGACTTCGGCTGTAGCTGAATCGACTTTGTACTGCTCTGGTGAGAATTGAGATGGAGGTGTTTGCACCATAAAAGTTTGAATTTAAAGATTTACAATGTGTTGCTTTGCACTTCGGTATTATGGCATCCCGCTCTTGGTAAAGAAAATCTATCAAGAGCTAGTTTATATTTCTATCGTGGGATATATTTCCCTTGCTAGAGGTTGAAAAATCGTTGTTCTAGCAGTTCTTTCTGCATCAATATTAAATTAAGCATAAGAATTTGGCTTGAGGGAAAATATTGTGTTGTTCAAATTGTCAAGATTGTAAGATACAAAGCACTTAATTTTTAAGTGTTTTTATTTTTAGGTAGAGAAATAAAATTTTATGTTTTCTCAGTTTTATCTGATGATGAGAGAGTTTATAGAACTGTTAAAAAAAATTATAAGTTGCTTTTTTATGGTAATCATTAGCAGTAGATGAATGAGGAAATTGACAGAGAAGAATCCCAAGTGAATTTTCCAATCATCGATTTAAGCCGCGAGTGATGATTATCTAGGAATATTTGGGTAAAGGTATTACTAACATGACTTACGTAAAATTATTATGAAAAAATAAACCGCAAAGGGCGAGAGGGACACAAAGTTAAGAGAGTTTTAGAGAGTTATTGCGTAAGTCTGGACTAATTATTATTTAGATGTTTCATTTGGAGGATGAAGAAAGGTTAGAGAATGCCATACAAGTAAATTTTGATATTGATGATTTGAGTTAAAAATTCAGGCGATCGCCTATTTTTAACTAAACTGGTAAGCAAGCAAAAGAGGTAACATTTATGACTAAATATGACAAGATTTTTAACTCACAAAAAACACTAGCAGAATCTTTAACACCAGAAGAAGCTGTTGCGGCAATTGCGGTGGTAACTGCACTTGCTGATGCTTCGGTGGAAGAAATAGATCCTGAAGGTTTAGCGGGGATTTTGTGGCAATTTGAGGTTTTTGAAGCATATTCTGAAGATGAACTATTAGAAATAGTTGACAAACTCATCGATATTGCAGAATCACAAGGGCTAAGTCCGTTGTTTAATACTGCTAATGAATCACTCACTGAAGAAGTTTTATTAGATGGTTTTGCGGCTGGGGTGGTGACACTTTTAGATGAAGAAGAATTCACTATTCCCAAAAGTAAGGAACCTTTCTTGAAAAAGTTGCAAGAAGCTTTGGAATTGGAAGATGAAGAAGCAGATGAAATTACTAAAGAAATAATTGCAGCTTTTCAAGCAGGAGAAAATGCCGAAGATTTAGAGGAGGAAGAAGGGATATTAACTGAGGTTGAATATATCGAAGATGTTTATGAATCGCCTTTAGGGAATTTTACAGTTCCGATTCCGGTTGACGCAGAACAAGGAGGGAGAATTCAAACCCAAGAAGGTGTGGTGGGTTTTTCTGATGACTTTGGCACTTTGCTCAGAATTGATTATTATCCCATACCGCCAGAACAGTTAGAAGAATTAGAATCGGAAGGGCAGGCAGAATATTTAAAAAACATTGTAGTAGATAAATATGTGCCGCAGGCAATTTTGGCAAATCTGCCAGATTCACAAATCAAGTATGGCGAATATTTAGAAGATATTTTTGCAGGCGCATATTACGCCTTGGTTGATATGCCGAAAGGTTCAACAATGTCTCAGCAAGAAAATAACGGTAGTTCTACGAGATTAGATGCTTACCGTGGATTGTTGGCATTTATTAATGGCGAGTTTTTATATATAGTTAGTAGCCAACGTAGCTTTTTAAATGGCGAAACACCAAATGATATCGCTGAAGAAGCTGAGTACATTAAAGATAATATTTTGTCTTTTGTGGAGACGATGGAGTTTAGTTAATCTCCCCAGTCTATCAAGAAGAATTCAGAAATCAGGAGTCAGAATGCAGTATGATAATTCGGCAAGCTCAGTGCATCGCTGGGTGATGAATATTGGTGGAAAACCTCGTCTCGCGTGGGTGAAATCAAAATAAAACTTTCTGATTTGATTTAAAACTCCATTCATTTATAAGTGGAGTATTCTGAATTCTGTCTTCTGACTCCTTTTTATTCATCTCCTAACATCTGGAGTAACTGCGCCTCTGTTAACTGAGTAATTCCTAAAGCCTGGGCTTTGGCTAATTTAGAACCAGCATCTTCTCCTACTACCAAATAATCAGTTTTTTTGCTGACAGAATCAGTCACTTTACCGCCTGCTTTTTGGATAAGTGCTTTAGCTTCATCTCGCTTTAGGGTGGGTAATGTGCCTGTGACGACAAAAGTTTTCCCGGCAAACTTTTGATTACTTTCATTCACAGTTGCAGTTTCTTCAGCAGCTAATTGTAAACCTGTATTTCGCAACCTTTCAATTAAAGCTTGATTGGCATCAATATGAAACCACTGATAAACAGACTGGGCGATTTCTGCACCAATACCATAAATACCTGCAATGTCTGATTGTTTAGCGGTTTCTAATTTCTCGACGGCGGGATATTTCTCGGTGATGAGTTGAGCATTCACACTACCCACATGACGGATGCCTAAACCATACAATACCCGATGCCAAGGTTGATTTTTTGATTGAGCGATCGCATCTACTAATTTCTGTGCCGATTTTTCCCCCATTCTTTCTAAACTACATAATTGTGCTTCTGTCAAGTCATACAAATCAGCTACAGAATGCACCAAACCTTTATCTACCAGTTGATGCACTAATTTTTCTCCCACGCCTTTAATATCTAAAGCATCCCGGCTAACCCAATGTTCAATGGAACCTTTGAGAATAGCTGCACAAGAAGCATTAACGCAACGAGTCACGGCTTCTCCTGATTCTCGCACCACTTCTTGACCGCAAACAGGGCAATGGCTAGGCATAACAAATGGTACAGTATCAGCCGGACGCAATTCTTTAATTACCCGCACCACTTCGGGAATAATTTCCCCAGCTTTGCGAACAATTACAGTGTCACCGATGCGGATGTCTAATTGGGCAATGCGATCGCTATTATGTAAGGTAGCGCGAGAAACTGTTGTCCCCGCCAATTGTACCGGACGCATCTCTGCCAACGGTGTTAACGCCCCAGTTCTACCCACATTCACCGCAATATTTTCCACACGGGTGGGTGCTTCCTCGGCTGGGTATTTCAACGCCACCGCCCAGCGCGGGAATTTTTGGGTAAAACCTAACTGTTCTTGCAGCTTAAAAGCATTGAGTTTGACCACTACACCATCGGTCATGTATGGTAAATTCAATCTTTCCGTATCCCAATATTTGTAATATTCTGCCACTTCAGCTAAAGACTCACACAGCTGATGATTGGGATTGACCCGAAAACCCATTTTTTGCAATAATTCCAAGGCTTCCCATTGGGTATTGGCAATACTCGCATCATCCATCCCTGGAATATGCAGCGTATAGGCAAAGAAATCTAACCGTCGCCGCGCTACAATACGCGAGTCTAACTGTCTGAGTGTACCTGCGGCGGCGTTGCGGGGGTTGGCAAATAACTGTTCGCCTGCTTTTTGCCGTTCTTCGTTGATTTGTTTAAACACTTCCAACGGTAAAAATGCTTCACCGCGCACCTCTATTCTTTCTATCGGTTCTATCCCATCAAAGTTTAAACGCAAGGGAATAGAACGAATTGTTCGCACATTTTGGGTAATTTCTTCACCCGTAACCCCATCACCTCTAGTTGCACCCCTGACTAACACCCCATCTTGGTAAGTCAGCGCCAAAGCCGAACCATCAATTTTCAACTCCGAGACATATTTTACCGCGTCCGTTGTCGGGAGTTGTCGCCGCCAACGTTGATCCCAAGCTTGCAACTCATCAATATTAAAAGCATTCTCCAGACTATACAAGGGGATATTATGCCGCACTGAGGTGAAATGAGTCGCCGGTCTTTCACCCACGCGCTGAGTTGGACTGTCAGGCGTTACTAATTCAGGATACTGCGTTTCCAACTGTTGCAATTCGCGGTATAGCTGGTCATAGACTGCATCTTCCATGATGGGTGCGTCTAAAACATAATAGGCGTAACTAGCTTGTTGCAAAAGCTGGCGTAATTCTTCTATGCGCTTGAGTTGAGGCTGAGTCTGAATCATTATGCTTATAGAACGATATTGAGTAAATATAATTTTATTTGTTGGGATAATTCTAGGTTAATCTTCTTGGGTATCAAAAGGCATCAGCAAGAAGTTATAAGCGATCGCATCCCGTCTACCAATATTAACATTTGTTAAAAAAATGCCCATAAATAGATATTCTCTATAAACTCCCACTCTTCTTCTTAGCCTTCTCTTCCTTGGCGTACTTGGCGTACTTGGCGGTTCGTTTTTTAATTAAGTGTATCTTCACAGAAAATGGCTATAACTCTTTGCGTCTTTGCGCCTACCCTCCGGGAAGCCGCTATCGCGTCTATGCGCGAAATAAACAATTCTTGTCTTCCACCACACATACAATCACATGAATAAAAAACCAATCATTATTGCTCATCGCGGCGCGAGTGGCTATCGCCCAGAACATACTTTAGCCGCTTACGAATTAGCAATCAATTTTGGTGCAGACTACATTGAACCAGATTTAGTTTCCACACAAGACGGTGTTTTAATTGCGCGTCATGAAAACGAAATTTCCGAAACCACTAACATTGCTAACCATCCCGAATTTGCTCAACGACGCACGACTAAAATCATCGATGGCGAAATCAAAACAGGTTGGTTTACAGAAGACTTTACTCTGTCCGAAATTAAAAAATTACGCACCAAAGAAAGGATTCCCCAATTACGTCAGCAAAATACTTTTTATGATGATTGGTGGGAAATTCCCACACTCCAAGAAATTATTGATTTAGTCAAAAATTATAGTAAACAATTAGGTCGTAATATTGGTATTTATCCAGAAACAAAACATCCCACTTATTTTAGGTCTATAAACTTAAGTTTAGAAGAACCTTTACTTCAAACCTTACAAGCCAACGGTTATCACGAAAAAAATGACCCCATTTTTATTCAATCTTTTGAAGTGAGTAACTTACAATATTTAGCCCAAAAAACTCATTTACCTTTAGTCCAGTTAATCAATCTTACTGGTCAACCTTATGATTTTGTTGTTAGTGGTGATGTTCGTACCTATACCGACTTAGTGACAAAATCAGGTTTAGAAGAGATTGCTAAATACGCCCAAGCAATTGGTATTCATAAAGATATTTTAATTCCTAGAGATAATAACAATAAATTGCGATCGCCCACATCTGTAGTACATAATGCCCATGCTACTAACTTGCAAGTACACGCCTGGACTTTTCGCAACGAAGACTACTTTCTACCTCTAGACTTCCAAGGTAATCCCCAAGGGGAATATGAACTATTTTTTAGTTTAGGCGTTGATGGCGTATTTAGTGACTTTTCTGATACTGCTTTAAGTGTGCGCGATCGCAGCCAATCGCTTGATATTTCTTAATACTTGCTCTGCCAAGTTAAAAAACTAAAATTATACTTAAGACTACTTCTAAAAGTATGCAAAATATCCTAAATCAATAATTATCTAGTCTTACTTCCTCCATCCCAACCTCTATCACCATAGAGAATTTCACAGCAACTAACTAGTGCATACCAAAATAAAGGTAGTTATGGTAACTAAATTAGACGCATTTAAATCACCTCGATTTATCGGGAAACCTCTTTTAGCAGATGTTGATTTTTTTGATTCACTAGAAAAAGTTGATCAATTTGCGACTGATGCAGGTATCAGAATTTATGTCACTAGTTCTACCCGTTTACAAGGTGGTGTAGTGTCAGGCGCAATTGTCCGTCCTGCAAGTCGTTCAAATCATTTAGTTGGTCACAGCATTGATATGAATGTGATGCTAGGAGATAAGCTATTTAATAGCGATGCTCTTGATAAAAGCAACTTAAAAAATCTGCCACAAGGCATTCAAAACTTTATTCAAAGCATCCGTAATGACCCGATGTTGCGCTGGGGAGGAGATTTTACACCAGCAGATTCAGTTCATATTGATGATGGCTTAAATGTCAGAGATCCTGCTACTTGGGATGCAAAATTTCCCATTATCCAAGCAGAAATGCGAGCTTTATCCCAACCTAATTCTGTTTCTGGACAGCCAAGATTATTATTTCTGACTGACCCACCAATGCGAGGAGATGATGTACTTGCTGTACAAAACGCTCTCAATCAAAAAGGCTTTAATCTCAAAGCTGATGGTATATTTGGCGCAGCTACCGATGATGCTGTAACAGCATTTCAACAAAAGCAAGGTTTAACAGCAGATGGGATTGTCGGGCCAGGTACACGCAAAGCATTAGGATTGTGATATGGGAGAAGGCAGTCCCGATGAAACAAGTGTCATAGCCAAGCATGAAAGTGGAACTAGCATTTTTACTCAGCACTCAGCACTCAGCACTTTCAAGTCAGGAGGTAAAATTACACCTATCCTCATCTTTCTGTAAAAAACAAGATCCCCGACTTCTTTAATAAGTCGGGGATCTGAGCTTATTTGTATTTAAAAATCAACCTTAATAAGCAAATTTACTTGCTGCTGCAAATCGGTTGTTAATCTCATCCCAGTTAACCACATTCCACCATGCTGTTAAATAATCAGCGCGGCGGTTTTGATAGTTGAGATAATAGGCATGTTCCCAAACATCATTGCCGAAAATGGGATATTTACCTTCAGTGATGGGATTATCTTGATTAGCTGTAGTTGTAATTTCTAACTTGCCATTTTTGTTACGTACAAGCCAAACCCAACCACTACCAAAACGTGCTGCACCAGCTTCGTTAAACTGCTTTTTAAAGGCGGCAAAATTACCAAAATTTTGATTAATCGCAGTGGCGATTTCTCCTGTTGGTTCTCCGCCTCCCTCCGGCTTCATAATTTTCCAAAACATCGAGTGGTTGACATGACCACCACCATTATTACGAACTGTTGTGCGGATATCTGCCGGAACTTTACCGAGTTTACGTAACAATTCTTCAACAGATTTGTTTTTCAGTTCTGGGTGTTTGTCTAATGCAGCATTCAAGTTTTTCACATAAGCTGCATGGTGCTTATCGTGATGGAACTGCATTGTTTTAGCATCAATGTGTGGTTCTAATGCTTCGTAAGGGTATGGTAAAGGTGGTAGTTCAATTACGCCTGTAGTGCTTGGTGCTTGACTAACAGGTGATTTATCAGCCAACGCCAAAGAATCTAATGCAAAAGTACCTGCACCTGCACCCAGTAAAAACAAGAAATGTCTGCGGTTAAGAGTCATAAGAATTTTTTACAGCAAATCTATGCAATTTGTTGTCAATTTTTATTGTCATAGATTTAGGCTACAAAAAATCACCTTTATGGCTTAAATATCAAAATAAATATGGTTAAACTTAGTATGCGTAGGGTGTGTTAGGCGTAAGCCGTAACGCACCAAAAACTTTACAGTAGATGCGTTACGCTGTCGCTAACACATCCTACATAGATTTCAAAAATTAAAGATGAATCTTATAGTTAAATTTAGGTTAAATACTATCAGGATCTACACCCAAAGCTTTTAATCTCTCTGCTAGTAATTGGGCGCGTTGTTCTGCTTCTTGGGCGCGTTGTTCTGCTTGTCGAGCGCGTTCGTCACCAGTCAGTAAAATATTACCAGCTTGGTCACACCAACGCAACCAACTATCATTTCTCCCTTCAAATTCGCCAGTCCACAAAGTAACGCCTAAACCAATATCTTCTAACCAATTATTTGTCGTTTCTAGATAACGTCTACCCTTAATTGTATAAATTCTTAAAACTTGCTCTCCCAAATTTTGCTGGGGGTCATAGACAATATAATAAGCAACTCGCATTTTTTCATAAATTTGGAGTTTCTCATCTAATTCATTGCCCTTTTTATTAGAGACAATTTCAATTACCAGTTCTGGTGATTTACCAAATTTCCAAACAAGGTAACAGCGATTTTCTTTTTCCCACCAATTCTCTGGTGTTTGAACATCAAAACTCACAAACACATCTGGAACGATCGCAGGTTCGGTATATGTATGGTAAACCCCAACATTAGCTGCGGCTAAAAAAACTTGGTTTTGTAAAGAACTATAAAGGGAACTAACTAAAAGGCGCTGTTGTTTTTCAGATGCAAGGTTATCCACTGGCGTATCATCTTCAGTTATTAGTAGGTTAGCATCTGGTATGTCACAATTATCAATATCTTTGACTAAAAGTTGCTCACCCATGATTTTATCCACTACTGAAGGGTTGTATTTATTATAAGTAAAATTCTCACTGCTCTCAACCTGACTTAACCTAATAATTCGTTCACCGCGACATTAAAACCTGGAAGTACAGTTTGAGTTCTGACTACTTCACCTGCAATAAATACAAGTCGCTGATTTTTAGTAATTACAATAATCCAACTATTTTCAGGAAATACTAACCAAACTTCTTCACTACCAGATTGCAAATATTCTTGAGATTTGGCAATCATATCTTCTGCTAAATCTGTGGGGGAAATAATTTCAGCTATTAAAGGAAAACTTTGAGGTAAAACCGCAGGTTCTCCAAATTGCTGCATCAGTTCTGGGGTAAGATAAGCCACATCAGGACGACGACCTTGTTTGTTAGTCAGACAAGGTGCTTCTGTATAAACCTCCCCGCCTTGTCCACTAGTGTCTTTGTAATTTCTCCAGTAAGTAGCTACTTTTGCCTGTATACGACTGTGTTTCAATGTCACTTCTTGTTTCTCCAGCAGTTCCCCATTTACCCATTCTGTACCTTCGGGGGGACTTTGCAGCCAATCTTCTAGGGAATAGTTTGTTGAGATATTTTCTTTAATTGGTGTGATTACCATAATTATCTATTCTTATGGGCAGGATATGATTAATATTATGACTTAGAGGTTAATGAAAATGACACAAGAATTAACCGACCTCAGAAATAGTATTTTACAAGGACGTTACGAAGATGCTTTGGCGATTGTTGATGAGTTAGAGGGGATGAGTAGACAGGCAATACTGAGGAACATTCAATCTTATTTAAAGATTTTATTGATTCATTTAATTAAAAATCAAGTGGAAAAGCGACTAACAAATTCTTGGTCTGCTTCTATTCGTAACTCTGTACGAGAAATTCAAAAAATTAATATTAAAGACAATCAAAAATCTTATTATGTCAATCAAGATGAATGGGAAAGCTTAATAGAAGAGGAAGTAATTGAAGATGCGATCGCAGATGCTAGTTTAGAAGTTATGAACGGTACATATAACCAATTTCAACTAGCTGATGTAGTCAATAGGCAACAATTAATGCACAAGGCTGTAGAATTGTTGCTCTTGACTTATAGTTATTCATCAAAAGAATTACCCAAAATTGTTGCAGAAAAATTGATTCAATTACCTGGTGCTGAAGATTAGTAATTTAAAATCATCAATCCTTTTAGGATGGGGTTTTCCCATCCTAATAATTAACGGAAATTAACCGAAATGTTGAATAATTGCGTCGGCAAATTCAGAACATTTGAGAGGTTCTACAGGTGGTTCCATTAACCTTGCTAAATCGTAGGTGACTTGACCATTAGCGATCGCATCCCCTAAACCTTTCTTAACTAAGTCGGCTGCTTCTTGCCAACCCAGATATTCCAACATCATCACGCCAGACAAAATCACTGAACCAGGGTTAATTTTGTCTAAGCCTGCGTGCTTGGGTGCTGTACCGTGAGTAGCTTCAAAAACGGCGCAAGCATCGCCAATATTCGCGCCTGGCCCCATACCTAAACCACCAACAATGGCGGCGGCTGCATCTGACAAATAATCGCCGTTGAGGTTCATTGTAGCCAGAATCGAATACTCATCTGGTCTGGTTTGGATTTGTTGAAAAATACTGTCAGCAATGCGGTCATTGACCATGACTTTATCTTTCCACTTGCCGTTACCGTGACTATCCCAAATTGAGTTAAGAACTGTTTCCACTTCCTTGACAATTTGCGCTTTTTTCTCTTGGGTAAGAGCATCAAAACCAGGGTCAATTTGACGGGCGTTGTCTTCTAGGGAAATGTTAGGATTTTTTTCTTTGTTGCTTAAAATCCAAGATTCCCGTTCGGTGACTGTTTCTTGACGAAATTCGCTGGTGGCTAGTTCATAACCCCAATCACGGAACGCGCCTTCGGTGTACTTCATGATGTTACCCTTATGCACCAGCGTTACCTGTTGCTTTTGTTTGGGTAAAGTTAAGGCGTGTTTGATGGCGCGACGTACTAGACGCTGGGAACCAGTTTTGCTGATGGGTTTAATCCCGATCCCAGAATCAAGAGGGATTTGCTTTTTCCCATGTTCTGGGGTGGCGGGGATGAGTTCTTTGTTGAGGATGGAAATTAAGCGTGAACCAATTTCACTACCTTGTTTCCATTCGATTCCCAAATATATATCTTCAGTATTTTCCCGATAAACAATGACATCTAGCTTTTCAGGGTTTTTGTGTGGTGAAGGCGTACCAGCATAGTAACGGCAAGGACGCACGCAAGCATACAAGTCAAAAATTTGCCGCAATGCCACATTTAAAGAACGAATCCCACCACCTACAGGAGTGGTCAAAGGCCCTTTAATAGCCACACCATATTCTTTAATGGCTGTGAGAGTATCTTCGGGTAAATACTGATAAGTGCCGTATAAATCACAAGCCTCATCACCAGCATAAATCTTAAACCAACTGATTTGGCGTTTACCCTGATACGCCTTAGCTACCGCCGCATCTAGTACCTTTTGGGTAGCAGGCCAGATATCAATACCTGTGCCATCGCCCCGAATAAACGGGATAATTGGATTGTCAGGCACAACTGGCTCACCATTCTTAAAGGTGATTTTTGATCCACTAGTCGGGGGGGTAATCTTTTCGTACATAGTTCAAACACTCCAGAAAAACATAAAAAGTATGAAGTATGAAGTATGAAGTGTGAAGTGTCAAATATAAATTTCACCTTCAGCCTTTATCCTTCATCTTGACTAGGTTCTAGCCTTGAGCATCCTAGTCCCTAATCCCTAAATATGCAGATTTTCCCCCTATTCCCCTTTTACAGCATTTGGGGATTAAGTGAAACTGACGCAATTTTGTACGATCAAAAATAGTAAACTACTTTTCGCTATCAGTGTTTCATCATCAAGAATCCACGATAGCGATCGCTTGTTCACTGACCGCTAACACGAGTAATGGCATGACAGACCCAATGATTGTATCAGGCACTGCTAATGACATCGACTCCCTCAGACAACGCTTAATCGCTGGGTCTCTTCAAGTCCAACAACAGATCATCCCACAGTTAGCCGAATTAGGTAACGAGGGATTGGAAGTGTTGAGGGAATTTTTACTGAAACGTCGTGAGTCCCCAGCAACTTGGATTGATGGTAAAGCTTACCAAGTCCTTTACAACTCTGATGCACCAAACGCCAGAGAATTTCTCCAAACAAATTTTCCTGAAGGCATTGTACCTCTAAAATCAGATGCAGGGATCAATTACAAACCTTTACAACAGCTACTTGCTGCTCAAGACTTCCAAGCTGCCGATCGCATGACTATTGAGAAAATGTGCGAAGTAGCAGGGCCAACGGCTGTCAAGCGCAAATGGCTGTATTTTACGGAAGTTGACAATTTCCCTGTGACTGACTTACACACCATTAATCATTTGTGGTTAGTTCATTCGGAAGGAAAATTTGGCTTTTCGGTACAGCGCGAAATTTGGTTAAGCCTCGGCAAAAATTGGGATAATTTCTGGACGAAAATCGCCTGGAAAAATGGGAATACTTGGACACGTTATCCTAATAGTTTTATTTGGGATTTGAGTGCGCCGAAAGGTCATTTACCTTTATCCAATCAACTGCGAGGTGTGCGAGTTATTGCGTCTTTATTTGCTCATCCGGCGTGGACGAATAAAGTGTGAAGTGTGAAGTGTGAAGTGTGAAGTGTGAAGTGTGAAGTGTGAAGTATGAAGAAGGATAAGCCAGAGATAGAAGATGATTTGCGTGCAGAGTATGACTTAAAAAGCTTAAGAGTCAGAAAACTTGGTTCTGAACGCAAGAGTTTTGCTCAAACAATAGACATCTTTCAAAAGTCCAAATTTTAAACTCTTTCTTTGCGTCTATGCGTGAGGAAAGAATCTTTCTGCAAGAAGTCTAATGATTTGTTTAGAAAAAACAAACGACAAAGGACAAAATTAAATAATGGCTAAAGTACGTCTCGAAGAAATTAAACGTCGGTTTAACAACGTCACCGCCATCGAAGATATTAGCTTTGAAATTCCCGATGGCGAATTTTGGGTGTTAGTCGGGCCTTCTGGTTGTGGGAAGTCGACAATTTTACGGACGATCGCGGGTTTAGAAACTGCCACTTCGGGCAAACTATTTATAGGCGATCGCTTAATGAATAATATCCCCGCTAGACAGCGCGATGTGGCGATGGTGTTTCAAAACTACGCCCTTTATCCGCACATGACGGTGGCGGAAAATATCGCCTTTGGGATGCAGATGCGAAAGGTGGACGCGAAACTCATTCAAGAACGGGTGGGGACGGTGGCGCGATCGCTTTCGTTGGAACATTTATTAGATCGCAAACCCAAACAGCTTTCTGGTGGACAGCAACAACGGGTAGCATTAGGAAGAGCGATCGCCCGTGAACCCCAAGTATTTTTATTAGATGAACCTTTATCTAATTTAGATGCTCAATTGCGCGATGACACCAGAGCCGAATTAAAACAACTCCATCAAGAGTTAGGAATTACCACGGTTTATGTAACTCACGACCAAGTTGAGGCGATGACCTTGGCTGATAAAATTGTCGTGCTGAATCGTGGGAGAATCCAACAAATTGGCGAACCCCAAAGCATTTACGCGCTTCCAGCTAATCAAATGGTGGCAACTTTTTTAGGCAATCCACCAATGAATATTTTGTCAGCAAAATATACCAATGATGGCTTTGATGTGGGTGAACAATTAATTGCAGTTCCCGAAGTTGTCAGGGAAAAATTACAGATGCGTCCAGGACAGAATTATGATTTGGGTATTAGACCAGAACATGTTTCTATTAACAATAACTCAGCACTCCCCACTCAGCACGGGCTAAACGCCCCGCTACCGCTAACAGCACTTTCCGTAGAAGTGAAGGTGGTTGAGCCTTTGGGGAGAGAAACTTTAATTCGTGCGAGTTTACCTGGTTCGACAGTGTTATTGAATGTGCAGATTGGTGGAAATGTACGGGTGAGTGTAGGCGATCGCTTATCCTTACAATTAGATTTAACTCAGTTATTTATCTTTGATTCTATTACTGGAGATAGGATATGGCCAGAGCCATAAAATTAAGAATTAGGGTAAATTACGCTGCTGCCACTTGTCAGTTTCACAAGCAGCTTGATCATGCCAAATTCTACAACTAATTACAGGATATAAATAGAGAAATGCTACTCCAATAATCACACAAACCCAAGCAAAACGAATAGCCCAAGTTTTTAGGTTAAATGGTTTTTTATACATGAATACCCTAGATTAGTTTCACATATTTGATCATCTATAGCAATCCCAAATGATTTATCAAAATAGAATTCAGCAGTCAGGAGCCAGAATTAAATTCTGAATTCTTCTTCAAAAACATCTCTCTTCCTTGTCTCCCTTTTCTACCTTGTCCCCCTTGTCTTTATTGCTCACATATCAACTAAAACTGCTATGTATCTTTTACTGAGTCAAAACTTCCATCTTGGTAATGATTGATTCTTTTTTAGTTTTGCCGCAAGGTTCAGCACTTTGACAATCACTTACTGATTCAATTGTGTAAGATGCACGGACTTTTTTGTTTAAAAATTTCGCCGATTCCGCACAAATTTCAAAAGATGCACCTACCGGATGTTCAATTCCTTGTTCATCAATTAATGTGGCATAACACAATAAATCACCGTTGACTAGTTCTTTGACTGTACCAATAGTTGGTAAAGCTTTTGTCGATGTTTCTGGGTTTTCGGATGGCGAAACCTCTGTTGTGGGAGTTGGTTCAGGAGATGTAGTCACTTCAGTGATTTGTCTAGGACTTTGGGGAATTTTAGATTTAGTTGTCGGGTTTTCTTGGCTAACTTCTGTAGAAGAATTAGCACAACCGCTAATCCAAATTAGACAAATAATTAATCCAGTAATTAAGCTAGAGTTGTTCATAGTTAGAGTCTATTTATAAAGTATAAGTAGGGTGTGTTACGGCTGTACAAGGATTTGGTAATGTTCAATAATTAATTTTGAAAGCCAGAATGCCCACAATAGTAATATTCTTACCTCCTGCCTCGGTTGGTGAGCGTAGCCGAACCACTGTTTCCTGCCTCTAAGGTGTTAAAACTAAACTTCCCGATTGCACAACTCCCAGCGCATTTGGTTTATCAAACCGCCAATGTTGTTGATATTGATTGAGAAAGTTTTGACCAATAATACCTTCTACACCAGGAAGTTTGAGAATATTACTTTGCTCAACAACAACAGCATCAATTTCATTTACTTGATGTTGCTGAATTTGCAGCTTATTCAATTTGATTTTTTTGACAGTTTCCCGTCCACCCAAACCAAATACTTCTGCGGTCGGGGCGTTGCGAGTGTCAATTCCTAATTTTTGCGCGATAGATTGAGAAACTGCGATCGTATAGGCTCCTGTATCTAAAACAAAAGTAAAAGGCCCTTCACCATTAATGTAAACTTGAGTCGTTAAAATCCCAAAGGTTCCTTTTAAAGGAATAGCACCCGCAACAGATTTAGAAGGTGGTAATAGTTGTAATTGTTGTTTTTTGGGATTGAGAACAACATCGAACTTACTCAGAAAATCTAATCCTAAAACTCCAGATATATCCTGTGGTAATGCTGGTGTAGGTAATTCTAAGCCATAAAGACCAGAAACAGTGGCAGAATTTACACTTAAACCTGGTAAGATATGAGTCTTAACTTCTAGGTTTTTGAAGTTATTACCAATAACAGGTTTATATTCTAAAAGTCCATTGGGAATAGGTTTACTATTCAGACCTAATTGTTGAGCAATTTGATTATTGATAATGGTTTGACCGCTACCAGTATCTAAGATAAAAGTTTGCGTTTGTTTGCCAATGCGGACGGGGATTCTAAACACAGAACTCTCACGTTCCAATTGCAGTTTTACATTAGCTTGTCCTCGACTAGTTGATTGCGGGAGTTTCACACCAACCGCTTCCATAAAAGCGGCGACGCGCTCAACAGCATCAGGACGAAATTCTCCATTTGAAGTTAAAGTGAGGATTTGTAAAGCACATTTTGTTGTGATAGCTTCTGATTCGGCTTGATTAATAAGCTTTTGCTCAGAAATTTTAGCCTCAGCACATTTTGATACTTCTTGTAAAAGTTGCTGTCCAAGATTAACTTGACCAGCAGCAGGTGTCGGTAACAAAGAAACAAGACTGCTGGAAAGAATGCCCGTTATAAATAAATGAGAAAACAGGCTTTTGCTACGGCGGAAATTTTGGTTAGCTGGAACTTGAGATTTTTTCTGCCGAGGCTGAATAGAAATTTGCATAAAAACAGTCATGATAATTTAGTTAAAAGACTGTTGTAACTGGTATTTCGCTAAATCACCAGGTGCAAATGCTCCATTTTCTGTAATGATGGCTGTAATTAACTCGGCTGGTGTGACATCAAAAGCTGGGTTGTAAAATTCTACGCCTTCAGGGGTGAGTCTGGTGTCACCAACTTGGTAAATTTCCTCTGGGTGACGTTCTTCTATAGGGATTTGACTACCATCACACAAGGCAAAATCAACGGTGGAAAAAGGTGCCGCAACAAAAAATGGTACATTGTGAGCTTTAGCAACGATCGCTAAACTATACGTACCAATTTTATTCGCTGTGTCACCATTCGCCGCAATCCTATCAGCGCCCACAACAACAGCATGAATTAAACCCCTCTGCATACAATGGGCGGCCATATTATCGGTAATTAGCGTCACAGGTATATTTTCCTGTACACATTCCCAAGCAGTGAGTTTTGCACCTTGTAACCGGGGGCGGGTTTCATCAGCAAACAACTTTTCTAAACGCCCTTCGCGCCAAGCAGAACGGACAACACCCAAAGCTGTACCATAACCCGCAGTTGCTAACGCCCCAGCATTGCAGTGAGTTAGTAAAGTTAGCTTTGCGGGTGTTTTCGGCAATACAGTTAAACCATGATCACCCATCGCCTGACAAGTTTGCAAATCTTCTGCATTAATAGCTTGGGCGGTTTGGAATAAAACTTGTTTGATATCTTCGACGCTTCCTTCCGTGGCGTGGGCAATTTTTAACATCCGACTAATTGCCCAGAATAAGTTTACCGCCGTGGGACGGGTAGAGCGTAATAATTGCGCGACATTTTCTAGCTGGGTTAAAAATTCAGTGCGTTCCCTGGTTGTAATTTCTCTCGCCCCCAGATACATCCCATAAGCCGCAGCCACCCCAATAGCCGGCGCACCCCGCACAATCATGGTTTTAATCGCCCGCGCCATATCTTCGCTACGATGAATTTCCACAAAGGTGTATTCATTCGGTAAACGGGTTTGGTCAATGAGTGATACGGAATCATTGTGCCAAATGACTGGATAAACTTCGTTTGCAGAATTTGTCATAAAAATTGGTAGGGATGATGAATTGTGTACCTAGGAGTTAGAGCTTAGGGAAGAGAGGTTAGTCTTTTTCAAGAGAACTCAGCATTTGCTCAAGTCAACTATTCACGAGAAAATCCTACAACTAAATATGAGAAACTGTCTTCTCTAACCCCTAATCTCTAGCCTCTAGTCTCTATAAGCATGATGAAACGCCGAAAGATTTTAAACACAGCTGCTTTAGCCACAGCCACTGCTGCAACCTTAACCGCTTGTAACCGCAGTACCACATCCCCCGCAGTGCAAACGGGACTTCCGACTGTCCGTTGGCGAATGGCTACTAGTTGGACTAAAAGTTTAGGAACTTTTATCGGTGCAAAGGTGGTTTCACAAAGAGTCAAGGAAATGACTAACGGTCGGTTTACAATTACCCCCTTTGCGGCTGGTGAGTTAGTTCCAGGATTACAAGTTTTAGATGCGGTACAAGCCGGAACTGTAGAATGCGGTCATACATCCAGCTATTATTACATCGGTAAAAGTCCGGCTTTGGCTTTCGCCACCTCTGTACCCTTTGGTTTAAACGCCCAACAGCAGAACGCTTGGTTATATCATGGCGGCGGTTTAGAAGCGATTCAGAAAGTCTACACCAACTTCAACATTATTAATTTTCCCGCAGGTAACACCGGGGCGCAGATGGGGGGCTGGTTTAAAAAAGAAATTAAAACTGTCGCTGACCTCAAAGGTTTAAAAATGCGAATTCCGGGATTAGGTGGACAGGTAATGTCGCGTTTGGGTGTAAATGTGCAAGTTTTACCTGGAGGCGAAATTTATTTGTCACTTGACCGGGGTGCAATTGACGCGGCTGAATGGGTAGGCCCTTACGATGATGAAAAACTCGGTTTAAATAAAGCTGCAAAATATTATTACTATCCTGGTTGGTGGGAACCAGGGCCATCTTTAGATGTGTTAGTTAATTTGAATGCTTGGAACAAATTACCCCAAGAATATCAACAAATTTTAAAAGCCGCTACTTTAGAAGCCAACATGAATATGCTGACAGAATACGATGCGTTGAATGGTGCAGCACTTTCGAGATTGATTGCTGGTGGTACACAACTCACTCCCTATAGTCAAGAGATTTTACAAGCAGCACAGCAAATTGCTCTTGAGATATATGAAGAAAACGCCACTAAAGATACTAACTTCAAACAAGTTTATGAACAATGGAAAAACTTCCGTCAACAAGTTTATAACTGGAATCGGGTGAATGAGTTAAGCTACGCTAATTTTGTCACTGCTAGTAATAGCAAGTAATCATATCCCCACACAAACTACAGCAGTGTGGGGATATTAATTTACTGCTGAGATTGCTTATTTAAGAATTGCGATCGCACAAAAAAACATCCATCAAATTAGTTGATTTGTATTACCATCGATAAAAGTAACGCGAAAAAAAATACGTCCGTTGCAAATGCCCCATCTCGGTCATAGTAGGAGTTAGGGGTCAGTTTTCCTCGTGTTTCCGGTTGGTGAGCCTGTCGAACCACTGCCCTCTAACTCCTGCCTTCAAAAATAAACATGAGTATTATTCTTACCGACTACAGCCTCATTCAAGTTATTGATGATAATACTAATACCTGTATTTATCGCGCCTATCAAGAATCAACACAAACATCGGTAATTATTAAAACTCTGAAAACTGAGTATCCTACAATTGAACAAATCACTCGCCTAAGATACGAGTATCAAATACTGCAATCTTTACGAATATCAGGAGTGATTCAACCTCTCGCTTTAGAAAGTACACAAAATAAAATCGCACTGATTTTAGAAGACTTCCTTGGTGAAACACTGCATAATTTTATTAGCACAAATAAATTAGAATTAACTCAAATTTTACAAATTGCAATTCAATTAGCCTCAACCTTAGCTCAGTTACATCAAAATAATATTATTCATAAAGATATCCAACCCCATAATATTTTAATCGACCCCAACACCAATCAAATCAAAATTATCAACTTTAGTATTGCTTCACGCTTACATAGCGAAAATCAAACCATAAATAACATAAATTTACTCGAAGGTAGTCTGGCTTATCTCTCACCCGAACAAACAGGGAGAATGAACCGCTTAATAGACTATCGCACTGATTTTTATTCTTTGGGTGTAACACTTTATCAAATGTTAGTTGGTCAACTGCCCTTTGTAGCAGATGATCCTTTAGAACTAATTCATTCTCATATTGCTAAAACTCCCATAGCACCTCAAGAATTAAATCCACAAATTCCAGTGGCAGTATCTAATATTGTGCTGAAATTATTAGCTAAAACTGCTGAGGACAGATATCAAAATGCCTTGGGTTTAAAAGCAGATTTAGAATCATGTTTATATCAGCTACAAACAACTGGCAAAATTACAGATTTGGTTATCGGTAAACTTGATTTAAACAGTCAATTGCTGATTCCACAAAAACTTTATGGACGTGAGCAAGAAGTTACTCAATTGATGAGTATTTTTGAGCGAATCAGTTCAGGAAGCACGGAGTTAACATTAGTTAGTGGTTATTCAGGAATTGGTAAATCTTCCCTAGTTAATGAATTTTCTAAATCGATTATTCGCCAGGGTGGTTATTTTATTGGAGGAAAATTTGACCAGTATAAACGTCATATACCTTATGCGGCATTCATCCAGGCTTTTCAAGAAGTAATTCGGCAGATATTAACAGAAAGTGCTGAAAAAATCACGAGTTGGAAGATGAAAATTTTATCAGCAGTTGGGGTTTATGGGCAAGTAATTATTGAGGTGATTCCTGATGTTGAAAAAATTATCGGTACTCAGCCAGAAATACCATCATTAGGAATTAACGAAGCCCAAAACCGTTTTAATCGATTATTTCAACAATTTATTCATGTATTTGCCCAAGCAGAACATCCTTTAGTAATTTTTTTAGATGACTTGCAGTGGGCGGATGTGGCATCTTTGAAGTTAATTCAACTACTCATCAGTGATATTGAGAGCAAATATTTATTACTCATGGGTGCATATCGTGAGCATGAAGTCACTCCAAGTCATCCATTAATATTAACTCTTGCAGCAATCCAGAAAAATGGTGTAAATATCAATAAGATTGTACTTCAGCCTTTGAATATTAGTCATGTTCAACAATTAGTTAGTGATACCTTGAGTATTTTTTCAGAAGATTCCCAAGAACTAGCTGATTTAGTTTTTCATAAAACCCAGGGCAATCCATTTTTTGTAACGCAATTACTCAAATCTCTGCATCAAGAAAACTTTTTATCTTTTAATTTTGATCAAGCCTGTTGGCAATGGCATATCGAAACTATAAAAGATATTGACATTACCGATAATGTTGTTGAATTGATGGTGAACCAAATTCAGAAGTTATCACCGAGAACTCAAAAAGTTTTACAACTGGCTGCTTGTATTGGCGATAAATTTAACTTAGATATTTTGAGCATTGTGAATCAAAAATCTTGGGTAGAAACAGCTAAAGAACTTTGGGAAGCTTTACAAGCAGGCTTAATTTTACCTTTAGATTCGTCTTATAAAATACCTTTGATTTTAACTGAACAGCAAGCCGAACAGCAAATTAGCTATAAATTTTTACATGATCGTGTACAACAAGCATCTTATTCGCTAATTCCCGATGTTGAGAAAAAAAATACTCATTTCACCATTGGTAAATTACTGTTACAAAAATTTTCTCCAGAAGAGCAGAAAGAGCATATTTTTTATTTAGTCAATCACCTCAAATATGGCATTGATTTACTAACTTACGATTGGGAAATATATGAGTTAGTAGAATTGAATTTAATAGCCGGGAAAAAAGCCAAAGCTACGGCTGCTTATGAGTCTGCTATGGGTTATTTAAAGATATGTTTAAGCCTTTTGAATAATTCTAGCTGGTATCACCAATATGAATTGACATTAAATGTCCATCAACAAGCAGCAGAAGTAGCATTTCTAAGCGGTGACTTTGAGCAAATGGAGTTATTAGCTGAAATTGTTCTACAACAAGCAAAAACCCAACTGGAAAAAGTGAGGGTTTATGAGTTGCAAATCAAAAGTTGTGAGGTGCAAAGAAAATTAATGGCGGCTGTACAGCTTGGTTTAGAAGTTTTAGAAATATTGGGAATAAAACTCAACCAAGCACCAACCGAGTTAGATATCCAGCAAGCTATTCAAGAAACCACTAATTATTTAGCAGGGAAACAAATCGAGGATTTAATTCATTCGCCTGCGGTGACAGATGCTCATAAATTAGCTGCGATGAGGCTAATAGCAAGTTTAGTACCTGCTGCTTATCAATCTGCACCAAAATTATTTATTTTGATTGCTTGTCAGCAAGTCAACTTATCTATTCAATACGGCAATACGCCATTTTCGGCTAGTGGGTTTGCTGATTTTGGTATAGTTTTTAGTGGTTTGTGCCAAGATATTGACGCTGCTTATCAAGTTGGACAATTAGCTTTAAATTTATTAGAAAGTCTAGATACTTATGAAGTCAGAAGTCAAGTTTTATTTAAAGTTGCTACTTTCATAATTCCTTGGAAACATCATGTCAAAGATACCTTACCACTTTTAGAAGCTGCTTACTTTAGTGGCTTAGAAACTGGGGATTTAGTACATACAGGATATTCAGCCAGTAAGAAGTGTCAATATGCCTATTGGAGTGGTGCAGAGTTAACCAGTCTCGAACAGGAAATGGCAAGATATAGTCAGGCGATCGCACAAATTCATCAAGAGACTGCACTAAAATGGCACCAAGTGTTTCACCAAGCTGTTTTGAATTTACTGGGGTTATCAGAAAACCCTTGTCTGTTAATTGGTGAAGCCTATAACGAAGCCGAATTATTAGCAGTTCATATCCAATCAAATGAGCGCACAATTATTCACTATGTGTTTCTCAATAAATTAATTTTGTGCTATCTCCTGGGAGATTTTCATCAAGCTGTAGAAAATGCCAGCAAAGCAGAACAGTATTTAGATGGAGTCACAGGATGGTTAAATGTGCCGTTATTCCATTTTTATGATTCTTTAGCGCAACTTGCTATCTATCCATCAGCCACATCTGAGTATCAAAAGCTGCTGTTAGATAAAGTCAATCATCATCAACAAAAAATGCAAACATGGGCGAGTTATGCGCCGATGAATTTTCAACATAAATATGAGCTTGTCGAAGCCGAAAAAGCCAGAGTTTTAGGACAGTATTGGCAAGCAACGGCACATTATGACAAAGCTATTATGCAAGCGCAAGAGCAAGGATATATCCAAGAAGCAGCTCTCGCCAATGAACTAGCAGCAAAGTTTTATTTTGAGACTGGTAGAGATAAGGTAGCCCAGATTTATTTAATTGATGCTTACTATGGATATAGTAACTGGGGAGCCATAGCCAAGTTGCGCGATTTAGAAGTTAGATATCCCCAAATTGTGGCGCGGCTATCGGAACGTCAAACACCAAACTCAGGTAAAAATCAACTCATCAACGCTATCAATCACAATACCAGTGAAGCTTTTGATTTAGCAACAGTGATGAAAGCGGCTCAAGCACTTTCTGGTGAAATTGTTTTAGACAAATTACTGGCTAAATTAATGCAAATTCTGTTAGAAAATGCTGGTGCAGCCACAGGATATTTAATTTTAAATCAGGCAGATACTTTATTAATTGCTGCATCAGGTAGTTTTGCTCAACCTGAAATTAATGTCCGTCAATCTACCCCTGTTGAATCCAGTGAGAATTTGCCCATATCCGTGATTAATTATGTGTATCGCACTGGGGAGCATGTGGTTCTTAGTAATGCTAATTGCGAAGGTGTATTTACTACAGATGATTATATTGTTAAGCATCAACCAAAGTCGATTTTATGTAGCCCAATTGTCAATCAAGGCAAGTTAATCGGTATACTTTATTTAGAAAATAAATTGATTGCTGGAGCATTTACACCAGAACGATTAGAAGTTTTACAACTTTTATCATCACAAGCTGCAATTTCTTTAGAAAATGCCCGCCTTTATCATGATTTAGAAGAATATAATCGCACATTAGAAACAAAAGTTAAAGAACGCACGCTGGAATTACAAGCAAAAAATTTTCAATTACAACAAGAAATTCAAGAACGCCAAAAAGCCGAAGAAGCAGCCGCAGCCGCTAACCGCGCCAAGAGTGAATTTTTGGCTAATATGAGTCATGAACTGCGAACACCTTTAAATGGCATCTTAGGTTATACGCAAATCTTTCAAACAGATACTTCTTTAAGTAGTCAACAGAGAAATGGTGTCAATATTATTCATCAGTGTGGTGAACATCTGCTAACACTGATTAATGATATTTTAGATATTTCTAAAATTGAAGCGCGGAAAATGGATCTGGAGTTGAAAGAATTTAATTTTCCCGCCTTTTTAGAAGGTATCGCCGAAATTTGCCATCTGCGGGCAGAAATGAAAGGTATTGCTTTAGTTTATCAGCCCCTTGGTTATCTACCCAGGCGCATTCGGGGTGATGAAAAACGCTTAAGGCAAGTTTTAATCAATTTATTAAGTAATGCGGTTAAGTTTACAAAAAAAGGTAGGATAAGTTTTAAAGTAGGTTATGTAACCCAGGACGGAGACTGGATATTAAATGGCGAAAAACTTACTAGCCAATCTCCAACACCAAAAATTCGCTTTTTAGTAGAAGACACAGGAATTGGCATCGCCCATGAGCAATTAGAAGAAATATTTCTGCCCTTCAAACAAGCGGGTGAGGATAGTTTGAAGACGGAAGGAACGGGTTTAGGCTTATCAATTAGCCGTCAATTAGTGCAGATGATGGGTGGCGAATTATGTGTCAAAAGTGAACTAGGTAAAGGCAGTATTTTTTGGCTCGATTTGGCATTACCAGAAGTTGAGCAACAGTTAAATTTTGAGATTGAGCCACTTAATATTATTGGTTTTGCTGGCTGCAAACGCAAAATTTTAGTTGTGGATGATAAATGGGAAAATCGCTCAGTATTAGTCAATATTTTAGAGCCTTTGGGTTTTGAAGTTTTGGCGGCGAGTGATGGTTTAGACTGTCTAGATAAAATACCTAATTTTCAACCAGATTTAATTTTAATGGATTTGGTGATGACGGGAATGGATGGTTTTGAAGCCACTCGGCGCTTGCGATTGTTACCAAACTTTAAGGAAGTAGTAGTCATTGCAGTCTCAGCCAGTGTGTTTGAGTTTAATCAACAAGAAAGCCGTAACGTTGGGTGTGATGACTTTCTTGCAAAACCGATTCAAAGAGCCGAACTTTTAGAAAAGTTACAAGTTCACTTGGGATTAACATGGGTATATGAAGACAAGGTAAGAAAGATAAAGGATGCACACAAAAGTTCAATTGATCCTTTACAATTAACATCTCAGGCTTCAATTGTGCCTCCCTCAGCAAATGAACTGACGATTTTGCTAGATTTGGCTATGCGGGGTGACTTAAGAAGTATTGCTGAAAGAACGCAAAAACTACAAGAACAAAGTGAGGAGTTACAACCTTTTGCTACTCGGTTATATCAACTGGCTAAAGGTTTTAAAGGGAAACAAATATTGGAGTTTCTCCAAAAGTATTCTGAGGCTTTATGAAAAATGATTTTAATAAATCCGGTGTCATTTTAATTGTTGATGATACTCCCATCAATTTAGAAATGTTGTTTGATTTTTTAGGCACGGCTGGATTTACAGTATTAATTGCTGAGGATGGTGAAAGTGCGATCGCCATAGCAGAATATGGTAAGCCTGACTTAATTTTGTTAGATATCCTCATGCCGAGAATTGACGGTTTTGAAACTTGTCGTCGTCTGAAAGCGCAGGAATCAACCCAAGATATTCCCGTGATTTTTATGACAGCACTTTCGGAAACTGTTGATAAAGTTAAAGGCTTTGAACTGGGTGCAGTTGATTACCTCACCAAACCACTACAGCACCAAGAAGTATTAGCAAGGATTCAGTTGCATCTGAAGTTACGCACTCTTACCAAAACATTACAAGAGCAGAATTTACGTTTAGAAGCCGAAATTACAGAACGTTTACAAGTTGAAGAAAAAATCCGCGAACAAGCAGCTTTATTAGATGTAACTAGCGATGCAATTGTCGTGAAAGATTTTAATAATCAAATTTGTTTTTGGAACCAAGGCGCGGAAAATTTATATGGTTGGAAAGCGACTGAAGTTATTGGTGAGAATGTCAATCAGATTTTATATCCACCAGACACTTTAGCACAAGTCCAAAATATTTATGCAAGTATAGCTGAGTCTGGCTTTTGGCAAGGAGAATTAAACCAAGTTAACAAACAAGGACAAACTGTGATTGTGGCGAGTCGTTGGACATTAATGTGCGATCGCCATAACCAGCCTAAATCAATTTTGACTGTTAATACTGATATTACCGAAAAAAAACATTTAGAAAATCAAATTCTCCGCGCTCAACGTTTAGAAAGCATCGGCACATTAGCCAGTGGTATCGCTCACGACTTGAACAATATTTTGACACCGATTTTAACAGCCGCACAACTACTACAACTCAAACTGCCAGATACTAATGAGCGTAATCAACAAATGTTGAAAACCATCGAAGCTAATTCTAAACGTGGTGCAGCTTTAGTTAAGCAAGTCTTACAATTTGCACGGGGAGTAGATGGGCAGCGTACTATTGTGCAAGTTAGTCATTTATGTTCAGAAATTCAACAAATTGTCCAAGAAACTTTTCCCAAATCAATTGAATTAACAACTCAAATTCAGCCAGGACTTTGGGCGGTAATTGGCGATGCAACCCACTTACATCAACTATTAATGAATTTAGTAGTTAATGCCCGTGATGCCATGCCCAGAGGTGGTAGTATCAACATTTCTGCGTCAAATTTGTTAGTCGATGAACAGTATGCAAGGATGAATTTAGATGCCCGTGTCGGTGCTTATATTGTAGTGACAATTACAGACACAGGTGTAGGAATGCCACCAGAGATTATTGATAGAATCTTTGAGCCATTTTTCACCACCAAAGAAATTGGGAAAGGTACGGGATTAGGTTTATCAACTGTCAGAGGTATCATTCAAAGTCACGGTGGTTTTGTGAATGTTTGGAGTCAAGTTGGTAGGGGTACAGAATTTAAAATTTTCTTACCAGCCGTCGAGGTAGCAAATCCACTCCTAGCGGAAGACTTAGATTTACTCAAAGGTGACGGAGAGTTAATTTTAGTAGTTGATGATGAAAGTGGCATTTTAGAAACTACAAAAATTTCCTTAGAAAGCTACAACTACAGAGTATTAACTGCTACTAATGGCATTGAAGCGATCGCTCTTTACGCTCAACACGAAGACGAAATTAGCTTAGTGTTGATGGATATGATGATGCCTGCAATGGATGGTGCTACGGCGATTAGCACTTTGCAAAAAATGAACTCTCAAGTCAAGGTGATTGCTGTTAGTGGTTTGACAGCTAGTAGTAAATTAACCAAGTTATCTGGTGTGAAAAAGTTTATTTCTAAGCCTTATACAACAAAGGATTTATTGCAAACCTTACACAGCATTTTGGTACAGGAATCTAGACACCCAGAGCGTGTGGCTAAATCTTAGATAAGATATAGGACTAATATTTGATTTCTGAAATGTATGTAGGATGTGTTAGCGACAGCGTAACGCATCTACCGCCGAGTTTTCGGTGCGTTAAGGCTTACGCCTAACACACCCTACACATAATCAGCACTTTGCTGTATTAAGTTCCCAAAGAAGGTAAGAAACTCACAATCTGCGGGAAGACAATAATTAACAACACAACTAATAATTGCAGCAGAATAAACGGTATGACACCACGATAAATATCAGATGTGGTTACTTCTGGAGGTGCAACACCACGCAGATAAAACAAAGCAAAACCAAAAGGTGGTGTTAAAAAGGAAGTTTGCAGATTTGCCCCTATTACTACACCATACCAAACCAAATCAATGCCTAATTGCTGGGCAACAGGCACAAATAAAGGTATGACGATAAAGGCAATTTCAAAAAAGTCGATAAAAAAACCGAGGATAAACACCACAATCATACTGACGGCTAAAAAACCGACTTTCCCACCAGGAAGATTGGCGAGGACATCAAACATAAATTGATCGCCATTTAATCCTCGGAATACTAAGCTGAAAGCTGTCGAACCAAACAAAATGAAAATCACCATACTGGTGATTCGTAAAGTAGTATCACATACTTGACGCAGAGATGTTAAGGTTAGTTGACCATTGGCTGCTGCTAAAGCGATCGCACCGACACAACCAACTGCACCTGCTTCTGTGGGCGTAGCAATGCCAAAAAATATACTCCCTAGCACTAGTAAAATTACTACCAAAGGCGGCAACATAACCTGAATTACCCTTCTCCCCAAGGCTTTACCGCCAATTTCTCGGACTTCCGCAGGCAAAGCGGGTGCGGCATCTGGTTTTAAAAATGCCACAATCAGCACATGCAGCGCAAAGGCACTAGCCATCATCAAGCCGGGAATCACCGAGCCAATAAATAAATCACCTACAGACACACCAAGTTGGTCGCCTAAAACGACCAAAACTACACTTGGCGGGATAATTTGTCCTAAAGTACCTGAAGCCGCAATCACACCTGTGGCTAATTGTTTGTTATATCCATAGCGCAGCATAATTGGCAGCGAAATTAAACCCATCGCTACCACCGTGGCTGCTACAACACCAGTAGTTGCAGCCAGCAATGCTCCCACTAGCACCACTGCTAAGGCCAGTCCACCCCGCAACCGTCCCAACAAAATCCCCATTGTTTCTAACAGCCGTTCCGCAATGCCAGATTTTTCTAGCATTGACCCCAGAAAAATAAAGTAAGGAATCGCTAACAGGGTGTAATTAGCCATAATCCCGAAAATTCGCTGGGGCATAGCGGTGAGAAATATCGGGTCAAACACACCCAAACTAATGCCCAATAAACCAAAAACAATAGCCACACCACCCAGGGAAAATGCAACGGGATAGCCCAGAGATAACAATACCAAAGCACCCGCAAACATCAGCGGCCCTAGCCATTCATAAGCCAGTGTCACGTTGTTCCTCCTCTGTTGCTAGTTTGCCTTGGATAATTGCCCAGTTTTTAATTGCTTGGGAAATTCCCTGAAAAATCAGCAATATAAAGGAAACAATAATCATTGCTTTGATTGGGTAGCGAGGTAAACCACCAGGATCAGGGGAATTTTCCTGAATTTGCCAAGAAGCAATGATGGTATCCCAGGAAAAAATGATGACCATCACACAGAAAGGAATTAGGAAAAATATCGTACCTAATAAATCTGCAATAGCTTTGCGCCGACGTTGCCAATTACTATAAAAAATATCTACGCGGACGTGTTCGTTATGCTTTAAGGTGTAAGCTGCACCCAACAAAAAAACTAAATCAAAAATATACCACTGGGCTTCGATATAAGCGTTGGATGTGAGGTTACTGCCAATCAACCGCCCTACATATCGCCCAACAACGTTCCATACTCCCAGGATGACCATGACTAGCACCAGCCAACTGGTACATCGACCGATAAATTCAGTACAAGTATCAATAATTTTTGAGATTTTTAAGAGTTTCTCCAATGGTGGTATTACCTCTGTCGTGATGATGGGGAGTTGGGGAGTAGGGGAAAGAGTGTTTTATGTTTGGTTTTAAGATTTTCTCATAAATCACTGACTTAAGAATAGAGACTAGAAGTTATACCAATTTAATGTGAAGTTGCACATATTTCGATCCCCCTAAATCACCCTTAAAAAGGGGGTTGGGGGGATCACAGAGTTTGAAAACACACCCTGCACCCTTGCCTCTTAACTCGACTGTCGCCAGTGGCTAGGGTGTTCAAGATCATCAGGTAGCCGGGTTGTGCGATCGCCTACTGCCATGCCAATCTGTTGTGAGTCTAAGTTTTTCACCCCTGTGAGAATTGCACCTTCTAGTTTGACATCACACAAATTTGTGCCGAATAAATTCGCGCCGATGAGGTTGGCTTTTGATAAATTCGCTTCATACAAAACTGCCCGATTCAAGTTCGCACCCATGAGGTTAGCTTGATATAAATCAGCTTCTGTCAAACTGGCTTCGGTGAGGTTAGCAAAAAAGACTTCTGTTTGCTGGAGTTTGGCAGCATTTAAATTTGCCCCAGATAAGTTAGCGCCATTTAAGTTGGCTCCTTGTAAGTTCGCACCAATTAATCCTGCTAAATGCAAGTTAGCTTTACCCAGCTTTGCCCCTTGTAAATTAGCCAGAAACAATTTTGCACCCGCGAGGTTAGCAACTTTCAAGGTTGCCTGTTGTAAATTCGCTTTATACAGGTTTGCTCCTTGTAAGTTGGCTGTACGCAGACTTGCATTTTGCAGGTTAACTGCACGCAAGTTTGCCCCTTGTAAATTGGCACGATTCAAGGTTGCCCCTTGTAAGTTGGCTTGCCGCAGGTTGGCTTTTTGTAAATTGGTTTCGTAGAGAATGGAGCGTACCAATTTGGCACTGTTGAGGTTAACTCCCGAAAGGTTAGCACCGCGTAAATCTGCACCAGAAAGGTCAGAACCGCGTAAATCTGCTCTTTCTAAATTAGCGCCGAGTAAATCTGCTCGCCGGATATCTATATTGCGTAAATCTAATTTTTGACTTTCTAACTCTAATAGGGAATTACGTCTACCAATGATTGTCAGAGCGGCTTGGACATCCCGGCGAATTTTGGGTGCGGCTTCACTATTTTGTTTGGTTGCCAGTACCCGACTTTTGGGTTTACCCCAGTATATTGGCTGTGCATCTTCTTCTTTAAAGAGTTCGCCTTCTGTGGGAATGCCTGTATTCTCCCGTACAAACGCCGCCAGAATTTCCATAATTGTCCAGTGTTCTTTAGGAAAATCCTGGGCAATGCGTTCTAAAACATAAATTGCACCGATGCGCGTTTCAATTCTTTCATGACCAAGCTGCGTAATAGCAGCCATAAATCTATCTGCAATCAATCTGTCTTGGGAGATTTGCGTATTTTGCAGATTTACTTCGACATTTTTTTCGGAGGCGATCGCATTTTTTTGCATTGCCTCGGCCCGTTTACCTGCATAATAGGCATTAATCATAACTGCCAAGCCTAAAAACATAATCGCAGTTGTTGTTAATGCTTGCGTTCTGTATTGTATCTGCTGCGAAATTGATAAATCTTTTTTACTGGAGGCAGCAAATACAATTATATTCAGCCCCAGCGCCAATACAACTGTTGTACCTATCAACCAACGCAACATTTTGTCTGTCTTATTTGCAGACATAGGAATAAGATTCCTCACACTACAGAATTATTACTTAGATATTGGGATGAGTATAACATTTCGCTCAAGATTTGAATAGGAAATTACGGATTTTTATTGATATGACTTTGATGTTTTAAATTGTCTTTGTAATGATATTGTGACAACCCCAGAGATTATCTTGAATATTTGCGAAAAATAGAGTAGTTTTCCACCCTGGTTCAGTGTCACTACTTAGACTTGTACTGTCAGAAACTAATAATAATATTGCAGAATCTGTTCTATATTCAGTGTGAATTGTGTTTATCCGGAAAATTTTGCTTCTCGGAAATTAGCACCCTCAAGTATGGCATCTTGCAGATTAGTTTCAGACAAATTAGCGAGATAAAAGTTCGCTTTGACTAAATTTGCTTGGGCGAGATTTGCTCCAGACAAGTTAGCCGCACTGACAATTGCTTCTGAGAGGTTCGCACCAACTAAGTTAGCCTGGGATAAGTTAGCAGCACAAAGAATTGCACCACTGAGATTTGCCCCCGCCAGATTCACTCCTGATAAATTAGCTTGGTAGAGATTCACACCTGCAAGGTTTCCACCACTGAGATTTGCTCCGCGTAAGTCTGTATAACTCAAGTCAAGTTGTTCTGATGCTAGAGATTTTGGGGTGTCTGTTGTTGTGATTACTTGCAATGCAGCCTGAATATCTGGGGCAATTTTGGGTGATGACTGACTTTTAACTTCCTGGTTTGTTTTGTAATCAGAGTTTTGCCGCACAAAAGCCGTGAGAACCTTTATAATTTCCCAGTTATCTTGTTTATGATAATTAGCTAATGCTCCGAGTTCAGCAATTCCCTGCAATCTGATATCTAATATTTGATGATGTAGCTTCTCTACTGCTACTCTCAAACTTTTTTTACAGCTTTTTTGTGAAGTATGCTGCTGTTTATCGTGACGCTTAATTATCCCCAAAAAGATATCAATCAATAAATTTTTATTAACTGCAATATTTTTTGCCGGATGCTTAAACTTGCTGATGTAAGTAAACATTTTTTAAGATTTAAACAAGATATTGTTGTGTTTTATTCTCTAAAATCAGTAAAATTTCGTCATTGGTAAATATAATGATTATTTCAAGCCAACAATGAGAAAATATCACTACGTCTAAAGACAGAAATTCAGGTTAATGCTTTGAAGATTGGTTGTATACAACAAGATACCTGACTTCTTTGAGAAGTATTCCTATAGTAGGTTGGGTGTAGCGATAGCGTAACCCAACAAAATCTTGAGAATGTTGGGTTAGCTTCCTCCACCCAACCTACACCAGTCTAAGTTGTTGCTTTGATATGTATTTACAGTAACGATAGTTACACCAAAATTACTAACTTAAGAGATAGTTTCAAAAAGAGTAAATATATGTTCAGTTTATTAAAATAGGTTTAGCCATCATGGAATAGTTTAGTTTATGCTAAAACGCAGCTTTTTTGTTGGACTATTGATGTCACTTTTGACATTTCTCAGTATCAGTAATCTACCAACTGCTGCACTGTCAAGTAACTCTTTTCCTCAGACTTGGCAAGGTACATGGAGTGGTACATTATACGATCGCACTGTATCCGGCAAATCTCAAACTGTACCTATGAAGCTGCGGATTAAACTCATCTCGCAAGATCCCATCCGCTACACTTGGCAAATCACCTATGGAACAGGAAGTAAAAAGCTGGTACGTAACTATGAATTAGTTGCTAAAAATCAAGATGCTGGACACTTTGCCATTGATGAAAAAGATGGAACTATCATTGATACTTGGTGGTTAGGAGAAAAACTCTACAGTCAATTTAGAGTTAAAAATCTGCTACTGAGTACACAATGTCAACTACAAGATAACCAGTTACATTATGAACTTGTGGTTTATCAGCCTACTACAACACCAGAGTCAAATTCTACAGAACAACCATTTTTTGAAAGCTATCAGCTTCGTACTATTCAGTCTGCTACACTGACACCTGTAAAATCAGACATTGCTGATTAATGGAATGAGCAGGGCGATCGCATCTGACTTGAGAATATAGCAAAAAAAGGGAGACAAGGAAGAGAGATGTTTGTCAATCATTAAAGATTGCTACAATTGCAAAGGCTTGAAACATCAATCTTTTAATTTTGGTTTCCTGCATCTGTGCAACGCTAAACACAATTATTGATTGTAATTTTTCAGTATAGCCTTTGCTACTTTATCTTGATCAGCAGGACTTACGCACCAAGATTGTCTATGAAGATTGGGTGTAAGGGTTTGTGGCGTAAGGGTTTTAGATACATACACACGCCACTTGGCTCAAGTCGGGAAACCCGCCCACGCCAGTGGCTCCCCTATACCCCTACACCCTTGCCAAAACCCTTGATTTTTCGTTTTTATGTGTAAGTCCTAACCAAAGTAAACATTTAATATTCTTATGCTTGATTAAAAGCAATCAATTTTTGACTAATATAGTTTTTTGTGAATGACTAAATATTACTAATTGTTAACAGATTTTTGCTTAACTGTCTTAACTGTCTTAACTGTCTTTACAAACTTAATTCTTAACTGTCTTAACTGTCCTTGCATAGATATTAAATTACTGGTATACATTTAATTGCAAAAATAATTTCCTTCAAGGAAAGCACCATGTCTACAAACACAATTAAAAATGTGAATGTCGGACTGGTACCATTCTTTGCACGTTTCTTGGAAGAACAAACCGCAGAAGGAGAAACTCCTTCTTGGCCTTGGACTTTCAAGTTTCCTTCAGATTCAGAAGATACTTAGTAATTTTCTAAAATCTGAAGTCAAGGGAGTGGCAGTGATTGATTACATGATTAATAATTGCTAACCCTGGATAAAAACCAACATCAAGGAATAATACTATGTCTAGCAACACAAACAAACCAGCAAACGTAGAAGCAGTACCTTTCTTTGCTCGTTTCTTAGAAGAGCAAGTTGCTCAACAAGCAGATAATGCTCCTTGGGCTGAAACTAAAAAGTATCCTTCCGACTGGGAAGAGTGGTAAATCGAGTTAGCTTGAACTCAAGTGAAAGGAGCCGCAGTGATTAATTAACTGCTAACCCTGGATAAAAACCAATATCAAGGAATAATACCATGTCTACCAACACAAACAAACCAGCAAACGTAGAAGCAGTACCCTTCTTTGCTCGTTTCTTAGAAGAGCAAGTAGCTCAACAAGCAGATAATTCTCCTTGGCCTTCCACCCTAAAGTACCCTTCTGATTGGGAAGATTTTTAAATCCAGTTAGCTTGAACTGAAGTGAAGGGAGTAGCAGTGATTAATTAACTGCTGCCCCTGGATAAAAACCAATATCAAGGAATAATACCATGTCTACCAACACAAGCAAACCAACAAACGTAGAAGCAGTACCCTTCTTTGCTCGTTTCTTAGAAGAGCAAGTTGCTCAACAAGCAGATAATGCTCCTTGGGCTGAAACTCGCAAGTTCCCTTCTGATTGGGAAGATTATTAAATCGAGTTAGCTTGAACTGAAGTGAAGGGAGTAGCAGTGATTAATTAACTGCTGCCCCTGAATAAAAACCAATATCAAGGAATAATACCATGTCTACCAACACAAACAAACCAGCAAACGTAGAAACAGTACCCTTCTTTGCTCGTTTCTTAGAAGAGCAAGTCTCTCAACAAGCCGATAATGCTCCTTGGTCTATACCACAAACTCTCAAGTACCCTTCTGATTGGGAAGAGTATTAAATCCAGTTAGCTTGAACTGAAGTGAAAGGAGCCGCAGTGATTAATTAACTGCTGCCCCTAGATAAAAACCAATATCAAGGAATAATACTATGTCTACCAACACAAACAAACCAGCAAACGTAGAAGCAGTACCCTTCTTTGCTCGTTTCTTAGAAGAGCAAGTAGCTCAACAAGCAGATAATTCTCCTTTTCCTACAACTCTCAAGTGGCCTTCTGATTGGGAAGATTTTTAAATCCAGTTAGCTTGAACTGAAGTGAAGGGAGTAGCAGTGATTAATTAACTGCTGCCCCTGGATAAAAACCAATATTGAGGAATAATATCATGTCTGCAAGTAAAAATGAAGCCGCTACCCTAAAGGCAGTACCTTTCTTTGCCTATTTTTTAGAAGTGCAATCTGCTGAAGATCCGTCTGAGCCACCTTATGATGACGAACCCCTACCCCCCCCTCCACTCTGGACTTTTAAGTTTCCTTCTGATTGGGAAGATAGATAAACCTTTAAGAACTAAAACTGTCGAGTAGGCGATCGCATTTATTAACCCGACTTCTTCAAGAAGTTGGGATTATCAGCAAAGCTTTTTTAGATTTTTACAACATAGATAATATTATGCAATTGTCTGGTGATGTTGTTTTATTAATTACCCACAGTGGAGATTTCTTCACAATAGATAGAGTCGCAGAAGCCTTAGCCAGAAAAGGGGCGCAACCATTTCGTCTAGATACTGACAAATTTCCTTTAGAACTACAATTAACCGCACATTTTGGTAAGTCTAAAAGCTACCACACAATAGAATATGACAACCAATTGATCAGCACAGAACAGGTGCAAGCAGTATGGTTACGCCGAATTTGGGAACCAAACCTCAGTCCAGAATTAGCGCCTAAGTTCCGCGAAGCTTGTATTAACGAATCAAAAGCAACTTTAAATGGTTTTTGGGATAGCCTTAAACAAGCTCGTTGGGTAGATAATCTAGAACGGATAGATTATGCCAACAACAAGCTGCGTCAACTGCGAATCGCCTCAGAAGTAGGTTTTGTAATTCCTCAAACCCTTGTTACCAACAAAGCCGAAGCCGCTAGAGAGTTTTTTGGGCAAGTTAACGGCAAAATGGTGAGCAAGCTGTTAACTGCACTTTCTCACAGTATGCAGGCTACCTCTTCGTTCTTTCTGTATACCAGCGTTGTCAAAGAAGAAGACTTACAAGATGCGGAGTCGCTGCGCTACTGCCCAATGATTTTTCAAGAGCAAATCTCCAAGCAGCAGGAATTACGGGTGGTGTATGTGAATGGCGAAGTCTTTGTTGGGGCTTTGAATGCAGATGTGTATGCAGCAGCCAAAGCTGATTGGCGTAAACCCGGTATAGAAATAGGTGCATGGCAACATCATGAACTTCCTGATGAAGTAGTTCTTCGTCTCCAAACTTTTATGGGCAGGTTAGGGCTATTGTTTGGCTCGTTTGATTTTATCCTCACCCCATCAGGCGAATACGTGTTTTTGGAAATCAACCCTGTCGGTGAGTGGGGAATGTTAGAGAAAGATTTAGACTTGCCCATTGCCAATGCGATCGCCGATGCACTGTTGCAAACCGACAAATAACATATAGCAATCCTATCTGATATGCAAACAACCCAGACAAAGGATAGATATGTTTGTGGATAATTTAGGGTTACCGTAGCAAAATTTTACACTTCATACTTCACACTTTTTATGACAGCATTAATAGTTACCTTTAGCAACGACAACGAAAGCATTCCTTTAGTTATCAAAGAAATAGAAGCTAGAGGCGAAAAAGCATTTCGGTTTGATACAGATAGATTTCCCACTGAAGTCAAGCTAGATATTTACTCTGGTGATACGGAAAGAGTCATCATTACCGATGGTGAACAACAGCTTGATTTAAGCGAAGTTTCTGCCGTTTGGTATCGGCGGATGCGCTATGGGCATCAAATCCCCAATTCAATGGACAAGCAATACAGAGATGCTTCCATTCAGGAATGTCGCGTCACTGTCAGAGGTATGATTGCCAGCCTTGGCGGATTTCATTTAGATAAAATGTTCAATGTAGATCGGGCGAATAATAAGCAATTACAATTGCAAACTGCCCAGAAAATCGGGCTTTTAACTCCGCGTACCCTGACTACAAATAATCCCACAGCCGTCAAACAATTTGCCAAAGAATGTCCCCAAGGTATTGTCACCAAAATGCTGTCTTCCTTTGCAATTTATGATGAGCAAGGGCGAGAGAACGTTGTGTTTACCACTCCAATGACCGAAGATGATTTGGAGGATATGGAAGGACTACGTTTTTGTCCGATGACTTTTCAAGAAAACGTACCCAAAGCATTGGAGTTGCGGACAACTATTGTGGGGCATCGGGTATTCACCGCCGCAGTCGATTCACAAAGCTTAGAAGGTTCTACCTTTGATTGGCGTAAAGAAGGTAAAGCCTTAGTTAAAAATTGGCAACCCTACAACTTACCCGAAGATATTGAGAAAAAGCTACTCACCTTGATGGCTGAGTTTGGCTTAAACTATGGAGCGATTGATATTATCGTTACCCCTGATAACCGCTATGTATTCCTCGAAGTTAACCCAGTTGGGGAATTTTTCTGGATGGAGGTATATTCACCTCATTATCCCATTTCTCAGGCGATCGCCGAAATTTTACTCACTCAAAAGTAATCAAACTGTTAAAAGATTTTTCCTTTTTTCTGAGGTTGTAACTGATTAGTACACCGTTAAAAACACAGCAAGAAATTATTAGTCGATGCAACTTTTCTAGAGGAATTAAATGATGTCAACATCTGACTTTGATTTTGAAAGAATGCTTCATCCAATAGACTCAAGCACTTTCTTGACTCAATATTGGGAAAAACGCCCTTGTCTGGTTTCTCGCAGTGAGCGAGATTACTATTCTGAACTTCTTTCAACTAAAGATGTTGACTCCATTATTCAAGCTCACGGATCTGATCTTGGCAACACTCGACTAGTAAAGGAAGGGTCTTGTTTCAGTCATAATGATGATGTTGAACTCAATCACTTCTACAAAGCCTATGCTCTTGGTTATACGGTGATAGTCGGGGGAATTAATGAGCGTTGGCAGCCAATATCAACCCTGCATAGAAATTTAGAAGTTTTCTTCAATCATCCGACGAAGATTAACCTGTATATGTCACCGAAGAATTCACAGGGTTTTCCGCCTCACTTTGATGATCATGATGTGTTTATCTTGCAAGTTGAAGGCTCAAAAAACTGGCGTATTTATGATTCCCCTATCGCTTTGCCGCTTGTTTCTGACCTAAAGTATCAGGATAAATTTAAAAATCAACTAAAATCGCCTGTAGCGGAATTTTGCCTCAATGCTGGTGATTTATTATATATACCTCGTGGCTATATTCATGAAGTATTCACGACAGAATCTCCTTCTCTACATTTAACAATTGGTATCTATTCATTCAAATGGTTTGATTTGATTAATAGTGCTGTGACTTTATTAACTCAAAAAGACGTTCGTTTCCGAGAGTCACTACCAGTAGGATTTTTGCAGCAGGGCGAAGCTAAAGTTTCATTACAAGAGCAATTTCAAGAACTCCTGCAAACTCTTGCAGACAAATCAGAAGCTGAGTTAGCAATTGAAGAAATTGCTACAAGATTTTTAGGTAAAATGTCTCCACTAGCAAATGAGCATTTCTACCAACTCCAAAATATTGAAAATCTCACCTTAGATACAATTGTTAAAAAAAGAAAAGGTATATATCGTGTTATAAAAACCATTAGTCAGGTTGGTATTCAATTTGCAGGTAACACTGTTATGGAATCAAATAGATCAGAACGAGCCATTCGTTTCATTGTAGATTCCGAAGAGTTCCCCATCAGGGCTTTACCAGGTCTGATTGATAATAGCAAATTAAACTTAGTACGCCGTTTAATTCAAGAAGGGATATTAACCATCGCTTAGACTTATTTATAAAATTACATATAGGAATCCGGTTTGATTTCTGAATTTATTTGTGTAGGTAGAGAATAGGGAATGGGGAGTCGGAAGTAGGAAAGAAGCCTGATCTGAATGTACTAATTTTTTCCCAAATCAAATATGAGTCCTATATATAAAATTTCTTAAACTTAAACTTTATTAATTAAGCTTTATTTTTTTGGAGGATTAAAATGCTGTGATCAAGACGCAAACAGTTTTAACATTTGATGGCGTAGATGATTATATAGATTTTGGCAGAAATGATCTTGGTGGTGTTTTTGCACAAGGAAGTTCCGCCTTCACAGTTTCAGGCTGGCTAAACCCTCATAAATTAACCAATAAAGCCACTAGCTACGGAACTCGCAATGTATTTTTAGCTCGTTCTTCAGAACGATACAGTGATAATTTTGAATTTGGTATTAGTGAAGCAGGAAGCCTAGATATTTACATTGATGAAACTGTGACTAAGGGGATTAAAACCTTTGGACAAGGAGAGTTAACGATAGGAGTATGGCATTTTTTTGCTATTGTTTTTAATAGTGGGCAACTCACAATCTATCTAGATAAACAACAATATACTGATTCTCTAAGAGGTACAGCTTTAAATAAAGCAACCAGTCCTTTAACTCTTGGTGCAACATTACATAAACGTGTATATTTTGCTGGACAATTAGCTAATATTAGTGTCTGGAATTATCCTTGCACCTCAGAACAAATCCAAGTTCATCGTTGTGGGTTAATAGCAGGGGATGAACCAGGATTAGTTGCTTATTGGAAATTAGATGAAGGTGAAGGAAAGACTGTCAAAAGTCAAACTGTCACTGACCACCAAGGAAATTTACGTGGTAATCCTAGTTGGGATGTGGCACAAATCCCCTTGGCAAATCAATCATCGCCACAAGATGAAATAATCACTACGACAGAAGAAGAGATTTCACCAATCACGACAAATTTATTAGCAGCAACAGTCTCTTTAACTAATCAAGAAGAAGCAACACCAACTAATAATCAAGATTCAGATATTCTACTCAATTTAGTAACTCTCCCGCTACAAATTACCGAACCAATACCAGAATCTACTAGTCAAAGTGAAGTTGAAGATAATGTTCAACCCGCAGAGGTAGCAACATTAATTGAAAACCAAGTAACAGAAACTATGGAAACTACAGCCAAATCCAAATATAAAATACTGTCTATTGATGGAGGTGGTATTCGGGGGATTATTCCAGCACTTTTGTTAGCAGAAATTGAAAGGCGGACACAAAAACCGATATTTAGTTTGTTTGATTTAATTGCTGGTACTTCTAGTGGAGGAATTTTAGCCCTCGGACTCACACAACCTCGACTAACTTCTAAAGCATCTGAATCTGAAGAATTATCTGCTGAATACACGGCTGAGGATTTACTGCAACTCTTTCTTGAGTATGGTGTAGAAATATTTTATGAACCATTTTTTGAAAGAATATTAGGGCCAATAGAAGATATATTTCTTCAACCAAAATATCCTTCAAACAGCAAAGAAGAAATTTTAAGACAATATTTTGGTACTGCATCTCTAGAAAATAATCTGAAAGAAGTTTTTGTAACTAGCTACGACATTGAAAAGCGAGTTCCTATATTCTTTACTAATCAGCACCACAAAGAACAAATAGAATCTCAAAAATTTCGCAATTTGTGTGGAGGTTTTTCGCTGTTAGATGTAGCATTAGCTACTAGTGCTACTCCCACTTATTTTGCTCCCCATCGGATTCCGACTTCTCACAATATTAGTGGCTTTTACACTTTAATTGATGGTGGAGTTTTTGCTAATAATCCAGCCCATCTAGCTATTATTGAAGCACAAATTAGTAGTAAAAAAGAAGCTAATAGAGTCCTCAATCTAGAAGATATCTTAGTAGTTTCTTTAGGTACAGGTTCTTTGACGAGTGTTTATCCTCATAATTCAGTCAAAAATTGGGGACTCTTGCAATGGACTAGACCACTTTTAAATATTGTGCTTGATGGTAATAGTGAAGTAGTATCTGGAGAATTAGAACGGTTGTTTGAACCTAGCCATCAAGATGCTAGAAGTTCTTACTATCGGTTTCAACCATTTTTAGATGAGGAACTAGAAGCAATAGATAATATTAAACTTCCAAATACTCGTAAGCTACAAGCTGTAGCCCATCAATTAATTGCTGAATATAGCCAACAAATTGATGAATTATGTAATCTATTGTTGGTATGAGCAAGATTAATTAATAATTCCTGGATTGAGAGAAATTATTAATTAATTTACTGGTCATTTTTTCACCATATAAGGATAGTTGGTAAATACAATGGATGAACTTGTCAAAAAACTTTCGGGATTAGGTCTTTCTGGTGTACTATTCGTACTGGCTACTGTGGCTTCAGGTGGTAGTATGACTGCGACACTAACTTTACTCTCTTCTTTGGGAGGGCCTTTGGGCTTGTTAGGTGGGCTAGGTCTGCTGGGTTTACTAGGTTCTGTAGGTGAAGTTGCTGCTGGATATGGGCTTGAAAGCCTGCTCAAACTCGTATATACAGAACGTAGCAAAACTGAATCTGTAAGATTTCTCCTCAAAGAAATCAATGAATTACCAATTACAGATGAACTCAAAGCCAAACTCAAACAACATCTGAACCCAGTAGTTGTGACTGATACTCCAGAGGGCGAGACTCCAAAAACTATCGAAATTGTTGAGGAGGAAGCAACAACGTAGTACAGTTGATGGGGAGTTAAAAATCTTCAATTTTTAAAATCACAAAATGGCCTCTGAATTTAATTTATACTTCAAAGGCCATTTCTGAATGTCTGATTTATTTTACTTTGAGAATATGCAAACTTCATCTGTGCGTGAGCAAAATAATACAAATTCTTTTTCTAGTTTGATTCAATTTTGGCAAGATATTAGAATATTCGCTCAACCTTATTGGTATCCTACAGAAACAACAGGAAGAGCATTTTCAGAAGTAATTCGTTCCTGGGGAATGCTGATTCTCTTAGTATTATTAATATTTGGACTGACCAGCATAAATGCAGCAGGTACATATTGGAATCGTTATGTAATTGATATTGTTATTGAAGAGAGAAATCTTGATAAATATAATGAGACTTTGTGGATATCTTGTGTAGTCGTTTTATTATCAGTTTGTATCGTAACTTTATCAAAGTATTTGACTAAAAAAATAGCTCTTGATTGGTATCAATGGCTGAATAGTAATATTTTGGCAAAATATTTGAGCAATCAAGCTTATTATAAAATAAATTTTAAATCTGATATAGATAACCCAGATCAACGCTTATCTAAAGAACTAGAACCTATTACTAGCAATGGTTTAAGATTTTCTACACTGTTTCTAGAAAAGACACTAGAAATGGGAAGTTCTTTGATAATTCTGGCTACAATTTCTGGACAAATTGCTATTTATTTGGTTGTTTATACAATTGTAGGGAATTTAATAGCTATTTTCTTAAATCAAAAACTGAATACAATTAATCAGGAAGAAATTCAATTTAAAGCAGACTTCGCTTATTGCTTGACCCATGTGCGGAATCATGCTGAATCAATAGCTTTTTTTCAGGGAGAAGCCGAAGAAATAAATATTATTCAGCGTCGATTTAATAATGTAATTAAAAGTTCGGAAGAAAGGTTGAGTTGGGAAAGGGGACAAGATGCTTTTGCTAGAGCATATCAGTCAGCGATTGGTGTATTTTCGACCTTAGTTCTGACTCCTTTATTTTTACAAGACCAAATTGATTACGGAGAGATTAATCAAATTAGTGTAGCTTGTTTCATGTTTTCCAATTCTCTGGGGGCTTTAATATCTGAGTTTGGAATTTCTAGCCGATTCTCTAGTTATGTAAAACGGTTAGCTGAGTTTTCTGAGGCGCTAGAGTCTGTGAGCAAACAACCAGAGAACGTCAGTATTATTAAAACAGTTGAAGAGAATCATTTTGCGTTTGAAGATGTGACCTTACAAACTCCTAATTATGAGCAAGTCATAGTGAAAGATTTATCACTTGCTGTTCAACCAGGAGAGGGGTTATTGATTGTTGGCCCTAGTGGTAGGGGTAAGAGTTCTTTGTTAAGGGCGATCGCGGGTTTGTGGAATGCGGGAACTGGTCGTTTGGTGCGTCCTCCACTCCAAGAAGTTTTGTTTTTACCCCAACGTCCTTATATTATCTTGGGGACTTTGCGGGAACAGTTGCTTTATCCCCATACAGATCGGAAAATGAGCGATCGCGAACTCGAAGCAGTCCTAGAACAAGTTAACCTCCAACACTTGCTGACTCGCGTCAAGGGATTTGATACGGAAGTTCCTTGGGAAAATATCTTGTCGTTGGGTGAACAACAACGCCTAGCTTTTGCCAGATTATTAATTACACATCCAAGTTTCACAATTTTAGATGAAGCGACAAGTGCTTTAGATTTGAAGAACGAAAGTAATTTATATCAACAATTACAAGCAACAAAAACAACTTTTATTAGTGTCGGACATCGGGAAAGTCTGTTTAACTATCATCAATGGGTTTTGGAACTTTCAGCAGAATCTACTTGGCGACTAATTTCCATAGCAGATTATCGCCGAGAAAAAGAGGGTGGTAGATTATCGGAAGCAGAACTGATTACTCTAGATGTTTTGCCTAAACAGGAATTGAAAATCCAACGAGAATCAGCAGCAGTGACAGCAACAATTACTGGACTGTCTCACAAAGAAATGCAAACATTAACAGACTACTCTCTAGCTACTATTAGAAGCAAAGCCAGCCAAGGTAAGTCTGTAACTGCTAGAGATGGCAAAACATATTACTACAACAAAGATCCAAAAGTGTTGAAATGGGTAAGAGATTAGGTTAATTCAGAAATGTTAAAAATACCAGGATAATAACATGAAAACTCTTTTTACTGAACGCTTAAATTTAGTTCCTTTTAAGCTAGACATACTACAAGCAGCAGTCAAGGGAAATGCTGAATTTGCTTCATATCTTGGTGTGAAGATTTTACCTGACTGGCAAAGTCCAAAAGTTATTGAAGATTTGTCAGCTCTTGTAGATATTCTGTGTAGCTATCCGGCTCAGAATGAATGGGGTTGGGGAAGTTTGGTGATTCATCGAGACGAACAAACCCTAATTGGTCATGTGCTAGTCAAAGTTATTCCAGACAGCACATTTACACCGACTGATTCTTTAGAAATGGGCTATATCATAGCTGAGTCGCATCGAGGACAAGGGTATGCCTTTGAAGCAACAAAAGCTATAGTAGATTTCGCTTTTTCTCTGCCTAGTGTGCAGAGTGTGACTGCTGGATGCTATAAAGATAATATAGCCTCACGACGAATACTAGAAAAAATCGGTTTGGAGGTGATAGCATCACCTCAGAATGCTTTGATATGGAAATTATGCAAAACAGCTACTGTACAGTAATTCTGTCTGATTGGTTGACCACAATCTTTAGGTATCGCAATGGGTATGTTTTTTAGAATCTGTGATGTTAGCTAAAAAGCGAAAACAACTAATTACTTATGAATCGATTACGATTTATGAAAAAAAATATAAATTCCCGATTCTAAAAAATCCTAAGTTAAAGAAGGTTCAAAAAAAAATTCAAAAATGTCAAACCTTAATCAAAGAAGGTTATAAATCTCATGCTTATTTGTGGGGATTAATTAAACGCAAACAAGAAATTAGCCAAACTGAGATTTTAGCAGAGGTTAAATTATTAATTAGGGACTATACTCAACTTTTAGATTTTTTAGAAAGTTATAAAGATAGTTATCAAGAATTTTTATTAAAATTTATTGATGATTGGAAGAATTTATTTAACCAAAAATATGGCGAAATTAGAAAAATCAATGAAGAAAGAAATAAGTTAGAGGTCAAAAATTGTAATAATCTGCAAATTCTCGAAAAGTTAAAATGGGAGAAGGAAGAAAATTTAAAATCTACTTTATTATTAAGCAATACTAATCTTTTGATTTTAGAAAAAGTCCAATTGCTCAGTGCGGGAATTAAATGTTTAGGAGAAGATACTAAAAACCAGCAGCGAGCTATTCAACAGATAGCGAAAGATATAGAAATATATCAAGAAATTTATGAATATCAATTCAGAGCGACAAAAATTCGCCAAGAAATTGCCAAAATAGCGGAAACAGCAATTAATCTGGAAAATTCCCTGCAAGATTACTTTAGTCCGTTGCAGTCTTTAATCGATGAGGTGGTAAAGGTAGATGCAGATTTTTATGCAACTGTGGGAGAAATTCAAAATTTAGCCAGTAGTAATTTAAATTCTGAAGTCAATTTATTAAAATTCCCAGATAGTAATACAATTTCTCATAATATTCTTAATTTATTAGTAGCCAGTTACGAAAAGCAAGATAGGCTACAAGATGCTTTTTTTCAAGCACAATTATTAGATAGCCAAGTTTACGATTTTAATATCAGTCAAGATGAAATCACTGTCAATCAAGCGATTTGTTTAATATCTAATTATATGTCTACTCAACTAATTGCCCAAAAAAAAGCACTGGGGATAGTAGAGACAGATTTTATTCATACTAAGGCAAAAATTCCAATAGAAAAAATCGAGTTACCAGAGGTAGCACAGGATGATATTAAGTTTAGCCAAGCAGAATTGCAGGTTAAGACAACCATTGATTATGGTAAATTGCAAAGTCTACTAGCAGAGTCTAAATGGCAAGACGCAGATATTGAAACAGCAAGATTATTGTTGCAAGTTATGGGTAAGAGTGACTGGAATGAGGTTTATCGAGAAGATGTTTTGAATTTTTCTTGTCAAGCTTTTTATAACATTGATCAACTTTGGCAAAAATACAGTCATGGTTATTTCGGCTTTAGTATTCAGCAAAGTATTTGGGATGAAATTGGGGGACAAGTTGATTATGAAACCGAAAAAAAATTAGGCGATCGCCTGGGGTGGCGAAAAGATGGAAAATGGTTACAATACGAGCAACTAACTTTTAAATTATCTCCGCATACACCAATGGGACATCTACCAGTTAAATGGTTACACTACGACCAAGATACTGCTAGTATATCTGTAAATTTATCATTAGAACCTAAATCAATGGGTGCTTGGCGGGTTGATTCTTGGTTGGTGTGGCAAATGCACCTGTTTTTGACTCGCGTGAAAGTTTGTAACAACAATGGGCGATAAAGTCAGAAATTATTGAATTAAGGTATTAATATGAATCTTTCGGATATTGATATAGAACTTTTACTTTTTGGTAAATGGCGTATTAACAGCGAGTGGGAAAAAATTTCGATTGAGTTTAAAGATGATATGACTTATACCCAAACCAAAACACAGACATATATTTTAGCTAAACCTAAAGAATTATTCAGTGGTGATAAATTTACTGGTGTATGGTATGTCAATTATGGCAGATTATTTTTAATTGTTAAAGCTGCGCCCCAATCTATGTTTAATTTCAGTTTACCAATATTACATAAAATTAATTTGGCAGATATATTAATCACTTTCATCTCTTTGTTTACGGCAGAAAAGTATGAAATAGTTAAAATTAATCAGACTGAATTGATTATGAAAGATGAAAAGGAATCAATTATTGGGAAGAAAATAATTAGGAATGCAAATTTTTAGAGTTATACTTCATTTAATGTAAAGTTTCACGTATATTGATCCCCCTAAATCACCCTTAGAAAGGGGGACTTTGAAGCATTTTCCCTTGTAAATGTAAGTCCAACTCTAAACTCGTTTCAATCCCTAATAGGGATTAATTGAAATTTCAACCTTTGATTATTTCTTTGGTTTCAATCTCTTCAAAATCGGTTTCAATCCCTAATAGGGATTAATTGAAATTTCAACCCCCTTTTAAGTCAATGTGCAGGCAGAATATTTAGTTTCAATCCCTAATAGGGATTAATTGAAATTTCAACACAGAAGAGGTTTGCCAGCTTATGGGCAACCTTGGATACCAGTTTCAATCCCTAATAGGGATTAATTGAAATTTCAACTAAGGGACGCGCCCAGGCGATCGCGCTCACTCCTTTTACTTGTTTCAATCCCTAATAGGGATTAATTGAAATTTCAACATTTTTGCAAAATTTCCTCATCAGTACGGTTGAGGTTTCAATCCCTAATAGGGATTAATTGAAATTTCAACGATAGTTGCTATTTACCGTTCCGTCCTAATTCGTGTTTCAATCCCTAATAGGGATTAATTGAAATTTCAACTCTCGCAGGTTTGCCACCGGGATAAGCCCTGATCAGTTTCAATCCCTAATAGGGATTAATTGAAATTTCAACTTCAATGAAATTCCATTCTGGTTGAACGAATCGCCTTATTTGTTTCAATCCCTAATAGGGATTAATTGAAATTTCAACTGCGGAAGCCGGAAAGCTAGTGTTTATTTGGTTTTCAAGGTTCAGTTTCGCGGATGGGTTGATTATAACAGTATCAAAAGTCAGTTGATTTGAGGAAAATGGCTGAAACCGTTGCTGTACAAAGTGCGCGGGTGATTTTAATTGAATTTTTCGGCAAAAGCTTGTGCTGAAAGGGAGACAGCCATTTTTCCTCAAGGCGAATTTTTTACACCTACCCATCCGCGAATTAGGCAAAGAAAATGCTTTCGTCGCGGGGTTGTTCGCCACCGATGCGTTCGATTTTATCAAAACAGCAGGCGCAGAGAAAGTAAAAGCGGATGCTGTCGGTATCTGGTTTAATGAGTTTGTGCAAACGCGATCGCAATTTGGCATATTGAGTCTCGGTAAGCTGGCACTCAAACACACTGTACTGCACCCACTGTCCATAAGATTTTAAAATTTTATGGATTTTCGTCCGGCGTTTATCTTCTGGGACATCGTAAGATACAATGACTTTCTTTTTTAATTCATCTTTCACTCAAACATTCCCTCCTGTCACCTGTCACCTGTAACCTCTCACCTATTTCAAAACCAAAGGTGGATATTTCTCGGTTTCACCCATGAGGTATTTAGCCAGTAACCGCGCTTGGAGTTCAAAGGCTTCTTGATAAGTGCATTTGCGCCCCATGACGGGATGTTTAAATTCCGATTGTTTTTTCTGTGCGTATAAACGCAAGAATGTTTTGCGTCCTTCTGGCGTGAGGGAAACTGCACCGCTTAAGGGTTCGGTGATAAAATCTGCGGGTGTTAGTAGTTGCTTATTTAAGGTAGATAACACAACCGCGTCTACCACAAGGGGACGAAATTCCTCCATTAAATCTAATGCAAGAGAAGGTCTACCATAGCGATCGCAATGCAGATATCCTAAATATGGATCAAACCCAACTATATTAATTGCCCCTTGCACATCATGACGCAATAAGGAGTAACCAAAACTGAGTAAAGAATTCACCGGATCTGTTGGCGGACGACGCAGGCGGTGAGAAAATTGAAATTCTGCATTGCGAATTAGTTGATTAAAACAAGCAAAATAAGCTGCACTCCCCGCACCTTCTAAACCACGCAATGAGTTGATGTTGTGTGTCGTGTCGATTGGTGCGATCGCTTGTTCTAATTGGGTTATCTTTTTAGATAAATCTATATCTGAAGATTCGCGCTGACGACGGGTAAGAATTTGGCGGTAATTTTTCAATTTACCACGGACAAATCCTTGGACAACATGAATTGCTTGGGTTGATTCTCCGGCGGCTTGCCATTGGGCTTTGCGAACAAATATATTTTTAGTTACCTCTGGTTCTATACGTCCTAAATAACGACCGTTTTCTGTCAGGAATGTGAGAGGAATACTGCGTTCTAAAAGTTCCGAAATTACAGAAGGCGAAACAGTAGCACGTCCTAAAACTACTACACCTTCTATTTTGATGAGTGGGACATCTAAAATTATCTTTTTATCGAATTTAACACTAAGACGTTCATCAATTTTGCCAATGAAAGCATCTTCCTGGGAAATGTAAACTGTACCCATGATTATTTCCTTATTAGAGTAAAAGAGAGTTTTTTAACGCAGAGTTATTCTTTGCGCCTTTGCGCCTACCCTGCGGGAAGCCGCTATCGCGTCTATGCGTGAGCTTTTCAAAAATATTCTCAGCAACACCAAATTATTTATACTGCTTCTTGATATCGTTTTACTTTATCAGCAGTTTGAGGCAAACATTGAGGAGATAAACTGCATCCATCACAGCGTTTTGTTTTGATGGCTTTAGGCATTGCGCCTGTAAATAATAGCATTTGCACAGCTTCTATTGTGGCGATCGCACTTTGCCTTAACTCTTCAGAAATCTCCACTAATTGACGTTGGTGGGAATGGGCATAATATAGCAATCCTAAATCAGTTATGAGAAAACACCATAGGTATGGAGTTTGGGAAAGTCAAAAATTTGACCGTGAATTGCTAGTTCAAATAACGCTTTCACCACAGTAAAAGAATGACAGAAAAAATAAACCTCTCTGATGAATCGTTTGGCGT